>NZ_WTYH01000001.1:1885714-2200000 GCF_009827335.1 Aurantiacibacter arachoides | reverse complement strand
CTAGCCGCTTGGTGTTGCAGGCTTCCTGCCCGTTGTGGATCAGTGGCAGACCGTCATGCGTGAAGCTGAGAGCCGTCATAGCCTCTAGCGCAGGGCCGTAGTTCTCCTCCATCGTGCCTTCCCAGGCATTGGAGTCGTGGTTCTCGATGTAGGTGAGTCGCATGGCCTCGCGCGGCCACAGGCTCTCGTCCTCGGCGTAATAGCCGAAAAAGCCGGTGGCATCCGCCTGCCCCTGGGCAATGCGCTTGGAGGCGACATGCCAATCCCAGCCGTAACTCGCGTCGAAGGCGGCGCGGTGGTAGCTCGACTGTTGCACCTCGCCGAGCATAAAGACCGGGCGGATGGCATCGAGGCGTGCGCGCATGGTCTCCCAGAAATCGACCGGCACGTATCCCGCCACGTCGGCGCGGAAGCCGTCGACGCCGAATTCGCGCACCCAGTGCTCCATCGCCCCGCCGACGTGTTCGCGCACGCCGGGCTGCGACCAGTCGAGATCAATGATGTCGGACCAGTCCCACCACGGTGTGGGGCGGAATTGACCGTCCCAGGTTGTCTCGTACCAGTCGGGGTGCTCGCTCGCGAGGGCGTTGTCCCAGGCGGTGTGGTTGGCAACGAGATCGAGGATGACGCGGAAGCCCTGCGCATGGGCGGCATCGACGAAGCTGCGAAACTCCGCCTCGGTGCCGAATTCCGGGTTCACGGCGTAGTAGTCGCGCACGGAGTAGGGGCTGCCGAGGGTGCCCTTGCGGTTGAGCTCGCCGATCGGGTGGATGGGCATCAACCAGAGGATGTCGACACCTAGCTCGCGCAGGCGCGGAAGCTCTCGCTCGGCGGCGCGGAACGTGCCCTCGGGCGTGAACTGGCGAGTGTTGATCTGGTAGAGCACGGCATCGCGCGTCCATTCGGGCGCCTCGATCTGCACATAGGGCCGCGGCTGCCACGGGTCGGTGGCGGCAGGCGCGGTGGCCGGAACAGTAGCGCAGGCGGAAAGCGTGAAGAGCGGCGCGGCGGCAACGAGGAGGTGTTTCTTCATGCGAGGGTTCCTTGTGTGCGGGGGAGAGTTGGACAGCGACGTCTTCCAGCGCGAGGCCGCCGGTCTCGACCATCGAGACCACCTGCAGCGCCATCATGCCGGCGTAAAACAGGAAGATTGCCACCGGCGACACGGCGGCGAGGACGGCGGGCATCCCCAGCGTAACCGCGGCGGCGAAGACCCAGTGCGTGCCTGCGCCCAGCGACTTCCCCTTGGCGCGCGCGACGCTGAGAAAGATCTCGCAGATGTACCGATGCCGGCGCTGATCGTGGTGTAGGCGATCGTGCACCTGCCGCGCCCCGCACCCGCCATCCTTTCGCCCATGGCCGCGCCGTTGACGTGGATATCGATGGCAACGGGCACGCCAAATAATTTTAGCGCCTCGTGCCAGTTCACCCCGCTCCACTCGGGCTTAAGGGTGGTGGTGAAAATGCCGTGGGCGGGGGAGGCGGAATCGAGGTCGAATGGGCCGAACCTGGCGACCCCAAGGGCGGCAATGGGACCGTGCCGGGCGGCGACGGCGAACCGGTTGGCCAGCTTGGCAAAGCTTTTCGCATCCGCTTGGGTATCCATGTGCATACGATCGAGCAACGTGCCGTCAGGTCTGGCAGGCGGGGCGGCGAACTTGGTGCCGCCCGCCTCGATGACCCCGACGAGGCTCATGCTGCGACTTGCGCGCCCTGCCTCATCGCGTCTCGTCCGGCACGGTGACGCGCAGCATGGCAAGTCCGGCCAGCGCCCAGGCCGCAGCGGCGAACAGCATGGTCCACACCGGATCGTCGGGGAAGAAGGCGTTCATCACGCTGCCCATGACCGTTGCCACTAGCAACTGCGGCACGACGATGAAGATGTTGAACAGGCCCATGTAGATGCCGAGTTTCGCTTGCGGCAGGCTGCTGGCGAGGATGGCGTAAGGCATGGCGAGGATGCTGGCCCAGGCGATACCCTTCAGCACCTCGCACACGATCAGCAGGTCCGGGTCGCGCAGCACGAAGTATCCGAGGAACCCCGCCGCGCCCAGCATCAGGCAGACCATGTGCGTGCGCGCCTTGCCCAGCCGCCGCGACATGGCCGGCAGCAGCAGCAGTGCGGCGACGGCAGCGACGCCGTTCTGCACGGTATAGATGAGGTTCCACCAGTTCGCGCCCTCGTTGTAGGCGGCACTGGTCGGGTCGGCGCTGCCGTAGAAATACTGTGAGACGATGGGGCCGGAATAGATCCACATGATAAATAGTGCGGACCAGCTGAAGAACTGCACCAGCGCCAGGCGCTTCATGGTGTCGGGCATCCCCGAAAAGTCTCCAACGATGCTGGAAAGCATGTTGGCCTCGCGTCCCTGCCTGGCCATGGCGATGCCGATGGCCGAGAGCACGCCGTAGGTCGCCAGCAGGCCAGCGAGGAGGTAGATTTCCTTTTCCAGCCCGAGCGGCGCGACGATCACAGCTACCACCGCACCGGCGGCGAGCCACAGCAGCGAGGATGCATAGCTCTTCGCTGCGAGCGCGCGCAGCGGCTGGAGCGCCTCGACCTCGCGCTCGGCCTCGAACGCAGCCATCTGTTCGGGCGAATATTCCCTTGTGCTTACCACCGTCCAGCCGATGGCCGCAAACAGTGCAACCGCGCCCGCCCAGAAGCTCCAGCGTACCGTGGCGGGTATCTCCCCCGCCGCCGCGACATTGCTGACACCGAACTGTTCGAGCAGCCAGGGGAAGATCGCCGCGACCACCGCGCCCGCGCCGATGAAGGCGGTCTGCACCGCGTAGCCGGTGGCGTGCTGGGAGCTATCGAGCATGTCGCCGACGAAGGCGCGGAACGGTTCCATCGCGATGTTGAGGCTGGCATCGAGCACCCATAGCAATGCGGCGGCGAAGACCAGCGGCGCGGCAAATGCAGGGGCGAGCGGCATCAGCAGCAGGGCGATTGCGGCCAGTAGCGCGCCGGCCATGAAATAGGGGCGGCGGCGGCCGAAGCGGTTCCATGTCCGGTCCGACAGGTGGCCGATGATCGGCTGCACGATCAACCCGGTCAGCGGCGCGGCGACCCACAGCGCGGGCAGGTCGTCCATGCTCGCGCCCAGCGTCTGGAAAATGCGGCTCATGTTCGAATTCTGGAGAACGAAGCCGATCTGAATGCCGAAAAAGCCGAGGCTGATGTTGGCGAGCCCCCCGGCGCCCATGCGCGGCTTGCGCATTGCCGTGCCTAGCGCTGCTGCCGCTTCGGGCGCGCCGTGAACCGATGCCATTGGCCATTCCTCTCTCGTCCCCGCTGGCACGATCTTCGCCGCGCTGCGCCTGCCGCGATGGCTGGCACAGCGGGCCACGGCCTACAAGCTGCATACGAATTCAAGAGGCTGACCTAGCCGGTGGTCAGGCAGGCTCCGGTGCTGCCGCGCACGATCAGGCGGGTGGGCAGGCGCGCATCGGGTCCGGAGCGCTCCTCTATGCGTGCGAGCAGCGTTTCCACCAGCCGTTCGCCCGCGCCGCGGATGTCCTGCATCATCGTGGTGAGCGGGGGCGAGGTAAGGCTGGCGGCGGGAATGTCATCGAAACCGGCGACCGCCACGTCGCCCGGGACGGCAAGGCCTGCCTCAGCCAAAGCGCGCATGGCCCCGATGGCGATGAGGTCGCTGGCGGCAAAGATCGCGTCGGGCCGCTCGCCCCCGCGTGCCAGCAGCGCCAGCATGGCGGCGCGGCCCGCTTCCTCGGTGGTGATCGCGTCGGCCTGCAGCGCCCCGTCGGGCGCAATCCCGGCCTCCTCCAGCGCCCGGCACATCCCGCGATAGCGCTGGGCGAACTCGGGATAATGCTCGTCCGCGTGGCCGAGGAAGGCGAGGCGACGGCGCCCTTGCGCGATAAGGTGCTCGCCCACCAGCCGCCCGGCGCCGAAGTTGTCGGATCCCACGGTGGAGCCCGTCGCGTCGCTGGTGACCGAACCCCAGCGGGCAAAGTGCGTGCCCTGTCGCTGCAATTGCTCCAGCCGCTCCTCGTACAGCGTGTAGTCGCCGTAGCCCAAGAGGATCAGCCCGTCGGCACGGTGGCTGTCCTGGTACTGGACGTGCCAGTCGTCCTCCATGCGCTGGAACGAGATCAGGAGGTCGAGCCCGCGGCTGGCGCAGGCGCGGGTGATCGATCCCAGCATGGCGAGGAAAAAGGGGTTGATCATGCTCTCGTCGGGAGTCGGGTCCTCGAAGAACAGCAGGGCGATGGTGTTCGAGCGCTGCGAGCGCAGCGAGGAGGCGTTCTTGTCGACGGTATAGTTGAGGTCGCGGGCGATCTGGCGGATGCGTTCGCGCGTCGCCTCGCTGACGGCCTTGTCGCCGCGCAATGCACGGCTGACCGTGGGCTGGGAGACCCCCGCCAAATAGGCGATGTCGAAACTGGTCGGCCGACCGGTCGGCGCGCGTCCCATGTGCTCTCCTCCCGCGCGGGCCGGGCTCCTCTCCGCCCGCGCGATTGGGCAAAGGCATATCGCGGGCAGGCGCGATTGCCAACACGGGCCGACGGTTGCATGGCGGTTGTGACATTTGCGCCAACGGGACCCACGCCGATAACCTCGCCGCTTGCTCTCTCTGCTGCCCACCGTGCCTCGCTGAGCAGCTTCGGCGTGGAGCGGCAGCCGCTGCTGACGATCGAGGATGCGGTGGCCGATCTCGCGCTGGTGCGCGAGATCGCCGCGCGCCATGCCTACCGGCCCATCGGCCCCTTCTATCCCGGCGTGCGCGCGCCGGTGTCTGAAGGCGTCGCCATGCCGCTTGTTGCCCCGCTGCTGCCCGCCATGCAGCGGGGCTTCGGGCTGGCCGGCCCGCCGCGCTATTTCGAATGCTATCTCAGCCTCGTCACCGTGGCCCCTGCCGATCTTGCCCCGATCCAGCGCCTGCCGCATTTCGACGGGGTGGAGCCGGAACGCATCGCCGTGCTCCTCTACCTGTCGGACGATGCGGCAGGCGGCACGGCCTTCTATCGCCAGCGCGCGACGGGTTTCGAGAGCGTCGATGCCGGCCGCTTCGATGCCTACCGCGAAGCGCTCGATGAGCAAAGCGCGCGCCACGGAGTACCGGAAGCCTGCTATATCGGCGAGAGGTCCCCGCTGTTCGCCAGGACCTGCAAGGTCGACGGCGCGGCGAACCGGATGATCGCCTATCGCGGTAACACGCTGCACTGCGCTGCGCCGCCTAATGGCTTCGCCCCCGTGGCCGACCCGCGCAGAGGGCGGCTCACGCTCAACCTGTTCCTCAAGGCCTGAGCCGCTGGCCCGCCCACGGGGCCAGAACCGGCGGGCTGCGACAATTGCGCCACAGTACCCGGCCCGGCGCGTCATACGCATTCGTATGCTGTCTTCCTAATGCGCCGGACCGCCCTGTAGGCAGGCAGGCAAGCGTGGCGGGACAACGACCCCAAGACCCGCGATTTTTGGAGCAGGACCGCCGGAAAGTGACGCTCGTCGTCCGACCGGCTTTTTTTCACCGGGGGGACCGAATGACCATCCGTAATCTCTTGCGCTCTGGCGCCAGCACCACCGCCTTTACCGTCGCCGCCTTTGCCCTGCCAAGCGTCGCGCTGGCGCAGGTCGACCCCGCCGACCAGTCGGACGAGGCCACCGTCGGCGACCAGGATGACGTCGCGCAGGGCGAGGCCATCATCGTCTCCGGTTACCGCCAGGCGCTGGAAAGCGCGATCAACACCAAGCGCGAGAGCTCGGTCATCGTCGAGGCCTTCAGCGCCGAGGACATCGGCAAGCTGCCCGACATCTCCATCGCCGAAACGCTCGGCCGCCTGCCCGGCCTCGCCGTGCAGCGCATCGATGGCCGCGCGCAGAGCCTGTCGATCCGCGGCCTCGGCCCGGACTACGGCACCTCGCTGCTGAACGGCCGCCAACTCGTCTCCTCGGGCGACAACCGCGCCGTCGAATACGACCAGTATCCCTCCGAGCTCATCAACTCGGGCGTGGTCTACAAGACGCCGTTCGCCGGCCTCATCGGTCAGGGCCTCGCGGGAACCGTGGACCTTCGCACGATTCGTCCGCTCGACCAGGCCGACCGCATCGTGTCGCTCAGCGGCCGCCTCGAGTTCAACGAGGACGGCTCGCTCAACCCCGACATCGAGGGCTGGGGCTACCGCGCCACCGGCACTTTCGTCGACCAGTTCGCCAATGACACCCTCGGCGTAGCGCTGGGCGTCGCCTACCAGTCCTCGCCCAGCCAGGTGCGCCGCTTCAACGCCTGGGGTTATCCCGACGATGCCGGTTTCGCCGTGCTCGGCGGCATGAAGCCCTATGCGCGCTCGGTCGACCTCGATCGTCTGGGCGTGTTCGGCACACTTGAGTGGGAGCCGAGCCCCGAGTGGAATTCCACCCTCGACGTGTTCTACGCCGACTATCGCGAGCGCATCCCGCAGCGCGGTATCGAGTTCCCGCTCAACCCGGGCTGGGGATCGGGCGCCACGATCACCGGCAACAGCGGCGGCGACTTTCCCGACTCTGTCACATTCACCGGCGTGCAGCCCGTGGTCCGCAACGACTTCGACCGCAAGGATACAGAAACCTTCGCCATCGGCTGGAACACCAGCTACGATACCGACGATGTCCTGCTCAGCCTCGACATCGCCTATTCGAGCGCCGATCGCCGGCTGCAGCAGATCGAGAGCAATTCGGGTCTCAGCTACGCCGCCAACCCGGCCGCGCCTTCGGACACGGTGACCTACACGCGCAATCCGGGCGGCTTCCCGTTCCAGTTCACCAACCAGATCGACTATTCCGATACCAACCTCATCCAGCTGACCGATCCGCGCGGCTGGGGTGCGGGCGGCATCGTGCAGGCCGGCTTCATCAACGATACCGCGACCGAGGACGAACTGTGGACTGTCCGGGCCGAGGCCGCGCTGGCCCGCCAGGCCTTCGACGGGCTGGAAGCGGTGGTGCTGGGTCTCGCCTACGACGATCGCACCAAGAGCCGCGACATCACGCAGAACTTCCTGAGCCTGTCGGGCGGCCCGTCCGTCTATGCCGGCCAGGGCGCGGTGACCCGCCTGCCGATCCCGACCGATGCGCTGCTCGACCCCACCTCTTCGCTCGGCTTCCTCGGGTTCGGCCCGCAGGTTGCCTACGATCCGTTCGTGTTGTTGAACAACGGCACCTATGTGCTGACCGACGTGCAGAGCTCCGACCTGCCCTTCCCGGGCGACTGGACTGTGAACGAAAAGGTCTACACCGGCTACGCCCGGTTCGACCTCGACACCGAGATGCTGGGCATGCCGATGACCGGCAACGCGGGCCTGCAGTTCGTCTACACCGACCAGAGCTCGACCGGCTTCAACTCCTCGGGCGGTATCGGCGCGCAGCTGACCCCGACTGAGGGCGGGGACGAGTATTTCCACGTCCTGCCGAGCGCCACCTTCAGCTTCGAGGTGGGCGACAACACCCTGCTGCGCCTCGGCGCGGCGCGCACGCTGGCCCGTCCGCGCATGGACCAGCTGAACGCCTCCTACAACGCCAGCATCGCCAACACCGTGCTACCGGGCCAGTTCACCATCTTCGGCGGGGGCGGCGGCAATCCCGAGTTGCGGCCCTACGTGGCGGACAGCGTGGACGTGTCGTTCGAGCATTACTTCGCCGGCCGCCAGGGCTACTTCGCGCTCGCCAGTTACTACAAGTGGCTGAGCGATTTCGTGAACCCCAACGCAGTGGTGGTGCGTGACTTCAGCTACCTCGTGCCGATCCTCAACGCCCAGCAGCAGGCCGCTTTCGCCGCGACCGGCAACAACACGCTGGGCTTCGTGGGCGGTCCGGACAACCAGGCGGACGGCCACATCTTCGGCGTGGAAGCCAGCCTGTCGCTGCCCTTCGGTTCGCTGTTCGACGCGCTCGAAGGCTTCGGATTCCAGACCAGCGTGAGCTATACCGATAGCCAGCTGGAGATCACGCCGGATCAGGGCGACCCGTTCGATACCGACGTTCCGGGCCTGTCGAAGTGGGTGGTGAACTCCACGCTGTTCTTCGAGACCGGCGGCTTCGAGGCGCGCGTCAGCCATCGTTACCGCACCGAGTTCCTGGCGGAATTCATCGGTATCTCGGCCAGCCGCTCGTTCCGCGAGACGGAGCCGGAATCGATCTTCGACGCACAGATCGGCTACCGCTTCGACAGCGGCATGCTCGACGGGCTGTCGCTGACGCTGCAGGCGCTCAATCTCACCGACGAACCCTTCGTATCGTTCCAGAACGGCGATCGTGAACAGATCATCGACTACGAACAGTACGGTCGCACTTACCTGATCGGGGCCTCCTACCGCTTCTGATCGGTCATGGGCCGGCGGGGAGTGCTCCTCCCTTTGCTCCCCGCCGGTTTCCTGTATCGCTCCTGAGGCCCGGACGCCAAGGGTCCGTGGCCGGGACGAGGACGACATGATGACAGGCAGCGCACCATACGATTTCGTCATCGCCGGCGGCGGCACCGCCGGCTGGATGTGCGCCGCTGCCCTCGCTCGCTTCACGCCGCCCGGCACCCGCATCGCACTGGTGGAGAGCGAAGCCATCGGCACTGTCGGCGTGGGCGAGGCCACAATACCGCAGATCCACCATTTCAACGGCGCGCTGGGCCTGGGCGAAGCGGATTTCCTGCGCGAGACGAAGGGCACCTTCAAGCTCGGCATCAGCTTCGACGGCTGGCTGCGCGAGGGGGCGAGTTACATGCACGCCTTCGGCAACGTGGGCCGTCCGCTCGGCCTGCTGCCGTTTCAGCATTTCTGGCTCAGGGCGCAGAAATTGGGGCTTGCCAAGCCGCTGCAACGCTACTCGCTGAACGAGCTCGCCGCGCGCACCATGCGGATGCATCGGGGCAAGACGGCGGGCGGTCACGAGATGCCCTATGCCTACCATTTCGACGCCGCGCTCTACGCCGCCACCCTGCGCCGGTTCGCCGAAACGCGCGGGGTGGAGCGGATCGAAGGGATCATCGAACACGTCGCGCTGGACGGCGAGAGCGGCGACATCGCTGCGCTGCGGCTTGGGGGCCAGCGCGAGGTGGCGGGCCGCTTCTTCTTCGACTGTACCGGCTTTCGCGCGCTGCTGATCGGCGAGGCGCTGGGCACCGGGTTCGACGACTGGTCGAACTACCTGCCCTGCGACCGGGCCGTGGCCGTACCCTGCGCCAGCGGCGGCGACTTCACGCCGTTCACCCGCTCGATCGCGGGGAAAAGCGGGTGGCAATGGCGCATCCCGCTGCAGCACCGCATCGGCAACGGCCTCGTCTATTCCAGCACCCACCTTTCCGACGACGAGGCGAGCGCCACGCTGCTCGGGGGCCTCGACGGCGAGCCGCAGGGAAACCCGCGCCCCATCCGCTTCACCACCGGCAGGCGGGCCGAGCACTGGCGCGGCAACTGCCTCGCGCTAGGCCTTGCGGCAGGCTTCATGGAACCGTTGGAATCGACCAGCATCCACCTCGTCCAGTCGGCCATCAGCCGCTTCCTCGCGGTCATGCCAGCGCACGGCGAGGCCGCACCGGCGGTGCGGGACTGGTTCAACCATCAGGCTGCTTTTGAGTGGGAGCGCATCCGCGATTTCCTGGTCCTCCACTACACCGCCAACCAGCGCGAGGGCGAACCGTTCTGGGACCACGTGCGGCACATGCCGCTGCCCGATACCTTGATTGCCAAGCTGGAGCTGTGGCGCGAAGCGGGGTTCATCCATCGCGAGCACGAAGAATTGTTCACCGAGGTGGGCTGGTTCCAGGTGCTGGCCGGGCAGGGCGTGGAGGCGCGGGGCTACAACCCGATGGCCGACGCGCTGCCCGAGGCCGATCTTCGCGCCATGCTCGAACAGACCGAAACTGCCCTCGTCGAACAGGTGAAGCCCATGCCCCGCCATCTCGATTTCCTGCAAGGCTACATCGGCGGCGCGCGCGTCGGAGAGGCGGCATGAAGCGCGCGTTCGCCATCGGCCTTGCCGCAACGCTACTCTCCGGCTGCGCCACCGTGCCGCCCGCGCCGCCCGCCGCACCCGTCGCTCCCGTCGGCAGCTACCTCGCGCGCGAGCCGAGCGAGGAGATCATCTATTTCGTCCTGCCCGACCGGTTCGAGAACGGGGACCCGTCGAACGACACCGGCGACTTCACCGGCGACCGCCTCGCCACCGGGTTCGATCCTTCCGCGCGGGGCTTCTTCCACGGCGGCGACCTAGCCGGCCTCACCAGCCGGCTCGACTATCTCGAAGGGCTGGGCGTCACCGCCATCTGGTTCGCGCCGATCTTCCAGAACAAGCCCGTGCAGGGCCCGCCTGGCGACGAGAGTGCGGGCTATCACGGGTACTGGGTCACCGACTTCACCCGCCCCGACGGCCACTTCGGCACGCGCGAGGAATTCACCGCCTTCGTCGATGCCGCCCATGCTCGCGGGATGAAGGTCTACATGGACATCATCACCAACCACACCGCCGACGTCATCACCTATGCCGACGGGCCGGAGACGAACTTCGAATATCGCAGCCTTGGCGACTACCCCTATTCCACCCGCGGCGGGCCGGACGGGGCGCGCATCAACGAAGGCTTCGCCGGGCACGAGGATTCGAGCGCGGCCAACTTCGACCGCCTGACCGATCCGAACTACGCCTATATTCCGCGCGTGCCAGAGGCAGAGCGCGCCGCGAAGGTGCCCGCTTGGCTCAACGATCCGATCTACTACCACAATCGCGGCAACAGCAGCTTCACCGGCGAGGACAGCCGCTTCGGCGACTTCGCCGGGCTCGACGACCTGTTCACCGAACACCCGCGCGTGCGTGCCGGGATGCAGCAGATCTTCTGCGACTGGATCACCCGCACCCGCGTCGACGGCTTCCGCATCGATACCGCTCGCCACGTCGATCCGGGCTTCTGGCAGGAATTCGTGCCCGCGATGGAAGCCTGTGCCGATGCCGCCGGCATTCCGAACTTCCACATGTTCGGCGAGGTCTACAAGGACGTGCCGGAAAGCGGATACATCGCCGAATACACCCGCCGCGACGGCTTGCCCGCCGTGCTCGATTTCGCCTTCCAGTCCGCCATGCGCGAGACGCTGGGGCGCGGGCGGGGGACCGTGGTGCTCGCCCACCTGTTCGATGGCGACGTCCTCTACGAAGGCGGCGAGGAGACCGCGCTGACGCTGCCGACCTTCCTCGGCAACCACGACATGGGGCGCTTCTCCACCCTGCTGCGTGAGGACATGCTCAACGTGTCGCAGCAGGAACTGCTCGCCCGCGTCATGCTCGGCCACGCGATGATGCTGAGCCTGCGCGGCAGCCCGACGGTCTACTACGGCGACGAGCAGGGCTTCGTCGGCGACGGCAACGACCAGCGTGCGCGCGAGGACATGTTTCCCAGCCTTACGGCAGAATACAATGACAACGTGCTGATCGGCACCCGCGCCACCACGGCGGACAGCAACTTCGACACCGGCCACCCGCTCTACCGCCTGATCGCCGCCTTCAGCGCGATCCGGCGCGAGCACCCGGCCTTCACCCGTGGCCGCCAGCAGGTGCGCCATTACGAGCAGGAGCCGGGGATTTTCGCCGTCAGCCGCTTTGATCCCGCCAGCGGCGCGGAATATCTCGCCGTGTTCAACACCAGCGATGCCCCGCGCGCGGCCAACGTCTGGCTTGGCAGCGAGGCGCGGCGCTTCCAGACGCTGGCGGGCGAGTGCCCCGCCGCCGTCACCGCGCCGGGCAGCGCCGCCTTCACGCTCCCCGCCTTCGGATGGGCCGTCTGCCGCGTCAGCGAGACTGCGCAATGAGCGGGAGCGAGACCCCGTGGTGGAAGGGCGCGGCGATCTATCAGATCTACCCGCGCAGCTTCATGGATTCGAACGGCGACGGGATAGGCGACCTGCCCGGCATCACCAGCCGGCTGGATCACGTCGCGCGCCTTGGCGTCGATGCCATCTGGGTCAGCCCCTTTTTCGCCAGCCCGATGAAGGATTTCGGCTACGACGTGTCCGATTACCGCGCGGTCGACCCGATCTTCGGCACGCTGGCGGATTTCGACGCGCTCGTCGCGCGCGCGCACGAACTTGGCCTGAAAGTCCTGATCGATCAGGTCTATTCCCACACCTCCGACCAACACGAGTGGTTCGCCGAGAGCCGCGCCGACAGAACCGGTCCGAAGAACGACTGGTATGTCTGGGCGGACCCCAAGCCCGACGGGTCGCCGCCGTCGAACTGGCAGTCGGTCTTCGGCGGCCCGGCATGGACGTGGGATGCGCGCCGCCGGCAGTATTACCTGCACAATTTCCTCAGCTGCCAGCCGCAATTGAACCTGCACAATCCGGCCGTGCAGGACGCCGTGCTGGACGTGATGCGCTTCTGGCTGGACCGCGGCGTCGATGGCTTCCGCATCGATGCGCTGAACTTCGCGATGCACGACCCGGCTTTCACCGACAATCCGCCCGCGCCCGCGACAGATCGCCCACGCACCCGTCCCTTCGACTTCCAGTTGAAGCGCCACAACCAGTCGCACCCGGACATTCCGCGCTTCATCGAGCGTATCCGCGCGCTGACCGACGAGTACGAGGCCGTATTCACCGTCGCCGAGGTGGGCGGGGACGAGGCGCACGCCGAGATGAAAGCCTTTACCGCGGGCGAAACGCACCTCAATTCGGCCTACGGGTTCAACTTCCTCTATGCCGAGCGCCTGACCCCCGGCCTCGTCTGCGCCGCGCTCGCCGAATGGCCCGACGAGGAGGGCGTGGGCTGGCCGAGCTGGGCCTTCGAGAACCACGACGCGCCGCGCGCGCTCAGCCGCTGGGTGGAGGAAGGCGACCGCGAGGCATTCGCCCGGCTCAAGGTGGCGCTGCTCGCCTGCCTTCGCGGCAACGCCATTCTCTACCAAGGCGAGGAGCTGGGCCTCCTGCAGGTCGAGATCCCGTTCGAGCAGCTCCACGATCCCGAGGCCATCGCCAACTGGCCGCTCACTCTCAGCCGCGACGGCGCGCGCACGCCGATGCCGTGGGAAGAGGTCGCGGGCGGCGGGTTCGGGCACGAGGCGCCGTGGTTGCCGCACGGGGAGGAAAACCTCGCCCGCGCCGCTGCCGTGCAGGAGGGCGACCCCCATTCACTGCTCGCCCACACCCGCGCCTTGCTGGCCCTGCGCAAGGCGCATCCGGCGCTGCTCTACGGTCGGGTGACGCGCTGCGAAACGCGCGGCGACCTGCTTGTGCTGGGCCGCCGCCACGGCGAGGACTGCATCCGCACCTTTTTTAATCTCGGCGCGGGCGAGGCTTTGCTCGGCGCCGACGAGGCGCAAGGCACGGTGCTCACCGCCGTGAATGGCGCCACGACCGACACTCTCCCTCCCTACGCAGCCTTGGTGGTACAGATATGACGATCCTTCGCACGACCCTCTCGCTCGCCGCCCTGCTGCTCACCTCCACAGCCGCACTGGCGCAGAGCGTCACCTCCCCCGATGGGCGGATCGAGGCGAGCTTGACCGTCGACGGCGAAGGCAAGCCCAACTGGAGTGTCATGCGCGACGGCGAGGTGCTGATCGCGCCCTCGGGCCTCGGCTTCAACATCGAGAACGAGGATCCGCTGCGCCGCAACTTCGCCGTGGTGGCGCAGGGCACCGACAGCGCCGACGCTAGGTGGGAGCAGCCGTGGGGCGAGCGGCAGTTCGTCGTCGACCGTCACAACGAGCTGGCCGTGACCTTCCGCCAGCAGGACGCGATGGCGCGCGAGTTCACCGTGCGGCTGCGCGTCTTCGACGATGGCGTGGGCTTCCGCTACGAGCTGCCCGACCGCGGCGAGATGCGCATCGCCGAGGAGCTGACCGAATTCAACCTGGCCCCTGCGGGCGAGGCCTGGTGGATCCCCGCGGGCGACTGGAACCGCTACGAACAGCTTTATCAGAACAGCGCGATCTCCGCCGTCGGCCTGGCGCACACGCCGATCACCTTCCGCCTCTACGACGGCACGCACCTCGCCATGCACGAGGCGGCGCTGGTCGACTATTCGGGCATGTGGCTGCAACGCATGGACGGGCAGCGCTTCCGTTCCGTCCTAGCGCCGTCGAGCCGCGGAGCCAAGGTCGTGCGCACCGGCGCCTTCACCACGCCCTGGCGCACGCTGCGCATCGCGGACGATGCAGCGGGCCTCGTCGAGAACGATCTCGAGCTCAATCTGAACGAGCCCAACGTGCTCGGCGATGTCAGCTGGTTCGAACCCGCCAAGTACATCGGCATCTGGTGGGGCATGATCTCCAATCGCTGGACCTGGGCGCAGGGCGAGCGCCACGGCGCGACCACCGCGCGCACCCGCCAGTACATCGACTTCGCTGCCGACAACGGCTTTCACGGCGTGCTGGTGGAAGGCTGGGATTACGGCTGGGACGGCACCTGGTTCGGCAACGGGCGCGATTTCAGCTTCACCCGGCCCTATCCCGATTTCGACCTCGAAGGGCTGGCGGCCTACGCGCAGGAGCGGGGCGTTCACCTCATCGGCCACCACGAGACCGGCGGCAACATCGCGAACTACGAGGCGCAGCTGGAAGACGCGATGGCGCTTTACGGACGGCTGGGGATCGACGTGGTCAAGACTGGCTACGTCGCCGACGCAGGCTCCATCATCAGCTGCAACGCCGACATCGCCGCCCCGTGCGAGGGGCAGGTGATGGAATGGCACGACGGCCAGCGCCAGGTGCAGCACCACCTGCGCGTGGTGCAGGAAGCGGCCGAAAACCGCGTGGCGGTGAACCCGCACGAGCCGGTGAAGGATACCGGTCTTAGGCGCACCTATCCCAACTGGGTCACGCGGGAGGGCGCGCGCGGGCAGGAATACAACGCCTGGAGCGTGTTCGGAAATGGCCCCGATCATGAGCCGACGCTGGTCTACACCCGGATGCTTTCAGGGCCGATGGACTACACGCCCGGCGTGCTCGGGCTGGTCGGCGACAACGGGATGCCAATGGCCTCCACGCTCGCCAAGCAGCTGGGTCTCTATCTCGCGATCTATTCGCCGATCCAGATGGCCGCCGATTTCGTCGAGAGCCTGGAGGCGCACCCGCGCGAGCTGGAATTCATCCGGGCCGTGCCCGCCGACTGGGCGGAAAGCCACCTCGTCGCGGGCGCGATCGGCGACTACGCCATCTTCGCGCGCAAGGATCGCAATTCGCAGGACTGGTATGCCGGCGGCATCAACGATGCGACCGCGCGCGACGTGACGCTCGACTTCGCCTTCCTCGAACCCGGCACGACTTACCGCGCCAGCGTGTGGAAGGACGGCGAGGGCGCGACCTACCTCACCGAGGCGCGGCACAATATCGCCTACGACAGCTTCGAGGTCCGCGCCGGCGAGGCGCATACCTTCCATCTCGCGCCGGGCGGCGGGCTCGCCATCCGGTTGCAGCCGGTGCGGTGAGCGATAAGCAACCGCCTTCTATCGTCGTCCTGGGCGGCGGCAGCGCAGGCTGGATCACCGCCTGCATGCTGCACCACCGGTGGGGCGGCCCGGTAACCGTCGTCGAGAGCCCCGAGATCGGGATCATCGGCGTGGGCGAGGGCTCGACTCCGCAACTGAAAGCGCTGTTCGATCACCTGGGCATTGCCGAGGCCGAGTGGATGGCCGCCTGCGACGCCACCTACAAGCTCGGCATCCGCTTCAACGGCTGGAGCGAGCGGCCTGGGTTCGAAAGCTACTTCCACGCCTTTCCCGGCCCGGTGGACCTGCATACCGAGCCCGGCTTCACCCGCAACGTCATGCTGGCGCGGCGAGGGTTCAAGGTGCCCGCGCTGCCCGACGACTGGTTCCTTGCAGCGCGCCTCGCTGCCGAGGGCAAAGGCCCGCATCCCGGCCCCGCCTTTCCCTTTGCTCCCAGCTACGGCTATCACTTCGACGCCTACAAGCTCGGTGCCTTTCTGTGCGAATGGGCCACGGCGCGGGGCGCCGTCCACCGCGAAGCGCGCGTCAGCGAGGTCGAGCTGGCCGGCAATGGGGACGTCGCGGCGCTCGTCTGCGAGGGCGGGGAGCGGATCGCGGGCGACCTGTTCGTCGATTGCTCGGGCTTTCGCGCGCTGATCGCGGAAGCAGCGCTGGGGGCCAGGTTCCTGCCCTTCGATGGCAACCTCTTCGCCGACCGCGCCGTCGTCGTGCCGACCGAAAGCGTTGCGCATTACCTGCCGCAAACCGAGGCCGTGACCATGAAGGCGGGTTGGCGCTGGCGCATCCCGCTGACCACCCGGGTGGGCAACGGCTACGTCTATTCCTCGCGGTACCTCGCGGACGAGGAGGCCGAGGCCGAACTGCGCGCCGCCACCGGCAGCATGGCCGAGGCGCGGTTCCTCAAGATGAAGGTCGGCCGGCTGGAGCACAGCTGGACCCGCAACTGCCTCGCCGCCGGCCTCGCGCAAGGCTTCATCGAGCCGCTGGAGGCGACAGCGCTCCACATTGTCATCGCCACCGCTCTGGAATTCGCCGAAGCGTTCGAGGAGGGCGGTTTCACCGCGCAGCACCGCGACCGGTTCAACCGCCAGATCGCCGCCCGCTACGAGAGTGTGCGCGACTACATCGTGGCGCACTACCGGATGAACCAGCGCACTGACACGGCCTTCTGGCGCGACAACGCAGGCAACCAGAACCTGTCGGACAATCTGAAGGCCATGTTCACCGCCTGGTTCACCCACGCCGACATCGCCGAGGTCAACGCGCGCACTTATCCCGAGCCCGCTTATCCCGCGATGAGCTGGTATGCGCTGTTCGCAGGCTATGGCACTTTTCCGCCGCTGGCCAAGATGCAGGCCTCGCCGCCGGGCGTGGAGGTGGCCGATGTCGAGGCTGCGCGCACTATGCTTGCCGCCTGCGCCGGCAATTTCGCCGCTCTCTAGCCCCCCCCCGGGTCCTGTCAGAGCATATGCACCCGCTGGCGGGACGCGCCTAATTAGCTAGAGGCGCGACTATGCCAAGACCTCGCAAACCAGCCAGCTCGTTCCGCTATTTCAACTCGTCGCCCGAGGTGATCCGCCTGGTGGCGATGATGTACGTCCGCCTCGCGCTGTCGCTCCAATTCGTCGAGGACTTGCGGTTCAAACGGGGGTATCGACATCAGCCACGAAACCCTGAGTCGAGGTGCTTCCCATAGTGGAGATGCGACGCTTCGTGGGCGGCTGGCAATTGCTCGGCGTGGCGTCTTGGAGCGCAGCGCGAATCCGACAGCGACCGGCCTCGTGCCACCTACTTCAGTGGCCGTGTCATCAGCCTCGAGGGCGCGCGGGATTAGTCGGTGCTGGGCGAGCTAACTTACACCACAACTCCTTCGGCCAGTGCCTAGACAGGTGCCGACTACGACTACTTCCAGGCATCGCTGGGTGTGCGGCGCAGGTGCTGAGCGAGAGAAAGAGCGTGGGTTCATGCGATGCCGAGCAAAGCTAGGCAGCGCTTGCCGTTTCAGCCTGCCTGACGGGACCGCGCTCCGACGCCGGACCAGAAAGCGACCATCAGCGAGGCAACGGGGACTGATCCAACAGAACAGCGCCCATGGGGCTTATCGCCATCTACCACCCAATCATCGCGCGGTCCCGGCGGGCAAATCGGCATGGCGGGCATCAGTGCCAAGGCGGCAAGCAGGCTCGCCCGAACACCGCGACAGAAAGACAAGTCGCCGACAAGAATGCAATCAAGGCGAACTGGATCCGCGTCGGAGGTTGAGGAAGTCAGAATTGACAGCCAAGCGCTACAGAGGATGACGCTACCGCTCGGGTCGATGTGCGCACAAGCTTTGAACGCGAGCTGATGTTAAGGCTCGGCGGATGAGGTGCTCCCTGCTCGTTGGTGGGACACTTGTTCTGCGTCACTACGCATCATCAGCAAGCAGGCCAGTTTTCAATCTTGTTGCTTCGATCAGAAGCCACGCATGGCTATGATGATATGGTGCAAGCTTTCCTAGACGTTCAGCCTACCACGGCAAATCATTGGCGTTCGCTGATCCTTTTTGGACGCAATGTGGCATCATACAAATTTGCTTTGGCAAGAAGTCTGCTCGAGATGGCAGACCGCCGAGATGATTTTATCCGGCTAGACGAACTTGCAGCTCCCTTCAGTCGCCATCTTTGTGAGCATGTCGCAGCATCACCGAAGCAGGCGACCAGTCCAACGAGTAAATTCCTTGACGCTTGCCGCTTGGCAAACGCCGGCACGCTACCCGGGGATCAGCTGCGGGACCTGACTGTGCGGCTGGGGTTCACCAACGTCATTGACGCCTTTCATCGTCTCGGGCCAGCTGACCTTCCTATTCGTTTCTTCATGGATGAGCGGGCTCAAAGCAGGGGCATCCGCATCACTGATGAGTTGCGCGGACTAGTGCAAATGGATGTCACGCAGGAGCTAACCGATGAGACCGAAGCTCGCTGGCGGCTGGTGGAGACGGCTTGGGAACTTGGCGTGTCCCACCCCCTTATTGAACATGATGCGGAACAAGGCTCGCTGGCAGTTCGCAGGCGAGACCGCCGCGCGGCGGTGACATCGGTCCGGGCAGCTCTGAACGGCTACCAGAAAGGTTGCTGCTTTTACTGCTTCGGGAAGATAGCAATCGTGCCTGGACCTACCCTCGCTGACGTCGATCATTTTCTCCCATGGTCAACGCGTGCGCACATTGGCGGCAATGTCGATGGAGTGTGGAACCTAGTTTTATCGTGCCAGGCGTGCAATCGCGGTCCAGCCGGCAAACACGACCTTGTCCCGGCGCTGGGAATACTCCACCGGCTTCACACGCGGAACGAATTTCTCATACTGAGCCACCATCCTTTGCGAGAAACATTGATGATGCAAACCGGTCTCACTTCCGGCGGACGGGCGAGCTTTCTTCAGAATGCATGGGGCGAGGTGGCTCTTCAGCGGGGAGCTCGGTGGGAGCCCATCGCAGTCGCAGCTCGAGCGTTCTGATGTCTGTTCGGTTTTATGACGAGAATGCCGAGGCTTTCTTTGCTGGCACCGTCAACGCCGATATGAGCGGTGCGCGCTCGCGCTTCCTCGCTAACGTAGCGCTGAAAGGTCACATCCTAGACGCCGGTTGCGGCTCAGGTCGAGATGCGCTCGCCTTCACCAATTCCGGTTTTCGGGTCACTGCCTTTGATGCTTCCGCAGAAATGGTCCGGTTGGCCGCGGACCATACCCATCTGCCCATCTTGCATATGACATTTGAAGAAGTAGCTTGGGATGGCGAATTTGATGGGGTCTGGGCGAGCGCCAGCCTTCTTCATGTGCCGCGGGCAAATCTGGCGCGCGCGATCGCCGCTCTAGCGAAGGCGTTGCGTCCGGGGGGCACGTTTTATGTGTCGATGAAACAGGGGGACGAAGAGCGAAGCGTCGAGGGGCGGCTTTTCACCGATGTCTCGGAAGAGGAGATGTCTCAGCTTCTGCAAGCGGCTGGACTAGCGATAGTCGAGCTTTGGATTTCAGCCGACGTCAGACCCGGTCGCGGGGACGAGCACTGGGTGAACGGAATCGCTCAGAAGCGGGCGTAAGGTCCGCTGTCCTCGAATGGACCGTCGGTCCCATATTTTTTCTGGGACCGATGGGTTCGTCCGGCCGCATACATTCGACATAAATGGCATTATCAGCCCGGGCGGCTGGTTTGCGCCCCACTCTCGGTCATTCCACAAAGGCTCTCAGCAGCCCGAAAGCAGTCGCCCCAGCGCCAGATGGTGCTCGAGTGGATCGCCACTCGCAGTCTCCGCGAGCGGCAGGTGATGGACAGTCCGGTCGCGAGCAAGGCAAGAAGGTGATCGCCTTCGACCTCGACATCAGCGCCCGGACGGTGGAGGTCTACCGGGCCAACCTGATGATGAAGATGCAGGCCAAGACGCTGTCCGAACTGGTGCGGATGGTGACGATCGTGTCGCTCCCTCGCTGATCGCTTGAGCGGCGACCGCCGCGATCACCGCGGTCGCTACCCGCCCGCGGGACCGGCAGGATGAACCGATCGGGGACCGGATCGTTCTGCCAACATGTACCCGAATGAACTGGACGACCTGGTCTCACGGGTCCGTGCGTGCCAAGCCTGCGCGAATGACCTGCCGTTTGGGCCGCGGCCCGTGCTGCAAGTTTGCGAAACGGCGAGAATACTCGTTGCCAGTCAAGCACCGGGCGCACGAGTGCACGCCTCGGGCGTCCCGTTCTCCGATGATTCAGGAGCCCGATTGCGCGGCTGGCTGGGCCTGACCAGCGATGTCTTCTATGACGCAACTCGTGTGGCGATCGTGCCGATGGGTTTCTGCTACCCCGGGAAGAAGGGCGGCGGCGACGCTCCGCCGCGCACCGAGTGCGCCGGGACGTGGCGCAGTGAGCTGCTCGCGCGGATGCCTGAGTTGCGGCTGACGCTCTTGGTGGGCACCTACGCGCAAATCGATGCCCTTGGACCGGGCCGGATGATCGACCGGGTTCGCAACTTCCGGGACTATCTGCCGCGCTTTTTCCCGCTCCCGCACCCGTCGTGGCGCTCGCGTCTTTGGGCTGATCAAAACCCCTGGTTCGAACGGGAGGTCCTGCCAGTGCTGCGGGACGCGGTGCAAGGTGCTCTCAGTCAGTGATGGGCACGCACGCGGACCACCCTCTGTATACGATCGGCCACTCGACCCGCACGCTAGAAGAGTTCGTCGACCTTCTTCGGGGCGCTGGGGTGCAGCGCCTGATCGATGTACGCAGTATTCCGCGATCGCGCACGAACCCCCAGTACAATCTCGACTTCCTGCCCGATGCCCTGCGATGCTGGCAGATTCGTCACACCATCATTCCCGAACTGGGCGGCCGGCGGAGCAAGCAAGGAGTGGCCGCCGATATCAACGCGTTCTGGATCAACCAGAGCTTTCACAACTACGCCGATTTCGCGATGTCCGGCGAATTCCGTTCGGGATTACAGAAGCTGCTCGCGTTCCATGATGACGAGCCTTGCGCCATCATGTGCTCGGAAGCGGTCTGGTGGCGTTGTCATCGCAGGATCATCGCCGACTACCTGTTGGCCGAGGGGCACGACGTGCGTCACATAATGGGCGCGGGGCGGATCGATCCGGCAAAGTTGACCCCCGCAGTACAGCGGCACGATCGCGTCCTGCTCTACCCGCCTGCCTGAGGGATGAGGCCAGGATCCTGCTGCATGGTCGTCGCGGAGGGGCAGCGCCGTGAACGACGATCGACTTGCGGTTGTTATCCAGGCGCCGCACCGGCGCCTCCATTCTGGTTCACCCGCCTTGACAAAGGACGTTAATCGGCCCTTCCTGCACCCATGTCGGCCGCCCTCACCATCGAGCGCCCTGAGCTGCCGGAAGGTAGCAGTACCGCGCGCCTACTCCGCTTGGACGTGACAGCCGTCTGAGGCGAGCGCGCGATCCGAGTGAAACTGAAATCGGGTGCAGCAAGGGCTCCGTTTCCCCGATCATCTGCAGTGCGGCAGCCCCGCCACTCCCAGGCGCCAGAGCGTACCAGGCGCGTGACGCCAAGTTCAACGAGGTGATCTCTTGAATGACATCAGACGGCGCGGGCTCCTGCTCGCGTTCCTCGCGCTTCTATCAGCATGCGAGCGAATTCCGCAGGATCCCGAAGGCACGCTCGACCGGATCCGCGACAAGCAAGCGATAAGGGTCGGGATCGTCTCGTCCGGGGAAAAGGACGCGTCAGTGCAGCGCGCCCTGATCGCGCGGCTTCAACAGGCAACCCGCGCGAATGCCGTCGTGGAAAGAGGCGCGACGGAACCGCTCCTCGTGAAACTTCAAGATGGGGCACTCGATGTGGTGATCGGAGAATTCGATACCGCGACGCCGTGGAATACGCATGTCACCTTCGTTCCTGAAACCAAGACATTGGCGGATCGCGGGCTGAAGGTTGCCAGCTTCGCCGTTGCCCGGAACGGAGAGAACGAGTGGATCACTCTGCTTCACCGGGAGGCCAGGAGCTTGGAGAAGCAACAATGATTCGCGATCTTCCGGCTGAGATTACAGCCGACCTCGCCCGTGCAAGACGGCTTGAATGGTGGACCCTCGCGTGGATGGGGTCGGTGGTCGGCGTGATGTGGCTGGTGATGGGATCCAGCCAGGCGATGAAAACGGCGCTCATCGAAGACGTCCTGAGCCTCATCCCCGCGATCGTATTCCTGGTCGCGTCGCGGTTCGAAAGAAAGGCGGCAACGGCCCGGTTCCCGTTCGGATTTGAACGCGTTCACAGCCTCGCTTCGTTGATCGCGGCGGTCGCCCTAGCGACGGTGGGCGCATTCCTCCTGTTTGAAGCCGCGAGCGCGCTGATCAAGCAGGAGCATCCAACTATCGGACTGATCAGGGTAATGGGCCAGGATGTATGGCTCGGCTGGATCATGGTGGCCGCGCTTGTGTACTCGGTCGTACCGCCCGTTATCCTCGGTCATATCAAACAACCCATAGCCCGGCGGCTCAAGGACGAGGTGCTCGATACGGACTCCATGATGCAGCGGGCGGATTGGATGACGGGGCTCGCCGGCATTGGCGGCGTGATCGGGGTCGGGCTGGGTTTCTGGTGGGCGGATTCCCTCGCTGCCGGCTTGATCTCCTTCAGTATCCTGCGCGACGGCGTGACGTCCCTTCGCGTTGCAACCGCAGAGTTGGTCGATGGCACCCCCAGGTCGCTGGGACGCGTCGAGATCGCAGACGATGCGAACGAAGTGATCGCGGCGGTCCGGCAGCGCTTCCCCGGCGCCAAAGTGCGGCTTCGGGAGACCGGGCGATATATGCGCGCCGAGGTCGCTGGCGTGCCAGCTCCGCCTTCGGTCGATCTGCAGGACATCTGGCCGGGCGACCCCGTCGACCAATGGCGCCTAGTTCAGATCAGCTTTGTGCCGGAGGGCGGCACTCTCGATCCTGAATTCGAAGTCGGCGAGCCTTAGCGCCTCGTTCTCCCATCGCCTTGGTCGCCATGAGTGGGGATCACCCCGGCTGCTGAATCCGGTATTTTGGGCTGTTTCCGGAAACCGGTCAGTCTCATACCATCATCAGGCCGCCTGCCGGTGGCACAAGCGAGCACGAGAGCTGTTCAAGCGTAACCAAAGAGCAGGCGCATTTTTGACGCACTCACCTACCTCCCGTCTGGTCGACTGGTTCTGGTCCAGGCCCTACCTGCTGCTCACGTTCACCGCCCTTTTCTGGGCCGGCAATTCGATTGTCGGGCGTGCCGCGCGGGATGTGGTTCCACCAGTGGCGCTCGCCTTCTGGCGTTGGGCGCTTGCATTGGCGCTGCTGCTTCCATTTGCATGGCCGCATCTACGGCGCGATCTCCCCGTCCTGCGCCGAAACTGGATCTGGGTGGTGGCGCTGGGCACGCTGGGGATCGGTGCCTTCAACACCCTGCTCTACACGGGCCTGCGCTCCACGACGGCGGTCAACGGGATGCTTCTGCAATCGCTGCAGCCCGCCTTGATCGTATTGCTTGGCGCGATAATTTTTCACGAAAGGGTTCGTGTTCCCCAGGTGCTCGGCGTCGCGCTTTCGATCGGTGGCGCGTTGATGATCGTTCTTGCCGGTGATCTGAGCCGCCTCAGAGCGATGGCTTTCAATCCGGGGGATCTCGTGATCTGCGCCGCAGTGGTGGTCTGATCGTTCTACGCGGTGCTTCTGCGCAAGCGACCGGCTGTCCACCCCTTGAGCTTCCTGGCCACGACTTTCGCCATGGGCCTTGCAGCACTCCTCCCCTTTTATCTGGGCGAAATTGCGAACGGCTGCCTTATCGTCAGCACGACGGACAGCTGGCTCGCGATTTCCTATGTCTGTGTGTTTCCCTCGCTGATCGCGTACTTGTTCTTCAATCGCGGCGTTGAGCTGCTGGGATCGGCCCCTACCGCGCTTTACCTCAACATCATGCCGGTGATCGGGGCTGTTCTCGCCTATGTTCTCTTGGCCGAGCCAATCCGCGGGTTCCACTTTCTGGGCATGGGCCTGATCGGCGTCGGCATTCTCTGCGCCTCGAACGAGGCGCGCGATCGGATCATGCGGATCTTAGCGTAACTCAGCCGCGGTAGCGAGCGCCTGTCCGACCCGGTGCGTGCCGCAAGATATTCCAGCCCCGGCGGTGACGCGAACGAGGAGTTATCAACGCACGGAACTACCTTCGATGAGGCGCTCCAGCCCGCGCGCTACCGAATGCAGTGCTCCCTCGGCGGCATAGGCCCTGACGCCGGTCTCGGCCTCGATACTATCCGCGATCATTCTATCGAGTGCACCACCACCAGTAAGGGTGATGCCATCCTCCAGAATGCCTTCCGATAGCCCCGGCGGCGTTTCACTTAACGCGTCGCGAACGATGTGGACGATTTGTTCAACGTGTTTCAGCCAAACCGGCAGCACCTCGGCCGCCGGCATCTGCACAGTTCGAGGGAGACCAGTGGCCATTTCTAGGCCGCGAACCTCTACCCAACCCTTCTCCCCATCGCCAGCCAGCACGTTCGAGAGCTGGATCTTCAGTGCCTCGGCAGAAGAATGGCCGATCTTGAACCGGTGGTGTGAAGCGAAATAGTCGATCAAAGCCTGATCGAGCGCTTCGCCCCCACCTCGGGCCGCCTTGCTCAGGCAAACTCCTCCCAGCGAGATCACAGCTACTTCGGTGGTTCCCGCACCGCAGTCCACGATCATCCGGCCGCGGGGCTCGGCAATATCCAGGTCAAGTCCGATCGCTGCTAGAAGAGGTTCGGAGAAAAGCCGCGGTCTTGCGAAACCGGCGTCCATGGCAGCAGTTTCAAGCGCCCTCCGCTCGCTTTGCGTTGCGTCTGCCGGAATCCCGATATCGGGTCTGATTTTCCCGAACCTGCGCAGGGGTCCGACCGACCGCCGCACGAACTGGAACAGCTCGCGCGTGGCGACCATGTCGCTCAGAACACCGTTTCGAAGCGGGCGGACGATCTTGAGCGGCTTGGCAACCCGGCCTACGAAATTGCGCGCTTCTGTTCCCGCAGTGACAAACCGCGGGACGGCATCGTAGGCTTGGAAGCAGCACACGGTGGGCTCATCGTACACGATGCCTGCTCCCGGCGCGACGACGACCGTGTTGGCCGTGCCAAGGTCAATGCCGAGGGTGCGCTTACGCGTTGCGGAAGGTGAGGTTGAAATCATCCGGAATTGCCTAGCACTTCGATGGTCAGGACACACGCCGCAACTCGACACGTTGAGCGCGGCTGGTCACGCGGCAAGAGCAAACGAGTCGGCTCGGGCCAGTTTCCACGCCGAGCTGTAGAAATCGCGATTGTGGTCGCTGGTGAGCAGTTCGCCCTCGCTAAGATACATGTGCAGCTGGGAAAACATCCTGATCTCCGTGAGGCTCACCCTGCGGACAAGATGATGTGGACCGACCTGGCTGGGATGGGAGAGCCCGGCGGCTGCTAGCATCTCTGACAGCGCGCGTAGGGTGTTGCGGTGGAAATTGTAGACGCGTTCGGCCTTGTCCGGGACCACCAGGGCGCGCTGACGCAACGGGTCCTGCGTCGCCACGCCGACAGGACACAGGTTGGTGTTGCAGGTCAGGGACTGGATGCACCCGAGCGCGAACATGAACCCCCGGCCGGCGTTGGTCCAATCGGCACCGAGCGCGAGCGCGGCGGCAATGTCGAACGCGCTCACGATTTTGCCCGCCGCGCCAATGCGGATCCGGTCGCGCAGGCCGGCGCCCACGAGTGTGTTGTGAACGAACAGCAGGCTCTCGCGCATCGGCATGCCAAGGTGATCGGCAAATTCCAGTGGCGCCGCACCAGTCCCGCCCTCGGCGCCATCGACCACGATGTAGTCGGGCAGAATGCCTGTGATCTGCATCGCCTTAACGATGCCCATGAACTCCCAAGGCTGGCCGACACACAACTTGAAACCGATCGGCTTGCCGTTCGACAGCATCCGCAATTGGCCGATGAATGCCATCATCTCCAGCGGCGTCGAGAACGCGGGATGGAACGCCGGCGACACGCAGTCCTCACCTTGACGAATGCCGCGAGTAAGAGCGATTTCTGCCGAGACCTTGGAGCCCGGCAGGATTCCGCCATGCCCCGGCTTGGCCCCCTGGCTGAGCTTGATCTCGATCATCTTGACCTGGGGACTGGCCGCCTGTTCGGCGAACCGTACGGGGTCGAACTGCCCGTCCTCGGTGCGGCAGCCGAAATAGCCGCTGCCGATTTCCCAGATCAGGTCGCCGCCGTGCTCACGGTGGTAGGAGCTGATGCTACCTTCACCCGTGTCGTGCGCGAAGCCGCCCATCTTGGCCCCCTTGTTGAGGGCGAGGATGGCGTTGGCGCTGAGCGAGCCAAAACTCATGGCCGAAATGTTGAAGATCGAAGCGGAGTAAGGCTGCGTGCAGTCCGCCCCGCCGATGGGCACGCGAAAGCCGGCCGGATCGCCTGCCGCGACCGGTCGTACAGAATGGGAAATGAACTCGTAACCGTTGAGATAGACGTCGGTCAGAGTCCCGAATGCACGTTCGCTGCTCTCGTTCTTGGCGCGCGCATAGACCAGACTGCGTTGCGCGCGGGAGAATGGCACCTTCACCTGATCGTCTTCCATCAGGTACTGGCGGATTTCGGGGCGAATCTCCTCGAAGAACCAGCGGAAGTGGCCGAGAATGGGATAGTTGCGGCGCACCGAATGGAGCGGCTGGCTGAGGTCGTGAATCCCCACGCCCACAAGCGCCCCGGATACCAGGAACACAGCGACCGCCCATACTGACGGCAGGGCGATTCCAGAGATTGCGAGCGCGACGATGCTGACACCGAAAGCGGTAAAGCGGGCAAAAGACACGAGAGGGCTCCGTGAGGGTTGTCCGGCGCGCCGGACAACGGCGATGCCGTGCGGCCCGATGGCCGCGAATGGAATGTCGACTTTGGATGGGGCTGAGGCCCAGGCGGATAGGTTCGCCGCTCGTTGAATGGTTGGGCCTGCTTGGGACCGCTACGTTACGGAGATTTGCACGGTCTCATTGCGACAAAAAACTCGCCAATCGCGTGCTAGGAGAACTGCCGTTTGGCCCAACTTTCTTCTACGTTTCGCTCGGCGTCACGCGAAGAATAGTGAGGGTTCGCGGCCGTCCATCGGGACAAGGCCACTCGATAGTGCTTCCCACGCGCATCCCGAGCAGCCCGGCGCCGACCGAGGTCAGAACGGAGATGCGGCCCTTTTCGATGTCCGCTTGGCCCGGCAGTACGAGCGTCACCGTGCGTTCGGCCCCGTTGATGCCGTCCGCGAAGGTCACTTCGGAGCCGATAGCGACGATGTCGGGAAGAATATCGCTGGTTTCGTGAATATGGGCGCGATCGATCTCGTTGAGGATCAGGGCGCTCAATTTCGGATTGTGCGCCTCCAGCCGGATCGCCAGTTCGGCGACCAAATCATAGTCTGCGCTCGTGATGTGGATCGGAGGCGCCTCGTCGGACGCAACGGTTTTCAAGGTCATTTCGATTTTCCAGCTGAAGATACGTGGGTGAAGATTTGACGCGCTACGCCTCAAGCGAGCGTCGTCCCCCCAAGCCGCTTCAGATGAACGAGCGGCCTGGGGACCAACTGCATGCGAGCAGTTGTCCCGAATGATTCCAGAACCGGAAATATGGTGCCCAAGGGTCCATGGGTTTCATATTGGACCCCTTGTCGAAATTGTCAATGAATGCGACTGCTACGCGAACCAACGCGCGGCCAACGGCTCGATGCGCTCGAATGAGCACAAAAGCTTCTTGGGTCGGGTCGTTTAAGAGGACACCGGGGTGGCTAGGCGGCCGCAAAGTCGAGCGGGATGCATAAAGTCTTGGAGAGATTGTTGGTAGTTTCTGTCGGAATGATGCCGAGCGCATGCCAGATGAAGATGGACGAGGAGACAACCGCTGCGCCAATCCAGGCGTGAATGGGAGCGTGGCGATACCTTGACCTGGTGCTTCTGGTAGATCGGCGCGAAGCATCCCCTCCTTCAGCTGAACGAGCGTATTATGCGCACGTGCCAGCTGGCCCACCAAGTGGATTTGCTCTGCCGTTACCGTATGCATAGGGTCGCTTGCGGAAGGCAGCTTACGGCGCTGCCGCCACCGATAGCGGCCAGTCGGCTTCCGGCTTACCACCCGCCAAGCTGCGACCGTTCTTTTTGTGGCCAATCATGGCCGAGGAGAACGACAATGGGTTATTCGAGATTTGAACCTGCCATACAGGCGCGTGCAGCGTGGAATGCTGGCAAGACCGTCGGCACAAAGCGACCACTGACACAAAAACAGATTTGGGCAATCCGCTTCCATCTGGATCGTGAAGGTCGGCTACGGGATAAGGCGCTATTCGACCTAGCAATCGATAGCAAGTTGCGCGGATGCGACTTGGTCAAGATTAAGATCGGCGACGTCGTAGCTGGGACCGACATCCGCACGAGGGCAATTGTCGTCCAGCAGAAGACCAATCGGCGAGTTCAGTTCGAGCTCACAGCCGATGTCCGTTCAACCCTGCTTTCCTGGTTAGAACGTCGGGGCGGCTCGACCAGCGAGTACCTCTTTCCAAGCAGGATCGACCACGCCGGACACACGAGCACGCGCCAGTATGCGCGTTTGGTGGATGAGTGGGTTACCGCGATTGGCCTACGGAAATCTGAGTACGGGACGCACTCGCTTCGACGGACGAAGGCCGCGATGATCTACCGCGCTACGGGCAACATCCGCGCAATTCAGATACTTCTAGGTCACACCAAGATCGAGAACACCGTTCGCTATCTTGGGGTCGATGTCGAAGACGCACTACTACTGGCGGAGCGCACGGAAATCTGACACCTTCGGGCGGTCGACCTCACCTGGTCGACCGCTTTCGGGATGCGCCTGGAAAGGTGCGATTGGCTTCAATTGGGGTGGAAAGCGGACATACCCTACACCGCCGACTGAACGATGCTCAAGCGCTCGGCAGGCTGGGTGTCGGCTTGCACAATGCCGTCGTTAGCTTCCGCGCTTCTCTCGGATTAGGGGCTGAAGCTACCAGCCGGCTATCAGCCGTAATGCCCAGACGCGCGAACGTTCAACATCTTCTTTCCGACTTAGCAAGCTCGCCCTGCATGCGATCGCAGAACGCAAGCGGCAAGCATTAGGCTCTCTCCGCCTTCAGACTGCCCGGTTGGTCGCAGGGTCGGCAGGAGGATTGCTATTTGCTGTCGACACAATGGCCGATGGGTCAGTCGTTAACCCAAATTTATATCCATCAGCATAGTCCCTTACTGGACATAAGGGGGTCGATTCCATGTATCCATTAGTCGCCGACGACGTCGGGCGGGTTGCCGCCTTGCGTGAGCTGAACCTGCTCGATACGGATCCACAACTCAGCTTCGATCGGGTCACAAATCTTTTGGCACAGCTGCTTGACTGCCGCTTCTCGCTAGTCTCCCTGGTCGATGAAGAGCGGCAATGGTTCCTCTCAGCAGTAGGCGTTAATCTCCGGGAAACTCCCCGGGAAGAGTCGTTTTGTAACCATGCGATCGCTGCTGGCACTTGTCTCAGCATCGAAGACACCTTGGAGGACCCGCGTTTCGCCATTAATCCGAATGTAACTGGCGAACCGCACATTCGTTCATACCTTGGGCAACCCATTCGTGGGCCCCAAGGCCACCTGCTGGGTGCGCTCTGTGTAGCCGATGATCGCCCTCGCAAATTCACGCAACAAGATGTCGCCCGGCTTGAGGGCCTCGCCGCAGTAGTGGAAGACCTCATTCGCGCGCACGCTGACAAGATTGCTTCCGCGAGACTTAACAAATTGCTTCGGAGAGAGACTCGCGCGCTAACGAAGAGCAACCAATTGTTAAAGCAGGCCGAGAAAACCGGCGGCATCGGCGCCTGGGAGCTGGATCTGAAATCAGAAACACTTCAATTTTCAGATCAGATGTATGCTTTCTCGGGACTCCGATTAGATGAGTCGATCGACACCAAGCGAGCCCTAGAATTTTACGCGGAGGACGACCGCCCGCGGATCGACCAAGCGATACGGCAAGCTGCGATAAACGGCGTGTCTTTTGATTATGAGGCTGATTTTTATACGACCGAGGGCTCCGTCAAGCGCATCCGGTGCGTCGGCGAGAGGCTCCAAGGAAACGAGCAAAACTTTCCACGCGTGGTCGGAGTAGTGCAAGACATTTCAGACAAACACCATGCGAACCTCGCGCTAAAGCGGGCGGCAGACTACGACAGTCTCACGGGCATCTACAACAGGCACGCGTTCGACAGGAGTTTGCAAGAAAGAATTCGAGAGCACCGCAAGACACAGCAGAAGGTGTCATTAGTGCTTCTCGATCTTGACGGATTCAAAGACATCAATGACACGTTCGGTCATGTCATTGGTGATGTCGTGCTGGAAGAACTTAGTGCACGCGTCCTAAATGCGCTTGACGACGGCACCGTGCTTGCCCGTTGGGGAGGTGATGAGTTCGCGCTCCTTCCGCCGCTCGGCTCCTCGCTTATGGAAGTTTCGTCACTCGCGGAAGCGGCGTTGGCTGCGATCAGAAGTCAGGTGGAAATCTCGGAACACAAACTGCAACTGAGCGGCACTGTCGGGATTGCTTGGTTCGAAGAGGGGATGGCAGCGAGGGAGCTCATCAGAAGGGCGGACCTTGCCCTTTATGAAGGCAAGAAGCGTGAGCGGAGCGCTATCCACTTCTACAACCCGGTGCTTGAGACCTGCAATAAAGCGCGACAATCGGCGATTGCAGAGGTCCGCGCTGCTTTAGACGAAGATCGAATGTTTCCCGCATACCAGCCGATCCTGGATTTGGCGAACGGAGCGGTAGTCGGATTTGAAAGTTTGATGCGCCTTACAACTCAAGCAGGCAGACGCCTGACAGCGACTGCGGTGCTCCCAGCCCTTTTGGACCCGGTTCTGTCGCGTGAAATCACCGAGCGCATCCTTCGTTCTCTCTGTTCTGACTTGAGCACGTTGAAGGAAGCCCAACCTGATCTTAAATTTGTGAGCGTGAACGTGGCCGAGGGAGATCTCCTCAGCCGTGGATTTGCGCAAAAGCTGTTGGCGTCGTTGTCGGATGCGAAAGTGTCTACGCAGAATGTGACGCTGGAAATCACCGAGACAATGCTTCTGGTCAATGACAATGGGACGGTGCTCAAGGTTCTGAACCAGCTCCACCAGGCGGGGATTGCCATAGCGCTCGATGACTTCGGCACCGGATTTTCATCCCTTTCACACCTCAGGGACTTTCCAATCGACAAGGTAAAAATCGACAGCAGTTTTGTGCAAGCGATGACATCAGATTGGCAGGCTCGGACAATCGTTCAGGCACTCATCGCGATGGCGAAGAATATGAACATCCAAATCATTGCAGAGGGCATTGAAACCGAAGAGCAGCGCCAGTTGCTCCAGCAGATGGGATGCGGATTTGGGCAAGGCTTCCTGTTCAGCCCTGCTATGGATCTTAGCAACGTCACGTTGGCCGGCATGAGGAATATGAGAAATCGCCAAAAAAGGACGCCGCTGGCAGCGTGATCTTTCGACCAGTTTCGCCTGAGGGGGCGCTTGATGTCGGTGCGGTTTTCAAGGATCCCGGAAGCAAGCAGCCTGCCCGCTTATGCCGAAACTCCGATTGCGAGTGAATGTCTGGGATGGGGGCGTTAGCCGGATGGCCGCTTCGCGAGGTCTCGCGCTCGAAAGCAGACTGTCCGGACACGGCCCATAAGCTGCCATCATTGGCAAGTATCGTACCTGCCCCATTTTTTTTGCGCGGGTCCGGTGGGAAGTTGGCCTCGCATAATCGCCGTTATCACCCTCGGCGGCTTTGCGATTTGCGAGCGGTCGCGTAGTCAGGCGTAGTGACAAGAAAACCGATGCCCGAGACCGTGAGGCTGGTCGCCACCGATGAGGAGTGGGCCGAGTTCCTAATCTGGCGCGCGCAACCCAGACCCATAATGCTAGACCGTTCCGGCCGAAACCCCGACGTTCCGCATGATCTGGCCGACGATTTGTTCGCGCGCCTAATAGCGCGGTTAAACGAAGGTGAGCTTGTCGCTTTCGGTCGTTGGGGTGAAGAGCACCTGTTCCGAGAGATCGAGCCCATGCATTGGGCGACAATGCACTATAACATTTGGTTCAATGAGCTTGGCTACGCGGAAGGAGGCCGGATCGGCTTTAGTTCGATCTGCATCGACCAGCGTGCCCACCAAAGTATGCCAACGTCAAAACCTCAGGTGCGCTCCGCAGTGAGCAGGGTCGTAGCTACCTGGCTCAAAACCAACCCAGAATCCCAAATCACGAGGCAGGACATGTTGGCCCTAGTGCGTGAAGAGCTTCGCCCGGAATACCAAGTTTCAGAAAACCTCTTCAACGGCATCTGGCGAGCCGAGTTTCCAGACGAAAACAAATACCAGAATCGCCCGCCGAAGTGAGCGTCACGAAAGGCTGGAGCTTATTTAAAGCCTTGAGCCACTTCCTCGCCTCTTAATCGACGCTCGTCTGCGCAAATCACCGCTGCCTTAGTCCTAGGCGAGGTGATCAGGTGGCAAACACGCAGATCTTTTTAACTACCAAAGAGCTGGCGCACCGTTGGCGCATCAGTCCGCGAACTCTCGAGGGATGGCGCGATAAGGGGATCGGCCCCTGCTACACCAAGATCGGTAATCGCGTCCGTTATCACATCGACGCTGTCGAGCGTGCTGAACACGATTGGTCGACCGTCGCTCCCGAACTTCTCTGAGCAAAGCGTCCCGCGGCTGTGCCGCGTCTGGCGCATTTGTTTGGTTCAATACGTTTGGGAATGCGCCCAATCCAATTCCGCTACCAAATGGGGTGAGATCAAAGCGGGAGCCCGAGTCCGAAAGGCAGAGCGGGGATCTCCGGAGCGGCACATCGTTTCGTAAGCAGCTGCTAAGTGGATAGGCTGGTGCCGGCACTACCCACGCCCGAATGCGACGGCTGGCTCCGAGGAGCATACGATATGCATTAGGGGAGGACCAACCCGGCCATATTGGCGGGGGTTGGTCGTCCTATGCCCTCCGCTCAGGCTTCACCAAGGATCATATCACCCTGATTGCTCGCGACCTTTAATAAGGAAGGCCTGCGAAGCGTGAGCCATCGAACTAGCGAAGCGTAGCAGGCCTTCCAAAGCGCAACGCCCTGTCGGCTCTAAGGCTGAGCGGTGGGCTCCAATGGAGATGGTCATGTTCGATAAGATCAAAGTCGACTTCGGGTCACAATTTTTGTTCCAGCGGCGGCTTTTCACGCAGCTCAACCTCAGCAGCGTCTTGGACCAACGCTTCGCACTGGCGATTTCGCAGTTTGCAGAGGGTTCGCTGAAGGGAGACATCACCGACCTGTTCGACCGTATCTGCTATCGGTTTCTGAGCGAGCCGCTCTGGTTGTCCGATCAGATCCGGCTCCAGAAGAGCTGGGAAGTCAGCAACGGCTCAATGGAATACCAATTCGCCATCTCGTTCACCGGGGACGCGCTTTTCTGGGATTGCTCGCCCGATGAGATCCACGATGTGCTTCCGAGCCGGTGCCGTTACGATGATTGGCACCTCCCTCCGGGCGAGACGATGCAGCGGCCCTATGGCGAGGTCTTCCGGGGCAAATTGATCATGATCAGCTCGCAGCACATCGAGGAAGTGGATTTGGCTCCTATTCGCGAACTCCTTAAGCAGCAGTCGCTTGTGATCGAATGCCACAACAAGTTTTTGGTGGAGCAGCTGTGCACGATGGCCGAAGCCAGCAGGGGCTAGAAAAAGAAATGTATGTCGGGGGGCCTGGGTGCGATGCTCGCTACCCAGGCCTTTTGTCAAGCGCATGCAAACCTCGTCAAAAGTAGCACCTGTGCCGAAGCGGGGTTCCAGGGGGGGGGAGGGAAAACCCTAGGCCCCTATCGAAAGACACCGGCGTGGGGCATAATTTCCCGCATGGTCGATATTTCAAAATGCGCGGTAGTCCCTTTTTATACGCTCCTTCACGAATTCGCCGAGGCCGGGGTTGGTTTTTCATCATTTTTAGCTGTGATTGCGAGTGAGAGGAGAAACTCGTGGGGCGACGCACTAAACCGACGCATCTAAAGCGCATCGAAAATTCCCGAGATCGGCGGCCTCAGGCATTGCGTAACGGTGAGCCCCGGCTTGCCAACGATCCTCTCGTGCCCCCGGAGTGGCTCACGCGAGCTCAACTTGAGATTTGGGAGCACGGCTTAGCATCGCTCCCGCCGGGTCTCTTCAAGGCAGCGGACCGGGAGCTCTATTTGTCGTGGGTCTTCGCCGTGGACCTAAGAAATCAGGCCGCTCAGAAGCTCACCAACTCATCACTGCTGGTCCGCAGCGCCACGGGAAACATCGCCCTCTCGCCATATCAGCGTATGCTCAACCAACAGACGGTTATCATGAAGTCACTGTGCGCAGAGTTTGGGTTCTCCCCTGCGGCCCGTACTGGGATCGTCATCACTGAAGAAGTAGAGGAGGACCCTACTGACCGGTTCTTTTCATGATCCGAGGGTAATCGCTCTCAAGGCTTTCCAAGCCTTCGCGGCCGCTTCTTTTAGCGACAAGACTGCCGCCTGCCGCGGCCTCTGACAGAGGGGGCCGGGGTGAGGGCGCCAATCCAGCGCTCGAGCGCCGCAAGCTCATCGGGAGCTACTTCACTTACCCGGTGCCCGCGCCCGGCAGCGGCGAGCTGGGCGAGAGTATCCGGCAAGGACGCTGGCTGGCCGCCAAGGTAGACCGACACCGCTTTATCGAACAGCAGCACCGGCTCGCGCACGTCCCTATCCATCTCGGCCTGCGAAGGGTGGTAGGCCGGATCGAGACGCTCGTAATCGCCATTTTTGCCCATGCGGTATACGGCATCAGAGCGGTTACCGTGCTGCCGCTGGTATTCGCCGTGTGACATCTTCTCCGCGACCCTTCCGGCCCACAGCATCAGGCCGCGCTCCAGCGAGCCGGGGCGGAAGCCCAAGACCCAGTCGCCAGGCCGCGCAACGCGGCGGATCACCGGCTTGCAGGTGGCGAGCGAGATCAGGCCGCCGTCGGGGCAAGGAGCCATCCCGCTGTCGTGGGTAAGGATGTAGCGATAGGCACGGGTCATGTCAGGATTTAAGCAGACAAAGTGCAACAAGATGAAGAAACAGATTGGACAGCTATTGTGGCGAGTGTGGATAATGGCGATGAGCCGCAGGGTTACATCCACATCACTCCAGCAATCGTGGCGATACTCAGCCTAAAGGACTGTGAGGAGCAGCTGAAGCGGGCTGGCGATGAAAAGTTGCGACTGGCTCAGGCCATGAAATCAGCTCATTTGGCTGTGCAGGCCGCACTTACTGCTGCCTTGGCAGGCTCCATGAATATTGGCGCACACCCTGAGAAGCTCAGAATTTCGAAGCTAGCTCATTACCAAGATGGCACAGGTGAGAGGCCCGATGATGATCGGGTGCTGGCATTCAAGGGCCTCCTGAAGCGGGCCATGAGCGCGCCGCTGGAATGGACACATGAGCCACTGACCCTGTCTGAGCATGAGGAGCAGCTCCTGGAACGACTTTGCTTTCTCAGGGATGGGATCGAGCATCCAAAGCAGTCTCACTGGGGCATTGAGATTGCCTATATCCTGGAGCCGCTGCCTGTAGCGGCGCGCACCGCTGTCACGTTACTGGAGGTGGTGGTGCATCACCTGGAGCCTGGTGAGCTGGATCAGCTGGAGCAGCTGGCTGCCCAGATCGAAACCCATTGCGATAACATGCAGGAGGCCTTGTGAGGTGGATTGATGAGGAAGGCTATTTCCTGGCCATTCGCGCCTTGGGCCAGCATCACAGGGTAGAAATTGACCAGGCCAGATTTGAGGAAATCCAGACAGCCTCAGCTAACCTGCAGCACATTCTTGCGTTGGAGGAACAATGGGCCGCTGTGATCCAGAATTACATGGAGCTGGAGAAAGGCTTGCTGGAGGCAGCACTGAGGCACATGGTGATGGCCGATTACGAATGGCAAACCCTGCACGATTGGCAGCTCAGTTTCGCCGTGAGAATGGCCAACCTCCTGAGCAGCTGCAGGGCCTATCTGGACCAGACTACGCACCATTTGGGGAGCCTGAAACCGGATGGGGGCGATGCCACGGCCTTCAAGGAGGCCCGCAGCCGTGAATACGACACGCGCTTGGGCTATCGCTTCATGGAGGCGATGCGAAACTATTCCCAGCATCGCGGCCTCCCCCTCCATGGCAGCTCCTACGCCATCAGTCGCCAGGAGCCTGACTTGCTGCAATACTCAGTGGCCACCAGCATTGATCTAAGCCAGCTCCAGGGAGACGATGCTTTCAAACAGACGGTTTTGGCGGAAATCTCTGATGAGGAACTATCGGTGGAGCCCCTCCTCAGGGACTACATGGCTGGCCTCAGCGCTGTGCATTTGAAAGCGCGCAATCTGCTGAAAGAGCGGGTGGCTGTTTGGATGGAGGTGATCAGGGGAGCCATTGCGCAGCATGTGGATAGCTCTCCCGATGGCAAGACGCCTGGGCTGAGCGCCATCGAGTTGGGCAAGCGCAACGCATGGCTCCAGACGGTCCACCTGGGAGAGGATATGCTGCAGCGAATAGAAATACTGCAGAAGCGTCATAGAACGCTGGAGAGAGTGCCCAGCAGCTTTGTTTCTGGCGCGCCACGTCCTCCCAAGAGGAAGCGCTAGGGGACCACTCTGCAGATCTCTCACCACCTCAGCCATTACTTTGCTGACATGGCAGCGGACTTCCGGGTGATCCCCTCCCAAATAAGTGTCAGCTTTTGGGGCAGCGAACGAATAAGCAGAACGGCGGGTATTAGGGCGCCAAGCAGCCATACCCTTCGGTCCCAAACGATAACTGGGACCTTTGGGTCAATTTGAGCTTCTAAGCTGGAGCTCAATGAGCGCCGAAATGTCATTCGCGGCCTGAAGAACCGGTTGGTTGGCGAGGTGCGCGTATCGGGCAGTCGTCTGAACTTGGGTGTGTCCGAGGAGCTTCCCGATCATCGGCAGGCTCTGCCCGTTGCTCACTGCCACCGACGCGAAGGTGTGGCGCAGATCATGGATCCGCGCATTCTTGAGACCCGCTCGGCCACGCAAGCGCTGCCAAAACGGCTGGAGGTCTGTTAGGTGCGCGCCCGGGTTGCGCCCTACGATCACGAAAGGATTGTCAGGAACTCGCTCACAAGCGCGCAGAACGCCTGCTGCGGCGGACCCAAGATGGACAACCTTCGCGCCGGTCTTGCTGTCGGGAAGACGCAAAAGGTTTGCAGCCAAATCTACGTGCTCCCAGCGGAGCGTCATGATCTCGCCAAGGCGGCACCCCGTGAAGAGAAGTAGGCGCACCGCTGCAATCGCCGACGGAAGCTCGATCCGCTCTTCCTCCATTTCGCCGAGCACGCGGCCGAGAGCTTGCAGCTCGCCTGGGGAGAAGTAGCGCTCGCGCTTCTTCTCCGGATACTTTTTGATGTGCTTGCGGGGGTTAGTGCCGTCAGGCCTCAGCCCCCATAGTTCGGCAAGATTGAACATCTTGGAGATGATCTCGAGATTGCGGTTGGCCTGGTAAGGTCGGTGCCGCCAGTCGTGATGGTATTTGGAAATGTCTGCGCGGGTCACATCGATGATGCGGAGATGACCGATCGCCGGCAAAATGAAGAGTGCCAGATTGCGCCGATATTCCTTCGCTGTGCTGGCCTTAAGGTGCACCGCAATGTGCTCTTGGTCGAAGCGCTGCGCCAGTTCCTTGACCAGCAATGCGTCGCGCCGATTGCGCTTCTCGGCAATAGGATCGATGTCCTTGCGAAGCTTCACCAGCGCTTCGAGAGCAAGTCCCCTCGCTTGGTCTGGCGTGATGGCACCGAAGCGGCCGAGGCTCATCCTGCGTGAGATGCGCCCATATCGGTATTGGACGACGAACTGCTTGCGGCCGGTGGGAAACACCCTGATACCAAACCCCGAGAGATCTCCGTCCCAGACGAAATAGTCTTTCTCGGCTGGCTCGAGCGCCTCGATTCGACGCTTCGTGAGCTTGGCCATCTTACGCCTCCTGTTACCAGTGGCGGTTTCGAGCTCCGATCCGTAAGCACATAGGAAGCAGGCGGGAACGAACCGAAGCGAAACCGTGCGTAGCCACACAGCGAGAACGTGCTTCAACAGTCAATCTAAGTCGCTGTTATAAAGGGCTTTAGCGTGAATAAAGGTAACGCAGGGTAGGTCGGACATAGAGCCCTCATAACCTGAAGGTCGTTGGTTCAAATCCAACCCCCGCAACCACCGATCCCCCACAATTTCAACTGCCACGCTAATTGCCTCGGTTTGCGGTGTGCTGTCCAATCGGATTGGGCGGGCGTTTAAAATGCTGGGCGCTCTTGCGCGCGTTTTGCACTGATAAGAGCTTTGCCTCCGCGCAGCCTGGCTGCCTGCGCGTTGCAGCACCTTACGGGTTCTCGGTTTCACAACTCCCTGCTAGGAGCCGCGCCGTCATGATCTCCATCGATAGCCTAACCATTCGCCTCGGCGGACGCCCCATCCTGCAAGACGCCTCTGCATCCATTCCGCAAGGGGGCCGTATCGGCCTGATCGGGCGCAACGGTGCTGGCAAATCCACGCTCATGAAAGCGCTGATCGGCGAGCTTGAGCCCGACAGCGGCTCGATCGACATGCCGCGCCGTGCGCGCGTTGGTTATATCGCTCAGGAGGCACCGAGCGGAACGATTACGCCGTTCGATGCAGTGCTGGCAGGCGATGCCGAGCGCGAAGCCTTGTTGGGTGAGGCCGAGGCGTGCACCGACATGGACCGTCTGGGCGATATTCATGACCGGTTGCTGGCTATCGATGCCTATGCCGCGCCATCGCGTGCGGCAATTATCCTCACCGGACTCGGGTTCGACGAGGATATGCAAGCCCAGCCGCTTGATACCTTTTCGGGCGGGTGGAAGATGCGCGTGGCGCTAGGCGCACTGCTGCTTTCGAACCCTGACGTCCTGTTGCTCGATGAACCTTCGAACCACCTCGATCTCGAGGCGACGCTTTGGCTCGAGAGTTTTCTCAAGGCCTATCAAGGCACCCTCGTCGTCATCAGCCACGAGCGTGACCTGCTGAACAACGTGGTTACGGCGATCCTGCACCTGCAGGATGGCAAGCTGACGCTCTATCCCGGCGGCTACGACGCGTTCGAGAAACAGCGTGCGGAGCGCGCCGCGCAGCTGGCGGCGGCAAAGGCGGCGCAGGATGCGCAGCGCGCGCGCCTGCAGGACTATGTCGCCCGCAACAGTGCGCGCGCCTCAACCGCGAAGCAGGCGCAATCGCGTGCCAAGATGCTGGCCAAGATGCAGCCGATTGCGGCGCTGATGGAAGATCCCAGCCTCAGCTTCGATTTTCCCAGCCCCGACGAAATGCGGCCGCCGCTGATCACACTCGATCTCGCGGCAGTCGGCTATGGCGAGGTGCCCATTCTTGAACGTCTGAACCTGCGGATCGACCCGGACGACCGGATTGCCCTGCTGGGCCGCAACGGCAACGGCAAGACGACGCTGGCGCGTCTCCTCGCCGCGCAACTTGCACCGATGGACGGCGCGATGCAGGCGTCGGGTCGGATGCGGGTGGGGTATTTTACCCAGTATCAGGTGGAGGAACTGTCTCCGGACGGCACCCCGCTCGATCACATGACCAGCGCCATGGAAGGCGCATCCCCTGGTGCGGTGCGGGCGCAGCTCGGTCGGTTCGGTTTTTCCGGCCACCGGGCAGTCGCGCGCATCGGCACGCTCTCGGGCGGGGAGCGGGCACGGCTCGCACTGGCGCTCATCACGCGCGACGCACCCCATCTGCTGATCCTGGACGAGCCGACCAACCACCTCGACGTTGATGCGCGCGAGGCGCTGGTGCAAGCGCTGAACGCTTTTGACGGGGCCGTCATCCTGATCAGCCACGATCGGCACATGGTCGAACTCACGGCCGATCGGCTCGTGCTGGTGGATGGCGGAACGGCAAGGGAATATGCCGGCAGCATCGAGGATTACATCGACTTCGTGCTGGGCAGAAACCAGCCCAAGGAAAGCGGCCGCGCGAAGCCGAAGAAGGGCAAGCGCGCCAGTGGCAAGGATCGCGAGGCCGTGCGCCTTGCCCGCAGCAGCGTGACGGCGTCCGAAAAGGCGGTCTCCCGCCTGCAGGACAAACTGACATCGCTCGACAGCGTGCTCGCCGGCCCCGCGGGTTCAGCCGGCGCGTCGCCTGCCGATCTCATGCGCGAGAGGGCCAGTGTCGCCGCAGAGCTTGAGGAAGCCGAGCTGCAATGGCTGGATGCGCAGCAGGATCTGGAACGGGCAGAGGCCTGACAGCGATGCGCACACGCCTGAGCGTCTGCATACGAAAGCGGCGTTTCGGCTGTGCGGACGATGCGCTGGCGGCAGCGGAAATGGCGGAAACCGATCTCAGGCAATATCGCTGCGATCGCTGCCGGGCATTCCACCTGACCAGCCGCCGCAAGGGCAAGCGCATCGCGCGACCGATTTCGACCGAGTGGCTGGCCCAATGAGCGGGATCATCCTGTTCAACAAGCCCTTCGGCGTGCTCTCCCAATTTACAGACGAGCGGCAAGGCGAACCGCGCCCCACGCTGGCGGCCTATATCGACGCGCCGGGATTTTATCCTGCGGGCAGGCTCGATTTCGATAGCGAGGGGCTGATGGTGCTGTGCGACGATGGGCGCTTGCAGGCGCGCATCGCTGACCCCCGGTTCAAACTGGAAAAGACTTATCTCGCGCAGGTCGAGGGCGAGCCAACCGAGGCGGCGCTCGGCGCGCTGCGTCGGGGCGTGCGGTTGAAGGACGGCCTGACGCGTCCTGCCAGGGCGGATCGCATCGCGGACCCTGCGCTGTGGCACCGCGATCCCCCGATCCGGGTGCGCAAGACCGTGCCAGACAGCTGGTTGCGATTGACGATCACCGAAGGTCGCAACCGGCAGGTCCGGCGGATGACCGCAGCCGTCGGATTTCCCACGCTGCGGCTGATCCGCTGGTCGGTGGGGCAATGGACGATCGACGGGCTGGCACCCGGAGAATGGCGACGGGGTTGAGCGCGCCTCAGTCGGCCGTGCTCCTGGCAAGGGAGCCGCGATTGATCAGGTCAACGAGCAGGTCGGCAACCGCAGGATCGCGTGCGAGTTCGGGCTCCAGCGCGAACTGTGTTTCTGCGCATATGCGTCTGGCCAGCGTGGCACAGGGGCCGTGGCAAGGATAGGTTCTTCCGTCCACGAACAGTGTCACCGCGTCATCGCCCTGCCCATCGCCCTGCCCATCGTCATGCCGGATGAAGGAAAAGCGGCTCGCCGGATTGCGCTCGACCAGCGCGCACCCGTTCGTCTCCTCCACCAGGTCGGCAGCGACAATCTGTTCCTCCGGTGCCCAGTCCAGCCGATCATCCTTGGGCGCGGTGACGTAGGCGCCGAACCACGCCGCAAACGCGTCCCGGTCCGCCAGGGCATCCGCCGCCATGGCGTGCAACCGCGCGAGAGCCTCGGGCGCGATTTCGCCCCTATGCGCTGTTTCGACAAGGTCCGGGTCGGTGTAGCGGTCGTCTTCGTCCAGCCGATCAAGCACGTGATCCGCCCAAGCCGACACCAGATCGCCGCGGGACGGGGCGCGAAAGCCGACCGAGTAGGTCATGCAGTCGTCGCCCACCGCCACGCCGTCATGCGCGAAACCCGGTGGCACGTAGAGGATGTCGCCCGCCTCCAGCACCCATTCGTCCACCGGATCGAACTCGGCAAGCAGGCGCAGGCCGTCGTGCGGCAGCAGTGGCGAGCTCTCGTCGCAGCGCTGCCCCACGCGCCAGCGACGCCGGCCCAGCCCCTGCACCAGGAACACGTCGTACTGGTCGAAGTGCGGCCCGACCCCGCCGCCGTCGACGGCATAGCTGACCATCACGTCATCGATGCGCCAGTCGGGGATGAACCGGAACGGCTCGATAAGCGCGGCCACATCGGCCACGTGATGATCGACCGCCTGGACCAGCAAGGTCCACGGGCAATCGCCCAACGCGCCGAACCGGTCGGGCGCGAACGGACCGTGCTCCAGCGCCCATTCACCGGGTGCCGTATGCCGAACCAGGCGGGATTCGACTTCCGCCTCGCAGGCAAGACCCGCCAGTTCGTCCGGGTCGAGCGGATTGGCCCAGTCGGCCCAGGCTCCGCGGATCAGCAGTGGGCGTTTCTGCCAGGATTCGCGCAGGAACCGCTGCGTGTCGAAGGCGTGCAGGGTGTGCATCAGGCCTCAGGGCCTTCGTTGGCAGCGGCCATCAGGTCCATGAAGCTGCGGGCCGCGTTCCGATCGTCGGGGTCGGGGAACGCGATGTCCAGATCGGGGGCGGCATCGAGCAGGTAGAGGACGGACCACAGCGCGAACCGCTGGCCGCGATCGCGCGACAGCCCGAAATCAACCTGCATCTGTTCGATGCCGGAAATCCGCGGCGCGTCCTCCAGTTCATCGAGCGCGCGGGTGCCGAAATAGCGGAAAAGAAGGTCATCGAATTGCATCGATCGCCGCTAGCACCAGCCACTGTCCGCGTCACGTGCATGCGGGGCCTGGTCGGGCGGCTATGCCTGTTTTCCCATCGTTTCGTTGCCGGGTCTTCGCGAAGCGGGACCGCTGTGGCAAGGCAAGGCGGGGTTCACGGCCGCGTGATCCGAGGAGAGCCAAGCATGACTGATGTGAAAGTACAGGAGGTCCGCAGGTCGGAGGACAGGTTCCTCGGATCCGATCTGTTCGAGACCACGCAGCGCACCTTTGCTCCGGCCAACGGCACGGGCGTGCATGTCGAGCCGGAACGCAGCGTGCCCGTTTATCACAGCTGCGACGTGCTTGTCGTCGGCGGCGGTCCGGCGGGGACGGCGGCAGCCTATGCGGCGGCAAGGGCGGGGGCCGATGTCGTCCTGCTGGAACGCTACAACCACCTCGGCGGCCTTTCGACCGGCGGACTGGTCATCTGGATCGACCGGATGACCGACTGGAACGGGCGGCAGGTCATCCAAGGATTTGCCCGCGAGGTGTTCGATCGGATGCCCGAGGCCGGGTTTGCCGGCCCGCGCCCTGACGATTGGGGTTCGCGCGATCCGCAAAAGGCCAGCTACTGGGGCCAGCGCACCGCTGCCTTTCACGGCACCGTCTGCTGGTCGCCCACGCTCGATCCCGAACGCCTCAAGCTGATCAGCCAGGAAATGCTGATCGAGGCGGGCGTGCGGCTGGTGTTTCACGGATGGGCCGCCATGCCGATCGTCACCGATGGCGCGGTGCGCGGCGTGGTCTTCGAATCGAAGGGCGGTCGCCAGGCCCTGCGGGCCAAAGTCGTGGTCGACACGACGGGCGATGGCGACGTTTTCGCCCGCGCTGGCGCGGAATTCGAAACCGATATTGAACAGGGCGACGTCCATCACAGCGCCAACACCTCGTTCATGCTCGGCGGGGTCGACATGGACAGGTGGCTGGCGTTTCGCGGTAGCGACCCTGCGCAGTACGCCAATTTTGCCAAGATGGGGCGGGAAAAGCTGGGATTCTTCCAGCCGCCCTACGTGTCGTGGCGCAACGACATCGCGCTGTTCCTCGGGCCGCGGCAGTCGGGGCTTTCGGCGCTCGACATCGATGACCAGACCGAGCTCGAAATCCGCTCGCACCGGATGATGAAGACGCATTGCGACTTCTTCCTCGCCCACGCCCCGGGGTTCGAGAACGCCTATATGCTGCAAAGCGCGCCGCAGCTCGGCGTAAGGCACACGCGGCGGCTGGCGGGGATGGGCAAGATCCTGCGCAGCCAGTGGTCCGAAGGGATCGCGCTGCCTGACGAGATCGGCGTGAGCCCATCGGTATCGCTGAAGTTCCCGGTGATCTCCGTGCCCTACGGGGCGCTGGTTCCTCGCCAGCTCGATGGCCTGCTGGTCGGCGGGCGGCATGTCAGCTGCGATGCCAATTCGCATGGCTTCATGCGCGAGATACCGCAGTGCTGGCTGACTGGCCAGGCGGCAGGCGCAGCGGCGGCGCTGGCTGTTTCCGCACAGGTCGAACCGCGCAGCGTCGATGTCACCGAACTGCGCGGCGAATTGCAGCGACAGGGCGTCTTCCTGCAGGAACCGGCCGATGCCGAGCCGGCGATGGCCAAGACCGCCGATGTCGGCCCGGTCGCCTGATAGGTCATCCCGTCACCCGCTGCCGGACCATCCTCCACCCAGCGAGCGGAACAGGTCGATCTGCGCGCCCGACACCTCGGCGTCCTGCGCCACCAGCGCGGCGCTGGCCTCTGCCAGGGTGCGTTCGGCATCGAGCAGTTCGAGCGAGTTGACGATCCCCTCGCGTTGCCGGGCCCGGGTGATCGCGGCCGCGCGCCCCGCCGCCGCCGTCGCCTGTCGCAGGCTGGCCCGGCGGTCCAGTGCCCGGGCATAGTTGGAGAGCGCTATCTCGGCTTCCTGCAAGGCGGTGAGCACGGTGCCATCGAAGGCGGCCAGCGCGATGTCCGCATCCGCCGCTGCCGCATCGATGCGCGCGCGGACCGGCTCGCGGTTGGGAAAGGCCCAGTCGATGAGCGGCCCGACGAGGAAGTTGAGCGCACCGCCCGACAGCAGGTCACCCAGGCTGGTTGCGGTGGAGCCGACCGATCCGCCCAGGGTGATGCGGGGATAGAGGTCTGCCGTGGCCACTCCGATCCTCGCCGTATTCGCCGCCAGTCGGCGCTCTGCTGCGCGGATGTCCGGGCGGCGGGCCAACATGGCCGCGCCATCGCCGACGGGCAGGGGGGCGGCGATCTCCAGCGCGATGCTGCGCTCGCCCGCGATGGGCGGCAGATCCGCCGGCGCGCGCCCCGTCAGCGTGGCGAGGGCAAACAGGGCGGCGCGTCTCTGCGCCTCCAGCGCAGGAATGTCCGCCGCCCGCTGGTCGCGCAGCGCCTCGATCCGGGCGACGGCCAGCCCGCTTTCAAGCCCGGAGTCGTGCCGCAGGCGGGTTATGCGCAGGCTGTCGTCCAGCAAGGTCACGATCTGGCGCGCGACCGCGATCCGCGCGGCAGTGCTCGCCACATCGGCATAGGCGCGCGTGGTATCGGCCACCACGATGACACGCACCGCATCGGCATCGGCCTGCGCGGTGTCCACGTCGGCTGCCGCCGCCTCCACGCCGCGCCCTATGCGGCCGAACAGATCCACCTCGTAGGACACGTCGATGCCGGCATCGAGGACGAACCCCTCGCGATCATCGGCCCCCGGGGCCTCGACAGCGCTGGAACGCACGTAGGCGGGGCTTGCCGAAAGGCCGGCTCGCGGAAGTCGATCGGCGCGCGCGCCGCGCAGGGCTGCGCGGGCGCGGGCAATGCGCCCGCTGGCTTGGCGCAGGTCGGTATTGGCCCGCAGCGCGTCCTCCACCAGCGTATCGAGCACCGGATCGTCATACAGGCGCCACCAGTCGGCGGGCAGCGGGCTGGGCGTCACGATCCCGGCCTCGGCAGACACAAAGCCGCCCGTGGCCTGCGGCGAAGGGGGGAGCGGCGCCACGTAATCGGGACCCGCGGCACAGGCCGCCAGAACCAGCGATGACAGCGCGGCGAGAAGGAAGGAACGGGTGCGCATGGCCTTGGCCTCTTCTATTCGGCAGGAACGGTGCGGGGGTCGGTGACGGCTACGGGCTTGCCGCGATGGCGCCAGGCGTCGAGCCGGTCACCAAGCGCGCGGCACACCACGTAAAAGGTGGGTGTGAACACCAGGCCGAAACCGGTGACGCCCAGCATCCCGAAGCACACCGCCGTGCCAAGGGCCTGGCGCAGTTCCGCGCCGGCGCCCGTGGCGACCACCAGCGGCACTGCGCCCAGGATGAAGGCGAAGCTGGTCATCAGGATCGGGCGCAGGCGGGTGCGGGCGGCCTGGACCGCGGCGTCGATGGGCGAAAGGCCGTCGCGCAGTTCCCCCTGCCGGGCGAACTCCACGATCAGGATGGCGTTCTTCGCCGCCAGCGCGATCAGCACGATCAGTCCGATCTGCGTCAGCACGTTGTTGTCCATGCCGCGCAGGTTAACCCCCACCATGGCCGCCAGCAGGCACATCGGCACGATCAGGATGATCGCCAGCGGCATGACCAGGCTTTCGTATTGCGCCGCCAGCACCAGGAAGACCAGCAGCACCGCCAGCCCGAAGACGTAGATCGCGGTATTGCCGGCCGTATCCTGCTGGAAGGCGATGCCCGTCCATTCGGTGTCATAGCCGGGCGGCAGGCTGGCGCTCGCCACGTCCTCCATCGTCTGCAGCGACTGGCCCGTGGCGTAACCGGGCGCGGTATCGCCGTCGATGGCCACGGCCGGCGCCAGGTTGTAGCGGCTGACGCGGTAGGGGCCGGCGGTGTCGCTGAACGTTGCGACCGATCCCAGCGGCACCATCGCGCCGTTGCTGGACCGGGTGTAGAGCCCGGCGATGTCCGAGGCCTGGTCGCGGAAGGGCGCGTCCGCCTGCGCGGTGACGCGATAGGTGCGGCCGAGCAGGTTGAATTCGTTGATGAAGGCGCTGCCCAGATAGACCTGCAGCGTTTCGAACACGCTGGCCGGCGACACGCCGAGAACCTGCGCCTTGTCACGGTCGATATCCGCCCGCACCCGCGGCGTGCCGGTATCGAAGAAGGTGTAGACACCGGCCAGCCCCTCCTGCGCGTTGGCCTGGGCGATGACGGCATTCGCCACCTCCTGCATGGCGGCGTACCCCTGGCCGTTGCGATCCTCGATCACCATGCGGAAGCCGCCTGCCGAACCGATGCCGCGAATGACCGGGGGCTTGACGATCATCAGCCGTGCTTCGGTGATGTCTGCGGTGGCGGCCTGGGCCTGGGCGATGAGAGCGTCGACGCTCTGCCCCTTGTCGGCGCGGTCCGCGAAATCGTCGAGCACCCAGTAGGCTGCCGCCGCGCTGGCGGATTGCGTTTCCGATGTGCCGTCGAAGCCCGACAGCATCACCGTGTTGCTGATGCCATCGATCTTCAGCACGCGCTCGGCCACCTGGCGCATCACCGCGTCGGTGCGCGTGGTGGAACTGCCGGGCGGCAACTGGATAACGGTGAGGAAATACCCCTGGTCCTGCTGCGGGATGAAGCCCGACGGCGTCCAGGCGAGCGCGCCCACGGTGAGCGCGATGAGCCCCGCGTAGGTCGCCATCATGCGCCGCGGCATCCGCACCAGCCGCGCGGTCAGGGCGGCATAGGAATCGCTGAAGCGTTCGAAGGCGGCATTGAACCTGTCGCCCGCGCGTTCCACGGCGTGGCGCCAGCGCGGCGCATCGGCGGGCAGGGGTTCGTGCCGGCACAGCATCTTGGCGGACAGCGCCGGGCTGAGCGTCAGCGACACGATCAGCGAGATGATGGTGGCGGCCGATATGGTCACCGCGAACTGTTGGTAAAAGGCGCCCGACAGCCCGCCGATGAACAGCGTCGGCACGAACACCGCGCACAGCACCAGCACGATGGCGACCAGCGCGCCGCCGACCTCGTCCATGGACTTGCGCGCTGCCTCCAGCGGAGAAAGCCCCTCCTCCAGGTTGCGCTCGACGTTCTCGACCACCACGATCGCATCGTCGACGACGATGCCGATCGCCAGCACCAGTCCGAACAGCGAGAGGTTGTTGAGCGAAAAGCCGAGCATCGCCAGCACCGCGAACGTGCCCACCAGCGATACCGGGATCGCCAGCACCGGGATGAGCGAGGCACGCGCCTTTTGCAGGAAGGCGACGATCACCAGCACGACCAGCACGATCGCCTCCAGCAACGTGTGAACCACGGCGCTGATGCTTTCCGAAATGAACTCGGTCGGGTTGTAGACGATGCGGTATTCCATGCCCGCGGGGAAATCGGCGGAAATGCTCTGCATCTCGGCCTTGATCGCTTCCGCGCTGGCCAGCGCATTCGAGCCGGGCTGCTGGAACACCGGCACGATGACCGAATCCTGCTGCCCGAGGTAAGCCGAGGTGGCATAGTCCTGCGCCCCGATCTCCACTCGCGCCACGTCGCGCACCCGCACCTGCCGGCCCTGCTCGTCGGTGCGGATGACCACGTTCTCGAACTGGTCGGGCGAGGTGAAGCGTCCCTGCGTCTCCACGTTCAGCTGGAAGGCGGCGTCGGGGCTGGGCTGCTGGCCCAGCGTGCCGGCGGCAACCTGCACGTTCTGGCTGCGCAGTGCCTGCACGATGTCGGTGGCCGTCAGGCCCAGCGCGGCGGCGCGGCCGGGGTCGATCCACACCCGCATGGCAAGCTCGCGCTGGCCGAACAGCTGCACGTCGCCCACGCCTTCCACGCGCTGCAACCGGTCACGGATGCGGGTCTGGGCGTAGTTCGACAGGTATTCGCGGCTGAGCGAACCGTCGGGCGAGATGAGGTTTACGATCAGCAGGAAATCGGGCGTGGTCTTGCGGGTCACCAGGCCCAGCCGCTGCACTTCTTCGGGCAGGCGCGGTTCGGCGATGGCGACCCGGTTCTGCACCAGCACCTGCGCTTCGTCGAGATCGGTGCCCGGCTCGAAGGTGACGGTGATGGTGGCCCGCCCGTCTCCGGTGGACTGGCTCGACAGGTAGAGCATGCCGTCGACGCCGTTGATTTCCTGCTCGATCGGGTTGGCGACGGTATCCGCCACCGTCTCCGCCGATGCGCCGGGGTAGACTGCGTTCACGGTCACCGTGGGCGGCACGACCTCGGGATACTGGCTGACGGGCAGGAAGACGTAGGAGATGGCGCCCACCAGCGTAATCACGATGGCGATCACGGCGGCAAAGATGGGACGGTCGATGAAGAAGCGGGACAGGCGCATGGGGGCCTCCGTCGGGGCAAAGGGAAACAGCGGGTCGGCAGATCGGGAGAGGGGGCGTGCCGGCTAGCGGGCCGCGGCAGGCGATCCGGCGGCTGGCGGCTGACGGTCCGCGCCTGCGCCCGGCGGCGGGGCGATCCTTCCGGGCCGGGTGCGCACCGGCTGGCCCGGCATGGCCATCTGCATCCCGGAAATGACGACCCGGTCGGTCGGTGCCAATCCGGATTCGATCACCCGCAGGCCGTCGACGATGGGGCCCAGTTGCACCTCGCGCGCCGCGACCGTGCCCTGCGCATCGACCACCATCAGCAGCTTGCGCGTCTGGTCGGTGGCAACGGCGGCGTCGGGGACCAGCAGGGCCTGATGCGTGCCGCCGGTGGCGAGGCGCATGTTGCCGAACAGGCCGGGGGCAAGGAACCCCTCACCATTGCGGACGATAGCGCGCGCGCGGATGGTGCCGCTGCGCTGGTCGAGCGCATTGTCGGTGAAATCGAGCGTGCCGTGCCAGCGATAGTCGCTCTCGTCCGCCAGGCGGATGTCGACTTCGGCCCCGGCATCCAGGCCCTCGCGCCGTGCCCGCAGGAACATGGCTTCCGACCCTTCGAATTCGAAGTAGATCGGATCGACCGCGTTGATGGTGGTCAGCAGGGTGGCGGCCTCTCCCGCCCCGGCGGCGACGAGGTTGCCCGCGTCCACCCGGCGATCGGAAATGCGGCCTGAAATTGGCGCGCGGACGGTGGTGAATTCAACCTCCAGATCGCGTGAGCGGACCTGCGCCTGCGCGGCGGCGAGCGCAGCCTGGTTGGCGCGCACTTCCGCCTGCAACCGGTCGATCTCTGTCGCGGCGATGGCGTCTTCCGCGATCAGGCGCTGGGCGCGGGCCAGGTTGCTGCGCGACAGGGCCAGTGCGCTCGATGCGCTGGCGACCCCGGCCTGCGCCTCGGCCAGGCTGGCACGATAGGATCGTGCATCGATGGTGAAAAGCGGGGCACCCTGGCGCACGAACTGCCCATCGGTGAAATGCACCGCGGTTACCTGGCCGGAGACCTGCGGGCGCACCTCGACGCTCTTGCTCGCCTCGAATCGGCCGATGAATTCGTCCCATTCGGTGATTTCGCGTTGTAGCGGAGTGGCCACGGTCACCTCTGCCATGGGCGGCGCGGCCGCGGGCACCGCGTCGCCGCGCAGCAGCCACCATGCCGCGGCTATCACGACGACGATGGCCAGCATTACCCACAACCGGCGCCGGCGGGGAGGGGGAGCCTCCGTTGCCGGAAGCGGGGCCTGTTGGTCGTGGTCGCCTTCGTAGGGTTCCAGGTTATCGTCCGCCTCGGCAAAGGCGCGATCACGCTCGTCTGCCCGGGTATCGAAAGGTGTGTCGAACATGCGAAATTCCTTCGCGCCGGACCTCGGGCGCAAGCTGGTTCGTCCGGGCGCCGGGCGGCGACGGATGATCGGGAACTGGAGTTGGGCCAGGCGGCACGATGCCGCATGCGCAGCATCGCACTGACGGCACCTCCCCGGGTCGAAGGAGCGTGCCGGCAGCTTTCTATACCGCAAAGTATGTTATGTGAGGTTCAGGTCAAGCGCTAATTCTATATCGCCCGGTATTTTTTTGCGCAGTGCAGCAAAATCAGCAGATTACCGGGAGGGCCAGCCCGCCAGAGCAACCGCGACAAGCTGGCGCAGGTCGTCCTCGCTGGCACCCGCCTGCGCCTGGACGGAGATGCCCTGCATGATGGCCAACAGGTAGCGGGTGATGGCCTGGGCTTGTGTGGGCGCGGGGAATTCGCCCGCGTCGATCGCCTGCTGCATCCGCTCGACAATCAGCGCCTTTGCGCTTTCCGCGCGCTGGTTGACGTCATCGCGGATGGAGGGCTCCACGCTCTGGCAGGCGACGGTGGAAATCACGCCCATGCACCCGCGGCATTCCCCGCCGGTGGCGGTATCGACCGCGCCTTGCAGCATGTACTGCGCCACGGCCCGGGCGGTCGGCTCGCGCACGGCCTCGCCGATGTAGGCGGTCTTGTCCCGTTGGTAGAGATCGAGCGCCTGGCGGAACAGCGCCTCCTTGTTGCCGAATGCGGCGTAGAGGCTGGGGCGGGTGATGCCCATCGCCTCCGTCAGGTCCGACAGCGACGCGCCTTCGTATCCCTTCGTCCAGAACACCAGCAGTGCCGCGGCGAGAGCCGTATCGGGATCGAATTCGCGCGGGCGACCTCTGACTGCAAGCTTTTCCATATCGGCTGGTATGTAATTGGCGCGGCGGGTAAAGGCAAGGCTTGCGCAGGGAAGGCGCGTCAGGCCTCCAGGTGCACGGCGCGGTCAAGCTCGCTCAAGAAGACGAGGCCGTTCTCCACGTGCTGGCGCATGGCCCGTTCGGCGGCGTCGGCGTCGCGGGCCTGGATCGCGGCCAGGATGTGGCGGTGATCGCGTGCCGCTTCGCGCAATCGTTCGCCGCGATAGAAGGTGCCGAACTGCAGGTGATGCACCGGCGTGTTGAGCCGCCTGACGATATCCTCGATGGCGAAGTTGCCCGCGCCGTGCATCAGCAGGGTGTGCCATTCGGCATTGATGCGGGCAAAGTCTTCCGGCCGCCCGGCCTCCACGCATTCCTCCATCGCGCGCGCCACCTCCTCCAGCCGGGCGATCTGGTCGTCCGTCGCCTTGCGCACGAAATCGCCAGCACACAGCCCTTCCAGCGCGGCGCGGGCGCGATAGAGCTGCCGCACCTCGGCCATGGACGTGCCGCGCACGCTGGCGCCGCGATATTCCTCGATCTCCAGCAGCCCCTCCGCGGCCAGGCGCTGATATGCCTCGCGCACCTTGAAGCGGCTGCCGCCGGTCTGCCGGATGATGTCGACCTCAATCAGCCGCTGGCCGGGGACAAGGCGGTTGCCGCGTATCTGCGAACGGATCCAGTCGGCGATATCGGCGGCGCTGGGCCCGCGCTTGGCGAGTCTCTCGATGGCATCCTGCATCCGGGCAGCCTGCGTATCGCCAATGATATTGTCAACAATCTTGTCGTCCATATTTCATTTGCAAGCCGCCTGCGATGCGCGGACAGCGCCGACATTCGAGATGTGTCCCTCGCAAGAGGAAATCGCACCGGGGAGAGGTTATGTCTGTACTTGCCAATTCGACGGCCGTCGCGCTTGCGCGCAGCGGCTCTGCCCTTGCCATTGCCGTTGCGTCGCTGGTCGCCAGCCAGCCGGCCTTTGCCCAGGCCGTTACCCCGCCGCCGGTGCAGGACGAGGACGTTCCCGACGCGATCATCGTGACCGGCAGCCGGGTCAGCCAGGGCAATGCGCCGGTGGGTGCAACCGCCGTGGTGCTTGGCCAGGAAGAAATCGCCGCCTCGGGCAACGTCACCATCGACCGCGTCATCAAGGAACTGCCGCAGGTCTTCGATCTCGGCGTGTCGGAAAACTCGCGCGGCCAGGCCGGCGGCTCGGGCAACATCACCTTTGGCAACAGCGTGAACCTGCGCGGCATCGGCCCCTATGCGACGCTGGTGCTGATCGACGGACACCGGGTGGTCAACAACTCGCGCTCCACCGATCCGTCCGTCCTGCCGACGCTGGGCGTGGAGCGGGTGGAAGTGGTCGCCAACGGTGCCTCGGCCATCTACGGTTCGGACGCGGTGGCGGGCGTCGTCAACATCATCCCGCGCCGCAGCCTCGACGGGTTCGAGGCTTTTGCGCGCTACGGCTTTTCCGACGATCATGCCTTTGACGAATGGTCTGCCGGCGCGGCGGGCGGCATCCGGTTCGACCGCGGGCAGTTCATGGTCGCCTACGAACACGTCGAGCGATCCAACCTCAACGGCGACGAGCGTGACTTCTTCACCAGCAACCAGGTGCCGTTCGGCGGCAACGACTACCGCGTTACCCGGTGCAACCCCGGCACGCTGATCGCGGGCGGCACGACTTTTGCCCTGCCGCTCAATTTCGCCGCCGCGCAGGCAGGCTCGCTTGTCGCCGGCACCGCCAATCGCTGCGACGCGCTGAGCGGGCAGGATCTGATCCCGGAACAGAGCTACGATTCGGTGAATTCCACCGGCACCTTCGAAGTGACCGACTGGCTCGAGGTGTTTTACGACGGCTTCTATTCCAAGCGGAACTTTCGCCGCCTGAACGCCAATCCCTCCACCCGCCTGACGGTGCCGCAGACCAACCCGTTCTTCGTGCGTCCGGCGGGCTTCACCGGCACCAGCTACCAGGTCGATTACGCCTTCGTCGGCCCGAACATTCCGACGCAGGAATCGTTCGGTTCCGCCGAAAGCTACCAGATCAGCCCCGGCGTGCGCGTGCAGCTGCCGTTCGACTGGGAGCTGGAGGGCCTGTTCGCCTACGGCGAAACGCACGACTTTTCCGGCAGCTATACCGGCATCAACAACGCCGCGCTCAACGCTGCTCTCACCAGCACCAACCCGGCCACTGCCTTCGATCCGTTCGGCGGGCGGACCAGCCAGTCCGTGATCGACGGCATCTTCAACCAGATATTCCTTGCCCCTACCGATGGCGAACTGACGTTCTACGAGGTAGGGGCCAGCGGGCCGTTGTTCCAGCTGCCCGGTGGCGAGGTGCGCATGGCCGTGGGTTACGAGCGCCAGGATTTCACCGTGGACCTGGGTTCGGCGCGCGGCGCCCCGACCACGCCCATTGCCTTCCGCAGTTTCGACCGCACGGTGGATTCGGTCTATGGCGAATTGCTGGTGCCGATCTTCGGGCCGGATAACGCCCGCCCCGGCTTCCAGTCGCTGGAGATGGTCGCGGCCATCCGTTACGACAGCTATTCCGATGCCGGCGATACCACCAACCCGCAATTCGGTATCAACTGGGAGCCGTTCGACCGGCTGACCCTGCGCGGCTCCTACGGCACCTCGTTCCGCGCACCCACGATCCCCGAGATCTACGGCAACAGCAACAACCTGTTCGTGCAGAACTACCAGAACCCGGCCGGCGGCGCGCCGCTGGTGGGCGTTGCCCTTTCGGGACCCAACCTCGATCTTGGCCCGGAGACCGCGGAGACATGGTCCGTCGGTGCAGACTTCGAACCCGTCGACGACTTGCGCCTGTCGGTGACCTACTTCGATGTCGCCTATGACAATCAGGTCAGCGCCAACCTGTCGAACCTGACCATCCTGGGGCAGGAAGGCCAGTTCGCCGGGACCGACGTGATCCTGCGCGGCGCGGCGGCGCGGGCGGAAATCCAGCGGCAGATCGATGCCGGCGTGGGCGTGCTCGGCGCCTTCCCCGGCGGCAGCCTCGCCAATATCGACGTGTTCGTCGATGGCCGTTCGCGCAATCTGGGCAAGTCGATCACCCGGGGTATCGACGCCACCGTGAACTATCGCATGGACTTCGGCGCGAACGACGTGGTCCGGCTGAGCGCCTCGGGCACGTACCTCACCGACTATCAGGTCGCCGTGGCCCCGCAGGCCGACCTGGTGGACCAGCTGAACATCATCTTCCAGCCCTTGAAGTTCAAGGCGCGCGTCGCCGCGAACTGGGATCACGGGCCGTTCACCAGCCGCATCTCCGCCACCCACGTGGGCGGCTACACCAACAACCTCGTCACGCCCAATCAGGACGTCGACAGCTATACGCCGGTGGACCTGAGCGTAACCTACCGCATCGGCGAGGCTTTCGGCTTCGATCGCCTGAACGGGCTGGAACTGACCGGCGAGGTCCGCAACGTGCTGGACCAGGATCCGCCCTATGTGAACCTGGCGCCCAGTGGCAACGGCAGCGGCGGTTACGATGCCACCGCCGCCAACCCGGTGGGCCGGTTCTTTGCGGTGGGGGCGCGCGTCCGCTTCTAAGCCGCGCTACACGGGTCGCATGATGAACGATGATATCCAGATAGCCGTGCTCGGCGATCTCGTGCTCGACGAGCCCGATGCCGATCACTGGCTGTCGGGTATCGCGCCCGCGATCCGCGCCGCCGACCTCGGCATTGCGCATCTGGAGGTGCCGCACACCACCAGCGCGCACGAGATGGCAGGCGACGTGCCTGCTCCCGGCGCACCGCCCGAAAACATCGCCGCCATCGCACGCGCCGGGATCGGCATGGTCAGCCTTGCCGGAAACCACATTGCCGATTGCGGGGCGCAGGGCATCGCCGACACCGTCGCTCTGCTGGATGCGGCAGGCATTGCCCACGCCGGGGCCGGGGCCGACCTTGCAGCGGCACGCGCGCCCGCCTTCGCCGATGTCGGCGGACGGCGCGTGGCGCTGCTGAGCTACAACTGCGTGGGGCCGGAAATGGCCTGGGCCGCGCCGGGCCGGGCGGGGTGCGCCTATCTTCCTATCGTCGCTGCCGATGGAGCGGCGGTATCTCCCAAAGCCTGTCTCGAGCGCGTCCACCCGGATGCCCTCGAGACCCTTTTGGACGATATCGCGGCCGCGCGGGCAGGGGCCGACTGCGTGCTGGTGGCCATGCACAAGGGGCAGGTGCATACCCCGGCCATGCTGCAACCCTACGAACGCGAGATCGCGCGGGCCGCCATCGATGCAGGCGCCGACGCCGTCCTCTCGCACCATGCGCATATCGTGCGCGGGATCGAGTTTCACCGTGGCAAGCCGATCTATCATGGCCTGGGCAACGGCTGCGTGGTGACCTCCGCGCTATCGCCCACGCAGGACCACGAAGGCCGCCGCGCCTGGGCCGAGCAGCGGCAGCGGATGTTCGGCTTCACGCCCGACCCGGCCTACCCCCTGGCGCCGTTCCATCCCGAGGCCGTCAACGCCTTCATCGGCATGCTGACCCTGCGCGCCGATGGCAGCGTGGGGGCGGCCATCGTTCCCGTGGACGTGGAGCCGCCGGGCCGCCCGGTGCTGGCCGCGGGCGAGCGTGCCCGTGCCATCGCCCGTTACGTGGAAGGCATCACCACCGCCGCCGACCTGCCAGCGGTGCGCATTGCCGACGATTTCACCGTGGAGATTGCCGCATGAGCAAGGCCAGGCACATCGTGATATGGATCGGCGGGCTGGCGCTGCTGGCCGCGACGCTGGTCGATACCTTTGCCGTGATCGGGCGGCACATCGGGCTGCCGCTGACCGGATCCATCGAACTCATGCAGGCCGTGGTGCTCGTCTCCGGCTCGATCGGGCTGGTGGTGGCGACCTGGGACCTGTCCCATGCCCGCGTCCGCATCGTGGTGGAGCGCCTGTCACCAGCCGCACGCCGGGTGGCGGACGTTCTCTCCGACCTCCTCACGCTGGCCTTTGTGCTGGCACTGCTGGCGGGCTCGGTCTGGCTCTCGGCGGACCTGTGGAACGGTCACGAGCAGAGCGAGCTGGTCGGCGTGCCGTGGCTGGTGCTGCGCCTCATCGCCAATGTCTGCCTGTTCGCCTGTGCCGTCCTGCTGGCGGCGCGGCTGGTGCGACCCTCACAGCGAGACCCTGCATGATCTACGCCAGCGCTGCCACCGGGGCCGTGGGCATCCTCGTCCTGTTCGCGCTGCTGCTGGCGGGCGGGCGCATCGGCGCCGTGCTGGGCGCGGTCGGCATCGGCGGCCTTGCCATCGTTCTCGGCCCGGAAGCCGCGCTGATCAAGGCGGGCGTCGTCGTGATCGACACGCTGACCCGGTACGAGCTCGGCACGCTGCCGCTGTTCCTGTTCATGGCGCACATCTTCTTTTCCATCGACGCCAGCCGCGACCTGTTCGACGCGGCGGCCAAGTTCCTCGGCCATCGCAAGGGCGGTCTCGCCTATGCCTCCATCGCCGGGTGCGGCGGGTTCGGCGCGATCAACGGGTCGAGCCTGGCAACGACCGCCACCGTTGGCCTTGTCGCCTATCCCGAGATGAAGCGCCGCGGATACGACGACCGCCTGTCGACCGGCACCATTGCCGCGGGCGGCACGCTGGGCCAGATGATCCCGCCGTCGGGCGCGCTGATCGTGTTCGGCATCATCGCCGAAACCAGCATCGGCACGCTGTTCACGGCGGCGATCATCCCCGGCATTACGCAGGCATTGTTCTACGCCATCGTGGTTTTCATCCTCGTGCGGATGCGACCGGGTCTTGCAACCACGGGTGAGCGGGCAAGCTGGGCCGAACGGCTGGCATCGCTGAAGCGCATCTGGGAAATCCTCGTCATCGTGGCGTTGGTGATCGGCGGCATCGCCATGGGCTGGATCAGCCCGGCAGAGGCTGCCGCCGTGGGCGCAGCGGGCGCGCTGGTGACCGCCATGATCCGCCGCAAGCTGACCCGGGCAGCGCTGTTCAACGCCTTTTCGGAAACGCTGCGCACCACCGGCCTCATCTACCTGATCCTGATCGGTGCGCTGATCTTCTCGGTCTTCATCGGGGTGACGGGGCTGGCGGCGGCGGCGGGCGATCTCGTCAGCGGCCTTGGGCTTGGGCAGGTGGCGACGCTTATCCTCATCGCGCTGATCCTGCTGCTGCTGGGCTCCGTGCTCGACGGTCTTGCGCTGATGCTGCTGATGACGCCGATCCTGCTGCCCATCGTGGAGGCGACGGGGCTGACCGCGATCTGGTTCGGCATCTTCATCACCCGCGCGATGGAGATCGGGTTCGTCCACCCGCCGCTGGGGATGAACCTCTACATCATGCAGGGCGTGGCCAAGGACGTATCGATCAGCACGATCTTTCGCGGGGTGCTGCCCTTCCTCGCCAGCGACTTCGTGCACCTGCTGATGATCATCCTGTTTCCCGCCATGGTGCTGTGGCTACCCGGAGTGCTCGGCACATGACGCAGCCCCTTTCGCGCATCGCCACCGCCGGGCCCAATCTGCCGCACCAGGTGCTGCGCGCGGCAGGCTGCCACGCCGGCCCGCTCGCCTTCGATCTCGACCGCAGCCCCACGCGCGCCGAGGCGTTCATGGAGAGCAAGTTCATGCCCTGGGCGCCGCTGGTACTCGATCACTGGCTGGCGGGGGAGTACGATCACCTCGATGCCGTGCTGTTCAGCCGCGCCGACGATACATCGCAGCGCCTTTTCTATTACCTGCGCGAGCTTCAGCGCACGGGCAGGGCAGGTGGGCCCGAGCCGCTGATCTTCGACATTGCCAAGATCCCGCGCCCCACCAGCATCGCCCGCACCGAGGCCAAGCTGCGCGACCTGGCCGAGCGGCTTGGCGTGACGGGCGATGCGCTGGGTGCTGCGCAAGTGCCGGCTTCGGCAACTCCGCCAGGCGATGGCCCCGTGTGTCTCGTCACCGGCACGCCCGCGCCTGATGAGCGGCTGAACGCGGCCGTGCGTGCCGCCGGCTTCGCCGCTTTCGGACAGACCATCACGCAGCAGTGGACCGAAGACGCGCCCTGCGCACCAGGCACCGACCCTTTCGCCGCGCTTTCCGCTGCGCTCCACGCGCTCGATGCCGGGCCCCGCTCCTTTGCCGATCCGGCCGCCCGCATGACGCGCCGCATCGCCGAAACGCGGGCGCAGGCCGTTATCGTGTGGCGGATCGAGGAAGACGAGGCGCAGACCTGGGACCTCCCCGCCGAACGCCGCGCCCTTGAAGAGGCGGGAGTGCCCTCGCTGGTCCTCACCCGGCGCGACTGGTTCGCCCGTGACGGCGCGGACGGTGAAATTGCCGCTTTCCTGGAAGGACTTTCCCGATGATGCCGCTCGCCGGACACCGCGTGGCCGCGCTTGGCGCCATGGCCCAGCGCCCCCTGGCGCGGTATCTCGCCTCGCTGGGGGCCGAGATCGGCGGCGATGTTGCCGGGGCCAGCTTCGTGATCGACGACCTCGGCCTCGCCGCGACCGCGCACCTCGGCATCCCGGCCAGCGCCGTCCACGTCTCTGTCACCACGTTCGGTTCGGGCGGCCCGCGCGAGGACTGGCGCGGGGGTGAGCTCGTGGCCTCGGCCATGGGCGGGGCGCTGCGGCTGACGGGTGAGCCGGGGCACAAGCCGGTGAAGGAAGCGGGCGATGCCTGCATCTTTCACGCGGACATGGTTGCCGGCGCCGGTGCCATGGCTGCCCACTATGCCCGCGGCACGCACGGGCCAGAGGGCGCCTGGGGGCAGCACGTCGACATTTCCGTTCAGCAGGTCGCGATGAGCCGCAACACCAACGGCGTGCTGGTGTGGCAGTTCGACCGCCGCAAGCTGGACCGTGCAGGCGGTTGCATCGCCTATGGCCGCGCCAAGGTGCAGGTCATCTGGCGGTTGGCCGATGGCTGGTGTTTCCACGCGTTGATGACCGGGCGGCTCGGCGCGCCCGCCAACCGCGCCCTGTCGCAATGGATGGACGAGGCGGGGTTCGCCAATCCCATGCGCGAGGTGGACTGGCTCGCCTACAACCGCTCCACCCTGGCGCCCGAAACCCGCGCAGAGTGGGAAGCCGCAATGGCCGCCTTCTTCGCCACACGCACCAAGGCCGAGATTGCTACCGAAGGGCGGGAGCGCGGCATCAACGCCTGCGTGGTCAACGAACCTGCCGACGTGCTGGCCGACCGCCACCTTGCCGCGCGGGGCTTTCTCGATACAGCCGATGGCCTGCCGGAACGCTTCGCCGCGATCCGTCCGGGCAAGCGGGCAACAGCTGCCGCGCCCGCGGTGCACACCGGCGAACGACCCGGCCCGCTTTCCGGGGTAAAGGTGCTCGATTTCGCCTGGGCGTTGGTCGGCTCCATCACCACCAAGACGCTTGGCGACATGGGTGCGGACGTGGTCAAGATCGAAAGCCGCGCCCGGCCCGACCTGTCGCGCCTCGACCTGCAGGTTTCCGCCTCTAGCGCCGACAGCCTCGACGACAAGCCGTGGTTCGCGCACCTCAATTCGTCAAAGCGGTCGCTCACCATCGATCTCAAGGCGCCCGAAGCGCGCGCGGTGATCGACCCGTTGATCGACTGGGCGGATGTGGTGGTCGAGAATTTCTCGCCAGGCACCATGGCGAGGCTGGAGTTGGGCTACGACGATCTTGCCGCGCGCCGGCCCGACATTGTCATGGTCTCGGGCAGCGTGTTCGGCCAGACCGGGCCGCTGGCGCAGGAATGGGGCGTGGACGGGACCGGCGGCGCGCTGTCGGGCCGCACCTACCTGACCGGCTATCGCGACGGCGACCCCGTCATCCCCGGGGCAGTGCCCTATGGCGATGTCATCGTGCCCTATGTCATGGCGGGCCACGTCGCCGCCGCGCTGCAGCACCGGCGCGAGAGCGGGCAGGGCTGCCATATCGATGCCAGCATGTACGAGATCTGCGTGCAGCAGATGCGCCCCAGCCTCGCACTCGCCCTTGCGGGTGAACAGCCTCAGCGCACCGGCAACGCCGATCCGGCGGTGTTCTTCCAGGACGTGTTCCCCGCCGCGGGCGAGGATCGCTGGGTGGCGATCAGCGCCTTTTCCGCCGAGGAAAAGCGCCGCCTGCTGGCCATTACCGGAGAGGACATTGCCGCCTGGACCCGCACCCGCCAGGATCACGCCATCGCCGCCGAACTGCAAGCCGCCGGTCTTGCCGCAGGGGCATTGCAGGATTGCGAGGATTTGCTGGAGCACGACCCGCAGATCGCCGGGCGCGAGGCGCTCGTCATGCTGGACCACCCGTTGCTCGGCCCGTTCGGGCACATCGCCACGCCCATCGCCTTTTCGCGCGATGCGATGGCGCCGTTCCGCGCGCCTGGCATGGGCGAACACACGCGCGAAGTCGCCACGCGCATAGCGGGCCTGTCGCAGGAACGGTTCGAGGACATGCTTGAACAGGGAATTTTCCGATGAACGCCTCGGCCAACCAGCGCAGCCGAAAGACGCTCGCCTGCACCACGGCGGCGACCGAATACCAAAAGGCGTTCGGCCAGGAATTGCGCCGCCGGGTGGTGGAGGACCGCGAGCCCTATGCCATCGTGCAGGCCGATACCCCGCACGAACTGTTCCACGCGATGGATATCCCCATCATCACCAACCAGTGGTGGTCGGCCTATATCTCGGCCAAGCAGCTTTCCTCGCGCTATTTCGATGCGATGGTGGAAAGGGGCTATCCCGCCAACAGCTGCAAGTATTGCTCGCTCGGCCTTGCCTGCACATTGGCGGACGAACCCGAGACCGCGCCCTGGGGAGGTTTGCCGACGCCAACGGTGATGGTCGCACGGCTGACCTGCGACTGCATCCAGCACGTGTTCGGCCAGTGGTCCAGGGCGATGGGATCGGAGTTCTTCCCGATGGAAGCGCCCGCCTGGACCGACACCGATCCCGAGTGGTTCACGCATTCGCGCAGCGACTGGGAGCGCGTTTACCAACCCGACCGCATCGCCCACATGGTGGACGAGATGCGCGACCTGATCGCGCTTCTGGAAAAACGCACCGGCCGCCGCTTCGACGAGGCGAAGTTCCATCACCTGATGGAGCAGATCAACGTGCAGGAAGGCTATATCTGGGAAGCCGCGCAGGCCATCGGCACCGCGCGGCCGTGCCCGGTTTCCATCGCGGAACAGATGCCCAACACCATGATCCCGCAATGGCACCGCGGATCGGACTGGGCGGTGGCTCACGCCAAAGCGTTCCGCGACGAGGTGCTGGAACTGGTCGCGCGCGGCCATGGCGCCTCCAGCAACGAACGGCGCCGGCTGATGTGGATCGGCGCGGGCGTGTGGCACGATCCCGGCTTCTACCAGGCGCTGGAGGAGAAAATGGGCGCGGTCTTCGTCTGGTCGATGTACATGCCGTTCGCGGGCCCCGCCTATCTGCGCGACCTGAAGGGCAAGCCGATGGAGGCGCTCGCCAGCCGTATCGCCAGCATGAACGAAACGCTGCACCTGCCGCCGTGGATGAACGGCTGGATGGTCAGCGAGGCGCAGCGCTGCGGGATCGATGCCGCGATCATGCTGCTGCCGCCCGACAATCGCCTGAGCCAGTCCGGCAACAAGCTGACCGCCGCAGCCCTGCGCGCGGCCGGGGTGCCGGTGCTGATGATCGATGCCGACATGGTCGATGCCAAGGTCTGGGATCATGACCGGATGGTCGGCATGGTCGAGGACTTCCTGCTGGCCGAGGGCGCAGCATGACGCGGCTGATCGCATCCCTTGTGCTGGCGCTGATGCTGCTGGGCTGCGCGCGCGATGTGCCCCCCGGCGTCACCGAGCTGACCTACGCCACGCCCTATCCGCCCTCTCACCCCTTCAGCCGCGCCGACCAGCGCTGGATGGACTGGGTGGAGGCCGAGAGCGGCGGCGCATTGACGATCCGCCCGGTGTGGTCTGGCGCGCTGCTTTCCGCCGACATGTCGATGGAGGAACTGCGCCACGGGGTCGCCGACATCGGCCTCATCACGCCCATCTACGTGCGCGGCGGCACCCACCTGCTGCGTATCCAGACAGGGTTTTACAGCGGAGCGGACAGCGTGGAATCGCAGGTGGCGATGTACCGCTGCATGGAGCGCGACGTGCCGCAGATCACACGAGAGCTTGCGGGGCTGAAGATCCTGGCGGTGCAGGGCGGCTTGCTGCCCGGCGTGCTGACGCGCGGGCGCGTGGTCAACAGCCTCGACGACCTGCGCGGTATGCGGATCCGCGCGCCGACGGAACTGCTGCCGGTGCTGCGCGAACTGGGTGCGGACCCGGTCAACATGCCGATGGGCGAGGTCTATTCGGCTCTGGCCAAGGGCGTGATCGATGGCGTCATCGCGCCGCCCGATACCTTTCGTGCGCTGCATTTCACCGAGGTGGCGACCAACTATTTCGAACTGAAGGTGCCCCGCGGCGCCTATCCCGCGCGTGCCATGGGTGCGGACCGCTGGAATGCGCTGAGCCCTGCCGAACGCGCCCTGCTCGAGCGCAGCACCCCGGTGTGGGAGCGGGCGCTGACCGAGGAAATCATCGCGTCCGAACAGGTCGGGCGCGACGCCGCGGCGGACGTGGTGCGGTATACCCAGCCCAGCGCCGCCGACCAGCAGGCCTTTGACGACCTGTACCTGCGCATCGGCCGCGCCAATGCCGGCGAACTGTCGCGCTTCGGCATCGATGGTGAAGCCGCCTACCGCGTCGCGCGCGCCAGTATCCGGGGCCGCGACCAGATCATGTGTGGAGAGAGGAATTGACCCAGCCGCTCGCCGGCGTTCGCGTGGCCGATTTCAGCCACGTCATGGCCGGGCCCTTTGCCAGCCACCTGTTGCGCCTGATGGGTGCGGAGGTGATCAAGATCGAATCCGTCTACGGGGACCAGTTTCGCAACTACGGCAGCAACCGGGAAATGCGCGGCATGGCGCCCGCCTTCATCGCCGCCAACGTGGGCAAGAAAAGCATCGCGCTGGACCTGAAGGCCGATGCCGACCGCGCCATCGCCCGGCGTATCGTGGCCAGGAGCGACGTGCTGCTGGAAAACTTCCGCCCCGGCACCATCGGCCGGCTGGGCTTCGGTTACGATGCGGTGCGGGACGGCAATCCCGGCCTCGTCTACTGCTCTATCTCGGGTTACGGGCAGGACAGCCCGCAGCGCGACTGGCCGGCGATCGACAATATCGTGCAGGCCACCAGCGGCATGATGATGCTGTCGGGCGCGGAGGGCGACCCGCCGATCCGCATCGGCTTCCCCATCGTCGACACGCTGACCGGGCAGACCGCCGCCACGGCCATTCTGGGCGCGCTGATCCAGCGTTTCCGCACCGGGGAGGGCGCCTACATCGACGTCTCCATGCTGGATGCGACGCTGAGCTTCATGACCTCGGCGCTCACCCCGTTCCTTTCTACCGGCAACACGCTGCGGCGGCTGGGCAACACCGGCTATTCCGAACTGCCGACCGCCGGCGTTTTTCGCGCCGCCGACGGGCGTTTCGTGTCGCTCGGCGTGGTGCAGGACAACCAGTTCGCATCGCTCGCCAGGGTGCTCGGACGAGAGGATTGGCTGACCAATCCGCGCTTCGTCGACGCCGATGCGCGGCGCGCCAGTTTCGACGCGCTGTTCGCCGAGATCGAGGCGATCATGCTGACGCGCAACGCGCCCGAATGGGAGCGCGTGCTGAGCGAAGCGGGCATTCCGTGCGGCATGGTCCGCGGCGTGGACGAGGCGGCCTCTCTCTGCCGCGAGGGCAGCCTGCTGCGCTTTGCCGTGCCCACCAACGGATCGCGCGCCGATGTCGCCGTGCCCAACGCCGGGTTCGCCATGACGCCGGGCGGCCCGGGCACCGAGGAACCGCCCCCCACGCTCGACCAGCACCGCGAGGAGATACTGCAATGGCTCGCCCAGGACTGACCCTCAACCGCCTCGCCGCCCTGCTGGCAATGGCTGCCGCACTGTTCGCCATCATGGCGGTCGCGCCGGCCACGGCAGCGGCGCAGCCCTATACGGACTATGCCCGCGAATCGCTTTACGTGCCGGTGCGCGACGGCACCCGGCTGGCGGTGAACGTCTATCGCCCGGGCAATGGCGACCAGGTGGCCACCGAACGGCTGCCGGTGATCTTTGTCTTCACCCCCTATCGCGCACGTATCCGCAACGCCGAAGGGGAGGTGGTCGAAACGGCCTTGCAGGACAGCCTCGGCCTTCGCTCTCTGCTGCGCGCCGGATACGTCGTCGCCGTGGCGGACATTCGCGGCAAGGGCGCGAGCTTTGGCGCGCGGCGCGGTTTTCAGGACCGAACCGAGGCGATGGACGGGCATGACCTCGTCCAGTGGCTCGCCGCGCAGCCCTACAGCACCGGCGATGTCGGCATGGTCGGGTGCAGCTACCTGGGCGGAACGACCATGCACACCGCCAGCACCGCGCCGCCGGCGCTGCGAGCCATCTTCACCGGCGCGACCGACTGGGACAAGTATGCCTTCGTGCGCCGCGGCGGCATCACCGCACAGTTCAACACCCGCCCCGACGAACCGCTGAGCGACGATCTGGCCAGCGTGCCGGTCGACGATGATGCGGACGGCGCGATGCTGCGCGCCGCGGTGGCCGAGCATGCCGCGAACACCTCAATGGCGGGGCTGTGGTACGGCATGCCTTACCGCGACAGCGTATCGCCGCTGACGGGCAACGCGTTCTGGGACGAGGTGGCGATCTGGCAATATGCCGATGCGATCCGCGATGCGGGCATTGCCACGTACTTCTGGGGCAACTGGAACGACGAGCCGACGAGCGACGTCATCCTGGCGGCGGAGAACCTGGGCAGCCGCCTGCTGGTGGGCCCCGGTAGCCATTGCGAAACGCCGCGCGATTTCGCCTTCACGCAGGAAATCGTGCGCTACTTCGACCATGAACTGAAGGGCGCCGACAATGGCTTCGCCCAGCAGCCGCGGGTCACCTGGTGGTCCGACGAGACGGGCGAGGCGGGGCATTACGAGCGCGGCGATAGCTGGCCCGGCGCGCGGTCGCAGGCATCGGCATGGTACCTGGGCGACGGCGCGTTGGCAGCCCGCCCGCCGGTGGCTGGCGCGCGCACCTTTGCCGTAGACTACGACGTGGCGAACGATGCCTATTTCGCGTTCTGGCCCAGCCCGCTGGACGCGCATGGCCTGGTCTACGACAGCCCACCGCTCGATGTGGGCATGGACCTGCTGGGCTTTCCCACCGCGCACGTGACGATCGCCGCCGACCGGCCCGATGTCGATGTCTTCGTCTATCTCGAGGCGGTCGATGCGGCGGGCGCGGTGGAGGTTGTCTCCTTCGGGCGGCTCAAGGCCTCGCAACGCGCGATCAGCCCGGCGCCGTGGGACAATCTCGGTCTGCCCTGGCACTCGGGACGAGAGGCGGATGCAGCGCCGCTGGCTGCCGGGCAGAGCGCCACGCTGGTGGTGCCGATGCTGGCGACATCCTACCACGTGCCCGCCGGTTCGCGCCTGCGGTTCGTGGTGACGGGCGCCGACCCGCGCCAGCGCAACCTTGCTGACCTGCGGCAGGATCCCGCGCCGCGCATTACGGTGGCGCACGGCTGGGAATACGGATCGCGCATCGAGTTGCCGCTGGCGCGCGAGGGAGGCGAATGATGCGGCGCGCCCTGGCCCTGGTTTTTGCAACCACGCTGTTCGCAGGATTTCCCGCGCAGGCGCAGCAGGCCCCTGACGCCGCCGAGATGCGCCGCCAGATGGACGCGCGCAACGCCATTCCCGATACGCCGGGCGACGGGCCCTATCCCGCGGTGATCGAGGAATACGCCAGTCTGCCCGATCACGTGGTCTACCGCCCGGCGGACCTTGCGCCGTTCTTCGGTGGCGCGTTGCCGGTGGTCGTGTGGGGCAACGGTGGCTGCGCTGACGACGGCAGTTCCGCTCGCCTGCATCTCGCCCAGATTGCCAGCTACGGTTACCTCGTGGTCGCGCCCGGCCCACGCCGCAGCGGCCCTGGCGCGACGCACGGTCCCGCGCCCCGGCAACCGCGCCCCGCCGATGGCCTGCCTCCCCCTGCGACCAGCGTGGCGGACGTGATGGCCGGTATCGACTGGGCCATCGCGCAGGATGCCAATCCCGCCAGCCCGCTCTACGGCCGCGTGGCGACGGACAAGCTGGCGGTGGCAGGGCACAGCTGCGGCGGGCTGCAGGCCATCCAGGCCGCGGCCGACCCGCGCATCGACACGGTGCTGATCCACAACAGCGGCATCTACAATTCGGAAGCCAGCCCGATCCAGTCGATGACCGTTTCCAAGACGATGCTGCGCGGCTTCCACCAGCCGGTGCTCTACGTGATGGGCGGGGAGGGCGACATCGCCCATCCCAACGGCATGGACGATTACGCGCGGATCGATCACGTGCCGATCATGCTGGCCGACCTTCCGGTGGGGCACGGCGGCACCTTTTTCGAACCATTCGGCGGCGCAGCGGCGCAGGTGGCGGTCGACTGGCTGGAGTGGCAGCTGCGCGGTAACGCGGTGGCAGGGCGCACCTTTACCGGCGAAAACTGTCGCCTGTGCGCCGGCTCGCAGTGGACGCTGCACCGCAAGGGTTGGTAGGACCAAGTCAACGAATCGCCCCAGCGGCGCGAGAGGCAGGACAACGACAATGCAACAGTTCGAACGCAAGAACCCGGTAACCGGCGATGTCGCCTCCTCCGCCCACGCGATGAAGGCAGGCGACGTGCCGGCCATTGCCGAAAAGGCGCAGGCCGGGTTTGCCGCATGGTCGCAGATGGGCCCCAACGCCCGGCGCGCCGTGCTGACGAAGGCCGCCGACGCGTTGATGGCGAAGAAGGACGATTTCGTCGCCGCCATGATGGGGGAAATTGGCGCGACGGCGGGCTGGGCCATGTTCAACCTGGGCCTTGCCGCCGGCATGGTGCGCGAGGCGGCGGCGCTGACCACGCAGATTTCGGGCGAGATCATCCCGTCCGACCATCACGGCACCATCGCCATGGCCCTGCGCGAACCCGTCGGCGTGCTGCTCGGCATCGCCCCGTGGAACGCGCCGATCATCCTCGGCGTGCGCGCCATCGCCGTGCCGCTCGCCTGCGGCAACGCGGTGATCCTGAAGGCCAGCGAGCAATGCCCGCGCACGCATTCGCTGATCATCGAAGCCTTTGCCGAAGCCGGCTTCCCCGAAGGCACGGTCTCCATCGTCACCAACGCGCCAGAGGATGCGGGCGAGGTCGTCGGCGCGTTGATCGATGCGCCGCAGGTGCGCCGCATCAACTTCACCGGCTCCACCGCCGTGGGCAAGATCATCGCCAAACGCGCTGCCGAACACCTGAAGCCCGTGCTGCTCGAACTCGGCGGCAAGGCGCCGATGATCGTACTGGAAGATGCCGACCTCGACGAGGCCGTCAAGGCTGCGGCCTTTGGCGCCTACATGAACCAGGGCCAGATCTGCATGTCGACCGAACGCATCATCGTGGTCGAAAGCGTGGCTGACGAATTCGCGCAGAAGTTCGCTGCCAAGGTCAGGACCATGCCCGCCGGCGATCCGACCGCGGGCAACACCCCGCTGGGCGCCGTGGTCGATCGCAAGACCGTGGACCACTGCCTCGAACTGGTCGAGGACGCGGTGTCGCAGGGCGCCGAACTGCTGGTGGGCGGCGACACCAGCATGAACGTGGTCATGCCCGCGCACCTGGTGGACAAGGTTACGCCCGCGATGCGCCTGTTCCGCGACGAAAGCTTCGGCCCCGTCGTGGGCATCGCCCGCGCACGGGACGAGGCGCATGCAATCGAACTGGCGAATGATACCGAATATGGCCTGTCGTCCGCTGTCTTCACCCGCGATACGGCGCGCGGGCTGAGGGTGGCGAGGCAGATCCAGGCGGGCATCTGCCACGTCAACGCCAGCACCGTCAGCGACGAACCGCAGATGCCCTTCGGCGGCATGAAGGCTTCGGGCTATGGCAGGTTCGGCGGCAAGGCCGGCATCGATGCCTTTACCGAGCTGCGCTGGGTCACCATCGAGACCGAACCCGGCCACTATCCCATTTGACGACCTTGGCCCATCTGACGAGCGCGCCCATCGCATGAAAACACAGGTCTGCATCATCGGTGCCGGTCCCGCCGGCCTGCTGCTCGGCCACCTGCTTCGCGCCGAGGGCGTGGACTGCGTGGTGATCGAGCGGCAGACGCCCGACTATATCCTCGGCCGCATTCGTGCAGGCGTGCTGGAAAGCATCACCGTCTCACTGATGGAGCGGCTTGGCCTGGATGCCCGCCTGAAATCCGAAGGGCTGCCCCACGGCGGTTTCAACCTGGCCGACGGGGAGCGGCTGATCCGCATCGACATCGCCGACCTTACCGGCAAGCAGGTGGTCGTCTACGGCCAGACCGAACTGACGCGCGACCTGATGGACGCAGCCGAGGAACGTGGGCTGGAGGTGGTCTACGGGGCGGCGGATACCGCGCTGCACGACGTGGAAGGCGACGCGCCGTTCGTAACCTACATGAAAGATGGCGCACTGCACCGGGTGGATGCGCGATTCATCGTCGGTTGCGATGGTTTTCACGGCCCCAGCCGCCGGGCGATCCCCGCCAGCGTGGGCAAGGAATACCTGCGCGAATATCCGTTCGGCTGGCTCGGCATCCTGGCCGACGTGCCGCCGTGCAATCACGAGCTGATCTACGCCAACCACGAACGCGGCTTCGCGCTCGCCTCCATGCGCTCTGACACGCGCAGCCGGTATTACGTCGACGTGCCGCTGACCGACCGGGTGGACGAGTGGAGCGACGATCGCCTGTGGGACGAGCTCGCCGTGCGCCTGGGCCCCGAGGCGGCGGCGCACATGGTGCGCGGTCCCAGTATCGAAAAGAGCATCGCGCCGCTCCGAAGCTTTGTCTTTGCGCCCATGCGCCACGGCAGCCTGCTGCTGGCGGGCGATGCCGCGCACATCGTGCCGCCCACCGGCGCCAAGGGACTGAACCTGGCCGCATCGGACGTTTACTACGCCGCCGATGCGCTCACCGCCTTCTTCCGCCGGGCGGACAACGACGCGATCCCCGGCTATTCGGACCGTGCGCTGGCCCGCGTGTGGAAGGCGGAGCGCTTCAGCTGGTCGCTTACCCGCCTCATGCACCGCTTTCCCGAGGACGGCCCGTTCGAGCGTGCCATGCAGGTCGCCGAGCTCGATTACATCGCCAGCAGTCGTGCCATGCAGACGGCCATTGCCGAAAACTACGTTGGCCTGCCGGTCTAGCGGTTTCCTCTCAGGCCAGCAGCGCACGCAGCAGCAGGCCCACGGCCCCCAGCGTCAGCACGCTCGCCGCCCAGATCAGCGCCATCCAGCCGAGCCGCTGCCACAGCGGGCGATCGCCGGCTTCGGGCATCAATGATACCCCTCGTCGCCCACCTTGCCGCGGAACACCCAATAGGCCCAGACGGTGTAGGCGAGGATCAGCGGCATGGTGATGGCGACGCCGATCAGCATGAACCACTGGCTGCGTTCCGGCGCGGCGGCGTCCCAGATGGTGATGGAGGGCGGCACCACGTAGGGCCACATTGTGACGCCGAGACCCGCCATGCCGAGGAAGAACAGCGCGATGGAGAGCCAGAACGGCTTGCTGTGCCGCTCCACCGCCAGCGCCCGCAGCAGCGCCAGCGCGACGAGGCCGGTCAGGATCGGCACCGGGGCGGCAAACCAGATTTCCGGCGTGGTGAGCCAGCGGCTGGCGTATTCGGCGTTGAGCAGCAGGTTATACAGGCTGACGGCCCCCATCAGCATCAGCGTCGCCCAGGCGGCCAGGCGGGCGAGCCGGCGCGCGTGCGCCTGGTACGCGCCGTCCAGCTTCCACACCAGCCAAGTGCCGCCCAGCAGGGCGTAGCCCGCCGCGGTGCCCAGCCCCGTCAGCAGGGTGTAGGGCGTCAGCCAGTCGAACCAGCTACCGGCATAGGCACGGTCCACCACCGTGATCCCCTGCAACAGCGCACCCAGCGTCATCCCCTGCGCGGTGGCGGCAACCAGCGAGCCGCCGGTAAAGGCCCAGTCCCACAATCGGCGATGGCGCGGATCGCGCCAGCGGTATTCAAAGGCCACGCCGCGAAAGACCAGCCCCAGCAGCATGGCTATGATGAGCGGGTAGGTCGCCGGCAGGATGACCGCGTAGGCCAGCGGAAAGGCGGCGAACAGGCCGCCGCCGCCCAGCACCAGCCAGGTCTCGTTCCCGTCCCATACCGGCGCGATGGAGTTCATCGCCCGGTCGCGCTCGGTCCCCACCTCCAGGAATGGAAAGAGGATGCCGATGCCAAGGTCGAATCCGTCCATCACCACGTAGGCGAACACGGCAAAGGCGATGATGAAGGCCCAGATGGTCGTCAGGTCAACGTCAACGGCCATCGGTCGCCTCCTCGCTGCTGCGCGGCAAAGCATCGGGATCGCCGGGGTTCTGCGTCGGCCCCGGGGTGATGCCGGCGGTGCGGATGGGGCCGGGCTCGCCGCGCTTGACGCCCTTCTCCCCGGTGTGCGGCGGCTTGTGCATCAGGTGCAGGATATACCACACGCCCGCGCCGAAGACCGCGAAGTAGACGATCACGAAGGCGATGAGGGAGGCGGCCACCGCCGGCGCATCGAGCGGGCTGGCGGCATCGGCGGTGCGCAGCAGGTTGTAGATGACGAACGGCTGGCGCCCGACCTCCGTGGTGATCCAGCCCGCAATCACTGCCACGAAGCCCGACGGCCCCATGACCAGCGCGGCTCGGTGCAGCCAGCGCCAGTCATAAAGCCGGCCGCGCCAGCGCGCGAACAGGCTCCAGATGCCCAGCCCCAGCATGGCAAAGCCGATCCCCACCATAACCCTGAACGACCAGAAGACGATGCCCACGGGCGGCTCGTCCTCGTCGGGGATGGTGTCCAGCCCGGCGAGCGGGGCGTTGAGATCGTGCTTGAGGATCAGCGAGGAGAGGTTGGGTATCTCCACCGCGTAATCCACCCGCTTTTCCGCGCTGTTGGGGATGCCGAAAAGGATCAGCGGCGCGCCGTCGGGGTGGCTCTGGAAATGGCCTTCCATCGCCATGACCTTTTGCGGCTGGTGTTCCAGCGTGTTGAGCCCGTGGGCATCGCCCAGCGCGATCTGCAGGGGCGCCACCAGCGTGGCCATCCACATGGCCATGGAGAACATCTTGCGCGCATGGGCATTGCCGGAATCGCGCAGCAGGTGCCACGCAGCCACGCCGCCGACCACGAAGGCCACCGTCAGGTAGGATGCGGTGACGGTGTGCATCAGGCGGTAGGGGAAGCTGGGGTTGAACACGATGGCCCACCAGCTCGGGCCGGGAAGGAACTGGCCGTTGGCGCCCATCTCGAACCCGGTGGGCGTGTGCATCCAGCTGTTGACCGACAGGATCCACGTCGCCGAGATCAGCGTGCCGAGCGCCACCATGCAGGTAGCGGCGAAATGCAGGCGCTTGCCCACGCGGTTCATGCCGAACAGCATGACACCGAGAAATCCCGCCTCCAGGAAGAAGGCGGTCAGCACCTCGTAGGCCATCAGCGGTCCGATTACCGGCCCGGCCCGGTCGCTGAAGACCGACCAGTTGGTGCCGAACTGGTAGCTCATCACGATGCCCGAGACGACGCCCATGGCAAAGGCGATGGCGAAGATCTTCAGCCAGTACTTGAACAGGTCGAGATACAATGCCTTGCCGGTCTTCAGCCACAGCCCTTCCAGCACCGCGAGATAACTTGCCAGCCCGATGGAAAACGACGGGAAGATGAAATGAAAGCTGACGGTAAAGGCGAACTGGATGCGCGCCAGCAGGATCGCGTCGAGTTGGTCAAACATGGGCTGCGTTCCGCCGGGTTGCCGTATCGGACATGAAAACCGTGTTAGACCCTTTTGCAGGGCAAGCCCAGCGCTGTGCGCGGCACCAGGGCAAGTCGCGCTAGAGCCGGGAGGCCTGATCGGCTAGGGGTCTGCGCGGTCCCCCAATCGCCACCAGTCAGAAGGTCGCCCTGCCATGCACACCGATCGCCGCCGTTTCATCGCCGTCACCGGAACCGCCTTTGCCGGCCTGCTGGTGGGCGCATGCACCACCTCGGGTGCAAGGATGGCCGGAGCCGCTCTGGCGCCGGGTGAGCGGTTTGGCGCGCTGGTGCCCGATCCGGCGGGCGTGCTCGATCTGCCGCAGGGCTTTTCCTACCGCGTCGTCTCCCGTCTGGGTGACGCGATGGACGATGGCTATGCCGTGCCCGATCGGGCGGACGGCATGGGTTGCTTCGACCTCGGCAACGGCGAGATCGCGCTGGTGCGCAACCACGAGCTCAGCCCGGGGCAGGACGGCGGCGGCGTGGCTGGCCGTGCCTACGATACCGTTGCGCGCAGCCTGATCCCGCTGCCGGGCGGCACCACCACCCTCGTGCTCGACGCCGCCACGCTGGAGAAGAAGCGCGAATATCGCAGCCTTGCCGGCACGATCCGCAACTGCGCGGGCGGCATCACCCCGTGGAACAGCTGGCTGACGTGCGAGGAGAACACCGCGCGCGCGGACGGGCGCATCAATCGCGATCACGGGTATATCTTCGAAGTGCCTGCCGATGCCGGCGGGCTCGTCGACCCCCTGCCGCTGACCGCGATGGGCCGCTTCCAGCGCGAGGCCGCCTGCGTCGATCCCGCAACGGGCATCGTCTACATGACCGAGGACCGGCCGGATTCGCTGCTCTATCGCTTCCTGCCGACCTATCCGGGCCGGCTGGAGCGGGGCGGCACGCTGCAGGCGCTGGTGCTCGACGGTATCCGCGACACCCGCAACGTCGGCACCCCTGCGCTGGCGGTGGGGCAGCCGGTGCGCGGCAGCTGGATCACGCTCGACAACCCGCAAGCGCCCGATGACGACCTGCGCACGCGCGGTGCGGCGGCTGGCGCGGCGGTATTCGCCCGCGGCGAGGGCATCTGGATGGGCGAGGGCGAGCTATTCTTCACCGCCACCAGCGGCGGCGCGGCGGAGCAGGGGCAGATCTTCCGCCTCAAGCCGAATATCCACGCAGGCGACATTCTCGACCTGTTCTACGAAAGCCCGGCGCTTGCCGAATACAGCTTTGGCGACAACCTGTGCGTCACGCCCTTTGGCGACCTGATGGTGTGCGAGGACCAGTATGGCGACACCGTCGACAACTACCTGCGCGGCATTACCCCGGCGGGCGAAGCCTATGCCTTTGGCCATGTCCGGGTCCAGAGCGAGACGGCGGGCGCCTGTTTCTCGCCCGACGGGCGCACGATGTTCCTGAACGTGTACAGCCCGGCGATGACGCTGGCGATCACCGGGCCCTGGCCGCGAACGTAAGGCGCGGCCGGCCGTCAGGCGGGGAAGGGCGTCCACTCCTCGCCTTGCGGCATGGGCGCAAACACCGCGTCGACCATTTCAGGCATGACCTCTTCCGGCGTTGCCGGGTTCCATTGCGGATCGCCGGTCTTGTCGATCAGCAGCGCGCGCACACCCTCGGCGAAATCGGGGCGCAACATCATCCGGCTGGCCACGCGATATTCCATCGCCATGTTGGCGGCGAAATCCTCGCACGACGCGTTCTCGGTGAACTGCCGCAGCGCGACCTTGCCGGTCATTGGGCACTTGGCTCGCACGGCCTTCAGTTCCTTGGCCGCCCACTCGCTGTCGTCAGCCTCCAGCGCGGCGATGATGCCTTCCAGCGTGTCGTGGCCGAATAACCGGTCGATCCGCTCGACATTGCCGGCGATGCGCGCCTCCGGGGCGGGGGAGGAGAAACGCTCCAGCGTCTCCTCCACTGGATCACCTACGGCAAGGCAGGCCTTGACCTCCGCCAGGTCCTCGCTGCGGATGTAGTGCGTGGCGAGGCCGGCCCAAAGGCACTCCGCCCCGTCCAGCCGCGCGGCGGTAAGCGCCAGGAACCGGCCCGTGGCGCCCGGAAGGCGCGGCAGATACCAGCTGGCGCCGACATCCGGGAAAAGGCCGATGCTGCCTTCCGGCATGGCGAACAGCGTGTTCTCGGTCGCTACGCGATAGGGGCACGGCTGGCTGATGCCGACGCCGCCGCCCATCGTCACACCGTCCATGAAGGCGACGATGGGCTTGGGGTAGGTGAACATCAGGTGATTGAGGCGGTATTCGGCATGGAAGAATGCGCGGCCCGCGGCCCCGCCATCCTCCAGCGCGGACGTTCGCACCAGTTGCACGTCGCCCCCGGCGCAGAAACCACGGCCCTCCGCATGGTCGAGCAGGACCGCGGTGACAGCATCGTCCCCGCGCCACCCGAGCAGCGCCTCGGCCATGGCCTCGCACATGCCTTGCGTCAGCGCGTGCAATGCCTTGGGTCGATTGAGACTGATATGGCCGATGGCGCCGTGTGTATGGGTGTTGAGGTCGGTGGTCATTGCCGCAGCAGGTCCCTTCCCACGATCATCCGCATGACCTGGTTCGTGCCTTCGAGGATGGAATGGACGCGCAGGTCGCGCCAGAAGCGTTCGATCGGATAATCGCGCAGGTAGCCATAGCCGCCGAAAAGCTGCAGCGCGTCGTTCACGATCTTGCTGCCGTTATCGGTGGCGAGGCGCTTGGCCATGGCGGAAAAACGGCTCTTGTCCGGCGCGTTCTCGGTCACCTTGGCGGCGGCGAGATAAAGCAGGGCGCGCGCGGCCTCCAGATCGGTGGCCATGTCGGCCAGCATGAACTGGGTGTTCTGGAAATCGGCGATGGGGTGGCCGAACTGCTGGCGATCCTTGGTGTAGGCTACCGCCTCGTCGAGGCAGCGTTGCGCCCCGCCCAGCGAGCAGGCGCCGATGTTGATGCGTCCGCCGTCGAGCCCGGCCATGGCGAAACGGAAGCCCTCGCCCTCGGCGCCCACGCGGTTGGCGACAGGCACGCGGCAATCCTCGAAGATGACCTGCGCGGTCGGGCTGGCATTCCAGCCCAGCTTCTTCTCCGGCGCGCCGAAGCTGAGGCCCGGCGTGCCCTTTTCGACCACGACGCAACTGATGCCGCGCGCCTTTTCGTCGCCGGTGCGCACCATAACCACGTAGACATCGTTCACGCCGCCACCGGAAATGAACTGCTTGGTGCCGTTGAGCACGTAATGGTCGCCGTCGAGCCGCGCCGTCGTCTTCAGCGCAGCGGCGTCCGACCCGCTGCCGGGTTCGGTCAGGCAGTAGCTGGCCAGCGTCTTCATGGAGATGAGGTCGGGCAGGAAGCGATCCTTCAGCTCCTGCCCGCCAAAGGTGTCGATCATCCAGGCGGCCATGTTGTGGATGGAGATGAAGGCGCTGGTGGTGGGGCAGCCATAGGCCATTGCTTCCATGATGAGCGCCGCTTCCAGCCGGCCCAGCCCGATGCCGCCGCTCGCCTCGCTGACGTAGATTGCCCCGAAGCCGAGATCAGCGGTCGAGGTTATCACATCGCGGGGAAAATGGTGGTTTTCGTCCCACTCCCCGGCGTGGGGCGTGATGGTGTCGGCAGTGAACCGCTGCGCCATTTCCTGGATGGCAAGCTGGTCATCGGTAAGCTGAAACTGTCCGGTCATCGGCATGGACCTCCTGCGCGTTCCCATGTCAGGAACAGGTTGCAGGTGCAACCGGGCTGGACGCGCTGGCTATTCGCCCCAGTCCTCTTCGGCCTCCGGCTCCGGCGCCAGTCCGCTCGCGTCATCCATCGGTGACGGATCGAAACCCGCGGCGGTATCGATGAGATCTTCCGGGGTCGCATCCTCGACCTCCGGCGAACCTTCCGCCTCCGTGCTGTCGTCATCGCCAAAGCCAGCGCCTGTCGTCGGTTGGGACGATGGTGCCTGGGATGGAGAGCGGCGGGATGGTTTCAGGACGATTTGCGCCTCCCCCCCGCCTTCGGTGGTAAAAACCGCTTCGTTGCGACTGGCAAGATCATCGCCGCATCCGGCCAGCAACAATATTGCTGCCGGAAGCAGGATGGTCTTCAGGTGGTGGGCCATGGCTGTACTTTCCCGGCGCTGGGGCGATCCGTGCCCGCCTAGCCGACAAAGGTTACGAACGCCCTAGCCGCAACTGATCCGCTCGATGATCGACTGCTCGTCATAGGCGATGCTGACGCGGCCGTAGCGGTATTCCATCGTGACGATGGTGCCCGGCGGAAGCCAGCGCAGTTCCCGCGCATCTGTCGCAGCAAGCACGGCGGCGCCCACCTCCTGCGTGGCGCGTTGGCCGACGTATCGCTGCGCCGGGTCGCTGTCACAGGTATCGACACCCGCGCGGACGGGGGTGCCATCCCCGCCATCGGGCATAGTCGTGGTGCAGCCGGCAAGAGCAAGCGGCAGCAAGGCAAGGGCGGTCAGGGCAGTCTTCATCGTGTCATCCTCCTCAGGCGCACCGGGTGTATAGCCGGGGGCCTTCCACGGCATCGTCACCCAATTCTTCCAGCGTCAGCGTATCCGCGCCCGATAGCGACAGGGTCAGATCGCGTGTCCATTGCATCCCTTCGCCCTCATAGGCGAAAGTGCCGCGGAGCATGGTGTCGCCGGCAAGCGTCGCATCGCCGATTTCGGCAACAGATTCGTAGAATCGCAGCGTGGTCGCATCGACCGTCATCAGGCCCTTGTTGGCGGCTTCGTCAGGATCGCAATCGGCGGTGGTCATGCCCCAGCGGCCCTGCATTGCTGCGGGAATGGCGGTGATCGGCTGCGCCTCGCCGGACGGCATGGGCGTGCTGGTCGCGGCCGGTGCGGATGTCTCAGGCGTGGCAGCGGCCGGAGGGGCGGCATCGCCTGTCGCGCCATCGCAGGCGGCGAGGGTCAGGCCAAGCGAGGCGAACCCGGTGAGGGCAAATGTGCGCAAGGCGGGCATCGATCGATCTCCATACAGCGTCGTTTCAATACGCGCGAGGCGGCGACAAGTGCCAGCCACTGGCTTCGACCTCACTTCGGACATAATCAACGACTTGGCGGACAGGGCGACACGGTGCTAGGCTGCGCGGCTCAATGTTAAGCGAGGTTCGAATGCTCCAGACAGATGCGATCCTGCCCGAAATCGGTTTCGGTGCCGTGTGCTCGGGGCTTGATCTGACACGCCCCCTTTCGCCCGCCGAGGTGCGGCAGGTAACCGGCGCGATGGATCGCTTCGGGGTGACGATGTGGCGGGGCACCGGGATGACCGACGAGGACCACCTGGCCTTCAGCCGCAACTTCGGATACCTGGAACGCACGCCCAAGCGCGAGGAGGGGCAGCGCACGCGGCTGCCCTATCGCGAATTGTTCGATGCCTCGAATCTCGACCTGGAAGGCGAGATCACCCGCGATCCGGCGGCGATCGAATATCGCAAGGGCGATCGGCTGTGGCACACCGACAGCGCCTTCCTGACCAGGCGCACCAGCTATTCCATCCTGCTTGCCCACCAAGTGCCGCAGCACGGCGGCGAAACCTGGTTCGCCGATACCCGCGCCGCCTATGACGATCTGCCGGCCGAGACCAAGGCGCTGCTGGAAGGGAAGGTGGGCATCAACTCGCTCTGGTGGAGCCGCAAGCTGGCGGGTGCCGACATTTCCGAGGAAGAGATCGACAGCCGCTTCAAGGCAGAACACCCGCTCGTCCATGTCCATCGCGGATCGGGCCGCAAGGCGATCTTCATCGCCGCGCACACGATGGACGTAAAGGGCATGGACAAGGCCCAGGGGCGCCAGCTGATCGCCGATCTCATCGCCCACATCACCCAGCCGCAATATACCTTCAGCGTGGACTGGAGCGCGGGCGACATGGTGATCTGGGACAATCTGTGCACCATGCACCGCGGCGGCGAATACGATACCGCCGGCGAAAAGCGCGACATGCGCCGCACGACGGTGCGCGAAGGCACCGAGCCACATACGCTGGACATGGGCGACGACCCTTACACGGCGCTGTTCGCGGCGAGCCCGCAGAGCGTGGATATCAACCGGGCGCGGGACGCGGGGCGGTAGGCCTCCACCCGTCCGAGACCCGATTGTTGCGGTCATGCGTTCCCCTTGCATGACCATACACCATACCCGCGCCGGACGCGGCAAACCTCTCCTGCTCGTTCACGGCCTTGGCGGCAGCACGCATTCCTGGGACACGATCGCGCCCGCCCTGGCGCAGGAAAGGGAGCTGATCGCCATCGACCTGCCGGGCCATGGCCGCACCCCCGCCGAACGTGACAGCGGCACCTTTGCGGGACTGGCGCGCAGTCTGGATGAATGGCTTGCGGCCGAGGGGCTGTCCGGGATCGACATGGTTGGCAGTTCGATGGGTGCCCGCCTGGTGCTGGAAATGGCCCGGCGGGGCCATGCCGGCGCGGTCGTCGCGCTGGACCCCGGCGGGTTCTGGAAGGGGTGGGAGCGCACCTTTTTCCGCACCACCATTTCGGCCTCGATTGCTCTTGTTCGCACGTTGCAGCCGGCACTGCCCGCGATTGCCGGAAACGGCGCGGGCCGCACGGCGCTGATGGCGCAGCTTTCTGCCAGGCCCTGGGCGCTCGATCCGGCGATCGTCGTGCAGGAACTCCGATCGTTCGCCCGAACGCCCACGTTCAACGCGCTGGTGAAGGATCTCGCCACCGGCCCGGCGCAGCAGGGCCCCGCGGCGACGAATGCGCCTGTCGTGATCGGCTGGGGCCGCAAGGACCGGCTGTGCCTGCCCCGGCAGGCGGAACGCGCGATGGCCGCCTTCCCCGGCGCGACACTGCACTGGTTCGATTCCAGCGGCCATTTCCCGATGTGGGATCAGCCGCTGGAAACGATCCGCGTCATTCTGGATGCAACGGAATAGATCGACTGCGCTGCGATCAGAAGATCCGGCAGGCCGTGGTGGCCGGTGCCTCGAGGTAGGCTTCCATCTCGGCGTCCAGCTTCAGCAGCGTGATCGAGCAGCCGGCCATTTCGATGGCAGTGCAGTATTCGCCCACGTAATTGCGTGCCACCGTCAGGCCGCGGTCGGCGCAAAGCTGGGCCGCCTTGTTGTAGATGACATAGAGCTCTGCCGGAGGCGTGCCGCCCAGGCCATTGACCATCAGCGCCACGCGGTCGCCCGAATCGAACGGCAGGTCGGTCGCCACCGCGTCGAACAGCATGGCAGTGACCTCGTCGGCGCTCTTGATCTTGGCGCGCTCACGCCCCGGCTCGCCGTGAATGCCCACGCCCACTTCCATCTCGTCGTCGCCGATGTCGAAGATCGGGGTGCCCTTGGCGGGCGGGATGCAGCTGGTGAGGGCCACGCCCATGGTGCGCACGTTGGCGTTCACCCTTTCGGCGACGGCCTTGACCTCTTCCAGCGTCTTGCCTTCCTCGGCGGCCGCGCCGCAGCACTTCATCACGAAGAAGTTGCCGGCCACGCCGCGCCGACCCACGGTGTAGAGCGAATCCTGCACCGCCACATCGTCGTTGATGATGAACTGGTCGACCTTGATGTCGTCCATGCCCTGCGCCATCTCGACCGCGGTATCCCAGGCCATGCGATCGCCCTGGTAGTTGTTCACCAGCACCAGCACCCCGGCGGGCGTGGCCAGTGCCTTGATGGTCTCGTAACAGGCATCCACCGGCGGGGCGGCGAAGACCGGGCCCTGGCACGCGCCGTCGAGCATCCCGGGGCCGACCGCCATGACGTGGGCGGGTTCGTGCCCGCTGCCCGAGCCCTGGATCACGCTGACCTTGTTATCGCGCGGCGCATCCTTGCGCTTGATCATCTGGTATTCCAGGTTGCCTTCGAGCAGATCGGGATTGGCCGCGAGAACGCCGGCCATGAACTCGGGCACGAAATCCTCGGGCGTGTTGACGAATTTCTTCATTGTCGTTGTCCTCTCCAGTGTTCGAAAATCAGGCGATGGCCTTGGCCACCTCGGGCGCGGTCGCGGTGCGGCCCGGTCCGAAGGTGTTGGTCCAGTCGGTCAGGATGGTTGCCACGGCGACGATGCCTGGATCGGGCGTGTCGCCGCTGCGCAGCCCCACCTGGCTGGCGCGGCCGCGCCGGGCGACGAGGCTGCGGGTCGAATCGACCGCGCCGTCGGCTATGTCGGCCAGGTCCTTCAGCAGCGCGCCGGTATCGGCGGCGCCGGTGGCGGCAGCGGCCTTCAGGCGTTCGGCGACGGGGATTACGGCGTCGAGCAGGGTCTTGTCGCCCAGTTGCGCGCCGCCCCGGGCCATGATGCCATCGACCGCGTTGCCGATCATCTGCGCCAGTTCCTCCAGCGTCACCTCGGTCTTGCCCTTGGCGACCATGGCGGCCTTCATGAAGCCTGTACCCCAGATGGGGCCGGAGGAGCCGCCCACATGCTTGGATACGATCATCGACAGCTTCATCAGCAGTGCGCCGATGTCCGCCGCATCGATCGTGGGCAGGTCGCGCTTCATCACCTTGAACCCGGTGGCCAACGAGGTTCCGAAATCGCCGTCACCCGCCAGGCCGTCGAGATCGGAAAAGTAGTGTTCGTTGCGGATCACGGTATCGGCGGTCACGTCGACCGCGCGGGCGATCTGCGCTTGCGAAATGGTAGTGGTCATGGCGTGTCGATCGTCTCCCTTGTGTGACAGCCTGGCTTATGTGACAGCCCGGCGCGTTAGCGCGGCAAGGTCGGCCAGCGTGATGCCGGCATCCGGCGCATCGCCCAGTTCGGGAACCACGCGCGCGGCTTGCGCAAAATCCTCGTCCACGGTGTAGGTGCTGGTGGTGACGAGAACCGGATAGCCCGCGCCGTGGGCGGCAAGCAGGCCGTTGCGGCTGTCCTCGATCACCACGCAGTCCGCAGGATCCAGTCCCAGCGATCGCGTGGCCAGTTCGTAGATCTCGGGGTCGGGCTTCTTGCGGCTGACCACGTCACCCGCATGGACGAATTCGAATCGCGCCTTGCGCTCCGCCCCCATCAGGTCGAGCACCGCGTCGATGAATTTGGGGTTCGACGTGGTGCAGACACCCAGCCGCACGCCTGCCGCCACCGCCTCGTCCACGATGCGCAGCACGCCGGGGCGCAGCGGCAGGTCCCTGACCATGGCGGAAACGATCGCGGTCTTGGCCTTGTGCAGCGCCGCGATCAGTTCCGCCCGGCCGCCGTGTTCGTCAACCTGCGCCTCTGGCCAGCCGGCCTGGTCGAAGTAGGCGGTCATGCGTTCCTTGCCACCGGCGACCTGCAACAGGCGCCCGTATTGCTCCACATCCCATTCTGCATCGATGCCGAACTGGGCAAAGGCGCGGTTGAAGCCGACGCGGTGCGCGTCGCGCTCGGTATCCACGAGCACGCCGTCGCAATCGAAGATGATGGCTTCGGGTCTCATGCCGTTTCCCGCAGGCTGGCGAGGAAGGCAGGGGCCGTGTCCCTGCCGCCGAATTTCTCGATGAAGCCGGCAAACAGCGCCTTGCACGCCTGGTACTGCGCATCGATGACGCGCAAGGGTTCGTAATCGTCGGGGTTCTTGCGGCGGTAATCCTCCACGCTTTCGACGAAGACGTGCTTGAGATTGGTGGAGATGTTCACCTTGGCCGCGCCGCGGGCGATGGCCTTGGCGAATGTCTCGTCCGACAGGCCGGTACCGCCGTGCAGGGCCATCGGCGTGCCGGTGGCGCGGTTGATCGCCTCGATGCGGTCGAAATCGACCACCGGCTCGCCCTTGTAGAACCCGTGCGCGGTGCCGACGGCACAGGCAAATGCGCTGAGGTCGAGCGCGTCGCAGAACCGCCGCGCGTCGTCGGGATCGGTCAGCACGCTGTCCGCCTCGTCCACGACCATGTCGTCTTCCACGCCCATGATCTGCCCGAGTTCGGCCTCCATGCCGACACCGTACCGATCAGCGATGTCGCGCACGCGCAGCGACATTGCGAGGTTCTCCTCGAACGGATATTCGCTCGCGTCGATCATGATCGATGTCCAGCCCGAGCGGGCGCACTCCTCGATCATGGCCAGGTCCTTGCAGTGATCGAGGTGAAGCACCACCGGCACCGGAGACTCCTCAGCGACGGTGCGCACCCAGCTGACGATTTCGCGGTGGCTGAAATACTGGATGGTCTTGGCGCTGGTCTGGCAGATCACCGGCGCATTCAGTTCCTCGGCGGCTTTCACCATCGCCTTGGTGGTCCCGTAATCGACCAGATTGAACGCGGCCACGGCATAGCCGTTATCCATCGCGTGCCGCAGCAGCGGCTTCATGTTGACAAGTGGCATGATCGTGCTCCCAACGAGTGCCTGATGTTGAGCCGGATGATGATTGTGTCCGGCGTCTGCGAATCAGGCTCATAGCCGCTGATTCCCCGGCAAACTACCCGGATCGGCAGGGAATCCCCGCGCGAGATTGCATTTGTCCGAAAATTGCCTGTGCGCGCAACTTGCCTGTCGCAGGCTTCGATTGACGCGAGGCCGCCGCTCGGCATATTGGCGGGCCCTACCTTGCGGGTGTAGCTCAATGGCAGAGCAGAAGCTTCCCAAGCTTACGACGAGGGTTCGATTCCCTTCACCCGCTCCATTCGCCCGACTTAAGCGGAGCGAGCCGTGCCTGCCTTTCTCCTGACCTTTCTGACCGTTGCGCTGGCGATGTTCGCCGGGCGTGAGGCGGTGCGGGTGGCGCGGCTGGCGCAGGGGGGCATGGCCATCGGCCCGCTGCTGGCGGCCATAACCGGCGCCGCTGTGCTGGCCAGCGCGCTGGCGGCATGGCTCGCAGGCGGGCTCGCCGGCATCGTGAGCGGCGAATACCGCGCATGGCTGGTGGCAGCCGCGCTGGCGCTGGCGGCGGTGGAGGTGGCGATACTCGCCTCGCCCAGCGCCCCGCGCGAACCCACGGCCTCGCTCGGCGCAACGGCCATCGTGCTGCTTGCCGGCGTGGCCACCGATGCGAGCGGGCTGCTGATCCTGTCGCTGGCGCTGGCGACGGGGGAACCGTACCTGGCGGCGGCGGGCGGGGCGCTGGCGGTGGCGGGCGTGCTCGCCTTTGCCGCGATCGCGGGGGAGGACTGGGAGCGGATGCCGCGCAAGGCGCTGCGCTGGCTGGTGGTGCTGGCGCTGGTGGTAGGGGCAGGCGTGGTGGCGCTCGCCGGCCGCAGCCTGTTCTAGGGACCAGAGGCAAAGACGAAGGGTTGCGCGCGAAGCAAGGCTCGCCAAGGCCGGTGCCAGCAGCTAGCGCACGCTTGTCATGACCCAGATTGCCATCATCGAAAACGCCAGCGACGCGGACATCGCGCGCTTTGTCCACGATCACCTTGCCCGGGCTCTCGCCAGCAGCGACCTGCCGGTGGCGATCAGCGTGCCGGGCGGGTCGACGCCGTTTCCCATACTCGCCGAGCTCGCCCAGTCCTGCGACCTCGACTGGCGACGCGTCACCGTTTGGCCGGGCGACGACCGCGTGGTGCCGGACGATCATGCGGCGAGCAACGCCGGACGCATCCGCGCCCTTCTGGAGCCGGCGGGGGCGGAGGTGGTCGGCCTGAGCGTCATGGAACAGGTGCCGCACTTCGCGCTTGTCTGGCTGGGCATGGGCGCGGACGGCCACGTGGCGAGCCTGTTTCCCAACACCGATCCGCGGGCCGACGATCCGCAGGCCATCCGTCGCCTTACCCCCGATCCGCTGCCGCCCGAGGCGCCGTTCGACCGGATCAGCCTGACCATTCCCGCCTTGCTGGATAGCGACGCGCTGATGTTCGTGATCCGGGGCGAGGACAAGCGCGCGGTATTCGATGCCGCCCTGCGCGGCGATCACGACCTGCCCGTGGCCCGCCTGCTGGCCGCCGCCCGGAAAGGCGAGGGGCCGAAGGTGACATGCTTCACCTGATCCCCGCGCCCGTCCAGCGCGCGCTGATGCCTCTGGCGCATCGGGTGCGAAAGGTGTGGGTGCGGATGGCCCGGCGGGACATCTACGGCGTAGCGGTCATGGCTTTCGATGCCCGGGACCGGCTGCTGCTGGTGCGCCACAGCTATGGCACTAGGGCCTGGTCGATGCCCGCGGGCGGCATGGGACACGGCGAGGATCCTAGCCATGCCATCCGGCGCGAGATGCGCGAGGAACTGGATGTCACGCTGGACGACCTGCAACTCGTGTCGCAGCGGGTGGAGACGATCCACGGCGTTTCCCACCACGTCTGGCTCTACACGGCGCGCGTCAACGATCCCCCGCAGCCCGACATGCGCGAGGTGATCGAAGCGCGGTTCTTCACCATCGACGAACTGCCCGAGGCGCTGGAAAAGCGGGTGCGCCCGCGCCTCGCGCTGATGGCGGCGCTAGAGTAGCGAAAGCTGCGCATCGTCCCGGCGCGGTTCGTCCTCGCCGGTGCCACGATCGAGGTTGCTCAGCGTCAGCCCCATCAGGCGGATCGGCATGGGCAGCGGCAATTCGCCGGCCAGCAGCAAATGGGCGATCCGGGCGAACTCCGCCTTGTCGGCTACCGCCTGCGGCTGCGACTGGGCGCGTGTCATCAGCTGAAAATCGGTGAATTTCAGCTTCAGCGTCACCGTGCGGCCCTTTGCAGCCTTTGCGGCGATGCGCTCCCAGACGATCTCGACGATATCGTCCAGCGTGTCGCGCAGGGCCGGGCCGGAGGAAATGTCCTCCCCGAAGGTGCGTTCACCGCCGATCGACTTGCGGATGCGATTGGTGCGCACGGGGCGCAGGTCAACCCCGCGGGCCGCCCGGTAGAGATAGTCCGCAAAGCTGCCGAAATTGGCGCGCAGCCAGACGAGGTCCCGCGCCGCCAGGTCCGCCCCGGTATCTATCCCCAGCCGCGCCATCTTTTCGGCCCCCTTGGGCCCCACGCCGTGGAAACGGCGGATCGGCAGCGACTGGGCAAAGGCCGCGCCCTCGCCCGGGCGGATCACGCAGATCCCGTCGGGCTTGTTCTGGTCGCTGGCCATCTTGGCGAGGAACTTGTTGTAGCTGACCCCGGCGCTGGCGGTCAGCCCTGTCCGTTCACGAATTTCGCGGCGGATGGCCTGTGCGATCCGCGTGGCGGAGCCGATGGCGTGAATGTCCTCGGTGACGTCGAGATAGGCTTCGTCGAGGCTCAGCGGTTCGACGTGCGGGGTGTGGTGATAAAAGATTTCGCGAATCTGCTCGCTTGCCTCGCGATAGGCGTCGAAACGGCTTTTCACGAAGATCAGGTCGGGGCACAGCCGCCGCGCGGTGACAGACGGCATGGCGCTTTTCACGCCGAACCGGCGGGCCTCGTAACTCGCCGCCGCCACGACGCCGCGCCCGCTGCTGCCGCCGACCGCCACGGGCTTGCCGCGCAGGTCCGGGTTGTCGCGCTGCTCCACGCTGGCGAAGAAGGCATCCATGTCGACGTGGATGATCTTGCGCAGGCCGCCTTCGCCCTCGCGCGGGTCATCCGCCTGCTCGATGTCGTCCCGTTCGCTCATGGAAGGACAGTCCTACCAAGGCGGCGCGCTTGACTTAATCCTTTTCTCGCATGGGGTGGCTGTGTAGGCGCGAACGAATGGCTACCGCTCCCCGACCGATCGACGCGATGACGCTGGGCAAGCGTGAACTCGTGGTGATGCTGGCCCTGTTGATGAGCCTGAACGCGCTGGGCATCGACGCCATGCTGCCCGCGGTGGACGAGATCGCGCGCGACCTGGGCGCGGCCGACGGCAACGATCGGCAGATGGTAATCGCGGTCTACACCGTCATGATGGGCGTGGGCTGCCTGGTGCCGGGCAGCTTCGCCGACCGCTACGGCCGGCGTCCGATCATCCTGTTCGCGCTGGGCGCGGCCTGCGTGCTCAACCTGCTCATCGCCACGCTCACCGATTTTTCGACCATGCTCGTGGTGCGCGGGCTTACCGGCCTGATGTGCGCGGGCCTTCTCGTCGCCCCGCTGGCGATCGTTCGCGACCTGTACGAAGGCGATCACATGGCCCGGCTGATGTCGACCATCGCCGCGGTGTTCATCACCGTGCCGGTATTCGCGCCCAGCATCGGCCAGGCGATCATGCTGGTGGGTGACTGGCGGCTCATTTTCGTGGCGCTCTCGGTCGTGGCGGCGGGTGCCGCGGTGTGGGTGTGGTTCCGCCTGCCAGAGACGTTGACCCGGGAAAACCGGCAGGAGGTCATCCTGCCGGTCATCGCGCGCAACATGCTCTCGGCGCTGCTCAACCGCTCGTCCATCGGTTATACCCTGGGCACCCTTCTGGTGATGGGCGGGGTGTTCGGGTACGTCAATTCGGGCCAGCAGCTCTACCAGGACGCGTTCGGCGTGGACGACGAGACCTTTCCCATCCTGTTCGGCGCCACCGCAGCGATGATGGCCTTCACCAACATCGTCAATTCGCGCATCGTCACCCGCTTCGGCGCGCGGCGGGTCAGCCATGCGGGCGTGATCATGTTCATCGCGGTGAGCGCGGTGCAGGTCTGGTCGAGCTACGTGCATTACGGCAACATCTACTGGTTCCTCCCGCTGATGAGCGTCAACCTCGCGCTGCTGGGTTTCCTGGGCTCGAACTTCGGTTCGATCGCGATGCAGCCCTTTGCCCACATCGCCGGTTCCGCCAGCAGCGTGCAGACCTTCTTCCGCATGTTCGGCGCGGCGCTCGTAGGCATGGTGATCGGGCAGGCTTACGATGGATCGGCGATACCCTTCGCCTGGTCGCTGCTGATCTGCTCCTCGCTGGCGCTGTTGCTGGTGCTCTACAGCGAGAAGGGCAAGCTGTTCCGCCGGCTCAACCGACCGAGGCAGGGGCAGGGGCAGGGGCAGGGACAAACGCAGATACAGGACCAGGGCAGCGCGAACCCGTGAGCGACCCCTTCGACCTCATCGTGATCGGCGGCGGGGTCAACGGGGCGGGCGTGGCGCGGGACGCGGCGGGGCGGGGCGCGCGGGTGCTGCTGCTGGAAACGGGCGACCTTGCCAGCGGCACGTCGTCCAAATCCACCAAGCTCGTCCACGGCGGGCTGCGCTATCTCGAATACTACGAATTCGCGCTGGTGCGCGAGGCACTGGGCGAGCGCGACGTGTTGTGGTCCATCGCCCCGCATATCGTGCGCCCGATGCGGTTCGTGCTGCCGGTGAGCACAGGTATGCGCCCGCGCTGGATGCTGCGGGCCGGGCTGTTCCTCTACGACCACATCGGCGGGCGCGGCGCCTTTCGCAACGCCCGCTCGATCGGGCTGGACCGCCACCCGGCGGGCGCGCCGCTGGAGCCAGGGTGCACGCGCGGCTTCGAATACTCCGACGGCTGGGTGGACGACGCGCGGCTGGTGGTGCTGAACGCGCTCGATGCTGCCGAGCGGGGCGCCGACATTCGCCCGCGCACCCGCGTTACCTCGGCCAGGCGCGAACACGGCGATTGGGTGGTGCAGACCACGGCCGGCGCCTTTCGCGGCCGCGCGCTGGTGAATGCCGCTGGCCCTGCGGCGGACGAGCTGGCGGGCATCGTGGGAGAGCGGCCGAGCTACGGCCTCCGCCGTGTGCGCGGCTCGCATATCGTGGTGCCCGGACTGTTCGACCACGATTACGCCTACATCCTTCAGCAGCCAGACACGCGCATCTGCTTCGCCATTCCGTGGGAAGGCGATTTTACCCTCATCGGCACGACCGACGCCGACCACGACGGATCGCTGGACGAGGTCGAGGCCAGCACGGCGGAGGTGCGTTATCTGTGCGACGCGGCGAACCGCTATTTCGCAACTGACGTGACGCCGGGCGACGTCGTGCACACGTTCGCCGGAGTGCGCGCGCTGATCGATGACGGCACAGGCCGACCGGAAGCGGCGACGCGCGGTTACCGTATCTCGCTGAGCGAGGAAGGCGAGGGCGCACCGCTGCTGGGCATCTGGGGCGGCAAGATCACCAGCTATCGCCATGTGGCCGAGGATGCCTGCGACAAGCTGGCGCAGCGCCTGCCGGTGCTGGCAAAGGACCACTGGACCGCCCATGCGCCGCTGCCCGGCGGCGACTTCGACCGGACCGCACAGCACCACCTGATCGGCGCGCTGAAGGCGCTTTACCCCTTCCTGGACTACCGGGACGCGCTGCGGATCGGGCGAGCCTACGGCACTCGCGCGGTGGATTGGCTGGGAGAGGCTGGCTGCTGGGACGATCTCGGCCGCCAGTTCAACTGCGGGCTGAGCGAGGCGGAGGTCGAGTATCTGCGCCGGGTGGAATGGGCCGTCAGCGCCGAGGACGTGCTGTGGCGTCGGACCAAGCTGGGTCTGCACATGAGTGCGGCTGAGGTTGCGGAGCTGGAGAGCTATCTCGCCAGATAAACACCGCTCATCCTGAGCTTGTCGAAGGACTGGCTTTCTCTCCGCCCACGAAAACGACGACCCTTCGACAAGCTCGGGGTGAGCGGGTTTCAGCAGTCCGCCTTCTCCACAACATCCTGTTCAATTCTGGCCAACAGTGCCTCGACCTGCACCTGCGCGCCCTCGCTGGCCGACAGTTCCGCCACCACGCCATCGAAAGGCGCGGTCAGCGCATGCTCCATCTTCATCGCCTCGAGCACCAGCAGCCGCTGGCCAGCGGTGACGGTGTCGCCCTCGGCCACGTCGACCGCGATGACCTTGCCCGGCATGGGGGCGAGAATGTCGCCGTCGCCGGCCGCAACCCCACCTGAAGCATCGACCCGATGAAGTGTCAGCATCCAGGTAACGCCATCCTCAGATACCAAGTAGCCGTGTTCGGTCCCTTCGACGTACAAGCTCTCGTCCGCCAGCAGGTTGCGGTAACTTACTGGGAAAGAAGATTTTCCGTCCGTCAATACGAAACGAGTTGGCTCCGGCTCGCGGTTCAGTCGGAAGCCCAGGTTGGTGGAGGCACCCCGGGGTGTATCGAAGATTGCGGCGCGCAACCATTCGACTGAGCCGTCCATTATCTCATCCATGACCATGTGCCCGGCCGATTGCAGTACGCGTTCGGATGGCTCGCCCTGCGGGATGAAATCGTCCAGTTTTTCGGCAATCAGACCCGTGTCCATCGCGCCACTGGCGAAGTCGCTATCGCGCAGCAGCAGGGTCAGGAAACCGGCGTTACACTTGACCGGCCAGCATTTGACCCGGCCAGTCAGCCGTTGCAACGCGGCGATTGCGCTGTCCCGATCTTCCGAATGGACGACGAGCTTGGCGATCATCGGATCATAGAATGGTGAAATCAGATCGCCCTGCACGACTCCCGTCTCGATCCGCCCGTTACCTCGCAGATCAAGATATTCAAGCCGCCCAGTGCTTGGCAGAAACCCCTTCGCCGGATCCTCGGCATAAAGCCTTGCTTCGATCGCCCAACCGTTGATCGACAGCTCTTCCTGCTTCAAAGGCAGTGGCTCCCCGCTTGCCACCCGCAGCTGCCACTCCACCAGATCGACCCCGGTGATCTCCTCGGTCACCGGGTGTTCCACCTGCAGCCGGGTGTTCATCTCCATGAAGAAGATGCGGTCCGCCCGCAGCCCCTCGCTGGCGTCGGCGATGAATTCGATCGTGCCCGCGCCTTCGTAATCCACGGCTTTCGCGGCGCGCACGGCGGCGGCGCAGATGGCCTTGCGGGTCGCATCGTCCATGCCGGGGGCGGGGGCTTCCTCGATCACCTTCTGGTGGCGGCGCTGCAATGAGCAGTCGCGCTCGAACAAATGGACGACATTGCCGTGGGCGTCGCCGAACACCTGCACCTCGATGTGGCGGGGCGAGGTGATCCACTTTTCCAGCAGCACCTCGTCGTTCCCGAAACTGGCCTTGGACTCGCGCCGGCAGCTTTCCAGCATGGCCGCGAATTCGGCCGCGCCATCGACCTTGCGCATCCCCTTGCCGCCGCCGCCCGCGACGGCCTTTATCAGCACGGGGTAGCCGATGGCCGCCGCCTCTGCCTGCAACCGTTCGACCGACTGGTCCGCCCCCAGGTAGCCTGGCGTCACCGGCACCCCGGCGGCGATCATGCGCTGCTTCGCGGCGTCCTTCAGGCCCATCGCGCGGATCGAAACAGGCTTGGGGCCGACCCAGACCAGGCCGGCGTCGATCACATCTTGGGCGAAATCGGCGTTCTCGCTGAGGAAGCCGTAGCCCGGATGGATTGCGTCAGCGCCGGTCTGCCTGGCGGCGGCAATGATCTTCCCGCCCACCAGGTAGCTTTCGGCAGCGGGCGAGGGGCCGATGTGCACGGCCTCGTCCGCCTGCCGCACGTGCAGCGCCTTGGCATCGGCATCGGAATAGACCGCCACGGTCGCCACGCCCATCGCGCGCGCGGTGCGGATGATGCGGCAGGCGATTTCCCCGCGGTTTGCGATGAGGAGCTTGGCGATCATGACAGGTCGGGGCAGCCTTCTGCGACGTGGCTGTAGGTGATGGTGGCGATCTTCCACGCACCGTCGGCGCGGATCAGGGTGAAGACGTCGATACCGCAATGGCTGCGTGCGCCTTCGACCAGGAAATCGTAGGGCGCCCAGACCATGGCCACCGGGCCGTCGATCAGCACGGTCGCCTCGCCCAGCGGTTCGGCAATGTCCATCGGCACGTTGGCGAGGCCTTGCGCGGCGGTGGCGAGCGGCATGGACTGCACGCGGTCTTCGCCGTCAAGCTCCTGCACGAAGGCGAGATAGGCGTCTTCGGTCATCAGCGCGGTCATCGCCTCGGCATCCTTGGCGGCGAGGCCATCGGTGAAACCATCGACCACGGCCATCACGGCAGCCCTGTCAGTTCCGGACCGGTCGCCCGCCGCAGTCTGCGCATGAACGCCGGTCGGCAGGGCCAGCGCCAGCAGCGCCGCCAGAGCAATCGTTCGCATCAGCTTTCCTCTCCGCAAGGCCGAAGCCTCAGTCTTCCTTGCGGCGGACATCCTCGTCGCGCAAGGGGGTGTGCGGGATATCGGCGACGGGCTGCGCCATGCGTGCCATGACCATCAGCGTGCCGCGCGTCCACGTTGGCATCTCCTGCGGCTCCCACGATCCAGCAATCGCTTCCTTGAAAGCGGCGGTAACGTGGCCGAGCTTTTCGAGCGTGCTGGTATGGATGCGATGATCCCATGCCAGTTCCGCCTGACTGACGACCTCCTGCCCGATGGCGCCATAGATGTTGGCCGCCGCGAGCACCGCCCAGCGCTGGCGAAACTTGAGGTGCGCCGCGCCAGCGCGCGCCGCCGCCTCGTGCTGCTGGGCCATTTTGACCATGCGCTGGACGATCTTGACCAGTTGCCGGCGATACTGCGGTTTCATGTGCTGGCCCGGCGGAATGTCGTATTCCGCCAGCCATTCCTCGGGAATGTAGCAGCGCCCGGCGGCATCGTCCTCGGATACGTCGCGGGCGATGTTGTTGAGCTGGAAGGCGAGGCCGAGGTCGCAGGCGCGGTCGAGCGTTTCGCTGGCATCGGCGGGCACGCCCATCACCCGGGCCATCATCACGCCCACCGCGCCCGCGACGTGGTAGCAATAGCGCATGAGATCGCCTTCGGAGCGCGGACGCCAGCCTTGCGCGTCCAGCGCGAAACCGTCGATGACGTCGTCGGCCATCTCCCGCGTTATGCCGGTTTCGCTCGCCACCTGGCCCAGCGCATCGAAAGCGATGTCGGCGGTCGGCTGGCCCTCAAGAGCCCGGTGCGTGAGGATGCGGATCGCGGCGACCCGGTCCTGCGCGCTGGATTCGTCGAGCTTGAGCGTTCCGCCATAATCCTGGCCGTCGGCAATATCGTCGCAACGGCGGCACCAGGCGTAAAGCAGGTGGCTGCGATCGCGCGTATCCTTGTCGAACAGCCAGCTGGCGACGGCGAAGCTCTTGCTGCCCTTGGCGATGCTTTCGTGCGCACGCTTCACCAGCGCCTTGCGCTCGCGCCCCCCGCCCATCTGGCGCGGGGTGGACTTGACCACGTGGCTGGCAACGAGCGGACGCGGGCGCACGCGGGTCAGGCCCAGTTGCCGCGCCTCTCGCCTGGCTATCCGGCCTGCTCTGGGTGGAGGGTTCACAGATCCTCCACGCGCATCTGCACAATGGTGGAAACGGGCTGAAAGTCGGCCATTTTGGCGAGCAGTTCCTCGATCGTTTCGCCCACGATCATGATGCCGCGGTGCGCTTCCCTGACAAAGCCGACGTCGGCCATATGCCGGTTGAACGCCACAAGCCCGTCATAGTATCCCAGCGCATTGAGCAGGCCGACCGGTTTGGCATGGTAGCCCAGCTGCGCCCAGCTGATCGCCTCCCACAATTCGTCGAGCGTGCCGACGCCGCCGGGCAGGGTGACGAACCCGTCCGCAAGGTCGGTAAAGGCCTGCTTTCGCTGGTGCATGGTCTGCACCACGTGCAACTCGGTGCAGTCGCGATTGGCGACCTCCATGTCGACCAGTGCCTGCGGGATCACCCCGATCACCTCGCCGCCAGCCTCCAGCGCCGCCGTGGCGAGCGCGCCCATCAGCCCGGCCTTGCCGCCGCCATAGACCACGCCGATGCCGCGCTGCGCCAGCGTCCGCCCGACCTCGCGCGCAAGGTCGATATAACGCGGATCGGCGGGCGAGGCGGAACCGCAATAGACGGCGAGGCGGTTCATGCGCTCAGATCCTCGATCATCAGGCCCGCCGTCGCCTTGGCGCTCCCGACCACGCCGGGAATACCGGCGCCTGGATGCGTGCCCGCGCCGACGAGGTAGAAATTGCCGATCTTGTCGTCGCGGTTGTGGCCGCGGAACCAGGCGCTCTGAGTCAGGACAGGTTCGAGGCTGAACGCGCTGCCCACGTGGGCATTCAGATCCACGGCGAAATCGAGCGGGGAGTAGCTGAACTTGCTGACGATGCGGTCGTGGATGTCGGGGATCAGGCGGCGGCCGATCTCGTCAAGGACGCGCTTCTCCAGCAGCGGACCGACGGTGTCCCAGTCGACCGGCATCTTGCCGAGGTGCGAGACCGGCACGAGGGCGTAGAACGTGCTCTTGCCGTCCGGCGCCATGCTGGGGTCGGTGACGGTGGGATGGTGCAGGTAGATCGAGAAATCGGCGGGCAGGATGCCGTGGTCGTAGATGTCCTCCAGCAGACCCTTGTAGCGCGGGCCGAACAGGATCATGTGGTGCGGGATGCCAGGCCAGGTGCCTTCCAGCCCGAAGTGGACCACGAACAGGCTGGGCGAGAAACTCTTCTTCGCCAGGGCCTTGCCGTAGGTCTTGCCGCGGTAGGTATCCCCCAGCAGTTCCTTGTAGGAATGGACGATGTCGGCGTTGCTGGCGACCGCATCGAAATCGCCGTGCCAGCCGGCCTTGGTGGTGACGCCGGTGACGCGGTCGCCGGTCACCTCCACCTTTGCCACCTCGTCACCCAGGCGGATCGAGCCGCCCAGCCGCTCGAAATGGCGGACCATGCCGGCAATCAGGCGATTGGTGCCGCCCCTGGTCCACCATACGCCGCCGTCCTTTTCCAGCTTGTGGATGAGGGCGTAGATGCTGCTGGTCTTCATCGGGTTGCCGCCGACCAGCAGGGTGTGGAAGGACAGCGCCTCGCGCAGCTTCTCGTTCTCAATATACTTCGACACGATCGAATAGACGCTGCGCCAGGCCTGGTTCTTGGCGAGGGCCGGGGCAGCCTTGATCATCGACTTGAAGTCGAGAAAGGGCACGGTGCCGAGCTTCACGTAGCCTTCGCGCCAGACCGCTTCGGAATACTTCAGGAACTCGTAATAGCCGGCAAGGTCGCCCGGCTGCAGCTTGAGGATTTCCTTGCTCAGGCTTTCTTCGTCGTTGGAATAGTCGAAGTTGGTGCCATCGGGCCAGTTCAGCCGGTAGAACGGCATGACCGGCATCAGTTCCAGGTCCTCGTTCATGTCATGCCCGCTGATGGCCCACAGCTCGCGCAGGCAATCGGGATCGGTCACCACGGTCGGCCCGGCATCAAAGGTGAAGCCGTCCTTCTGCCAGAAATAGGCGCGCCCGCCGGGCTTGTCCCGGCCTTCCACCACGGTCGTGGCAATGCCGGCGCTCTGCAGCCTGATGGCGAGCGCGAGGCCGCCGAAACCGGCGCCGATGACGCAGGCCGTTCTGCCTTCTGGAGTAGTCATGAAATGTCCTTGCGATGGGGGGCGAGCAATCGGGGCGGGGTCGTGGCGAGCGCGGCGAGTGCGCGCATGATGGGAACGGGCGGTCTGCCGCTCAGGACGCGCAGCTTGTCCGCCAAGGTCGAACGGGCGGCGTAGAAACGCTCTATCAGCGGGGCGCCGAGACCATAGAAGCGCGCGAAGATACGGTAACGTTCCTGCGGGCGCGCGGCGCCGAACAGCATGCGCCCCAAAAGGCGGTAGAAGGCGGTCCTGCTCCAGTGGCGGCGGCTCAATGCTTCCAGCCGCGCGGCAAGCAGTTCGCCGGGCAGATCGGCCTCCCGCGCCACTGCCAGCGCGGTTTCCACGGCAAAGGGCAGGGTATAGCTGGTCAGCGGGTGGACGAAGCCGCCGCGCGCGCCCACCACCGCCACGCCGGCCACGGCCTGCGCGCGCTGGAACCCCGCAAAATCGCCACCGGTGATGACGGGAAGCACGCCGGTCTCGAAGCCGAGGATTTCGCCCTCCAGCCCGTGTGCGCGCAGGTATTGGTCGATCCGGCCCGAGAGCGCGCTGCGATCGAGCATGGGGCTGTCGGCGTAATAGGTGTCTTCCACGAAGACCTCGTGCGCGCCCAGCGGCAGGACGTAGACGAAGCGGTAGGCCCCGCCGTTGCCCGAGGGCGCGACCTGGTCGACGGTCGCGTCCATGATGACGGGGCGGTCGATGCCGTGCGGTTCGGGGGTCCGCACATGGCGGCCCATGAACACCTGCCAGCCACCTGTCAGGTGGCCCGTGGTGGCAAAGCCGCGCGCATCGATCACCGTGCGCGCGTTAATGCGTGATCCGTCGCGCAGGGTCACCCCGTCGGCAGCGAGGGCGGAAACTTCCTGTCCGGTCAGCACGGTGCCGGGTGCGAGATCGCGCTGGAGAGCAGCGGCGAAATCGCTGCTGGAAAGCGAACGGTAGGGGGTTTGCAGGGTGCGTTCCCGGCCGGGAAAGCGCACGTCGTAGCCGGCATCCCAGTGGGCCTTGCGAAAACCCTTCAGCAACGCCTCACCATCCGCAGAAAGGTCGCTCGCAAACCAGCTCCAGCGATGATTGCCACCCGCCTGCGGCCCCGCCTCGATCAATCGAACCACGAGGTCGGGCCGGTGTCGGGCCAGGGCCAGCGCGATCAGCCCGCCCGAAAGCCCGCCGCCGACGATGGCGATATCACAACCGTGTTCGCTCATTGTGCCGCTGCCTTAGCGGATTGCGGCAGACGCGCAATCGCAGGCGAAAGGCCGTGTCATTCGAACAGGGTCGCGAACACCTTTTCGATCGCGGCGGCAAGCTGCGCCTCGTGCTCGGCTGCAAGGGGTTCGTTGTCCATTTCCGTGCGCAGGGGTATCATCACATCGCGAAACCGATCGAAATCCGCGAAGACGGCCGGATTGGCCGCCGCCATGCGTTGAAAGGCCAGCAGATCCGCGCGATCGGTTTGCGCCACCACGCTGCGCTGCTGCGCGGCCATGATGGCGTCGGTTTCGTCCACGGTCAGCGGCCTGTCTGCCATCAGACGATCGGCCGATACGCCCTCCATGATGTTCGTGCGAGCGCCGCGGATGATGCGTTGTCCCTCCGGCGTGGAGAGAATCGCGACGATCTCGCCCGCCCGCTTGGTCGATAGTTCGGCTGCGAAAAGCGCGATGTAGCGCGGTCGGTACAGGTCTCGAAGGCGACCCATGTGCGCGATGAAGGTGGGCAGCATGGCCTGTCCCAAGGCCTGCTCCAGACGCGGTTCCAGACCCGCAAGCGTCGCCACGGTATCGTCGGAACGCACGATCATCCTGGCCGTGACCGCCGCTGCGCTTTGCGCCCCGACATCCCCCGGATCGCCGGCAATGGTATCGTACAGCGCGCCGTAAGCGTCCGCCTCTGCCGCTGGTGAGACCTGCTGCGCGGCGGCGGGTGCGCAAGGGGCGATGAAGGTGAGCGCGCAGAGCAGCGCGAACGCGACGGCATATTGCATGGCCCGGTCGTCGCACGCTTCGTGCCGGGTGACAATCCACGCGCATCACTTGCCTTGCGCGCTGCCCGGGCCATCATGCGAGCCCATGGAGCGCCTGCTTCCCCATCATCGCGCGTGGCTGGCCAGCATCGTTGTCGCGCTCATCGCGGTCGCGGTGCTGTTTGCCATGGGCCGTCCGCCGATCTGTACCTGCGGCACCATCGAACTGTGGCACGGGCAGGTGCAGAGCGCCGGCAACAGCCAGCACATCGCCGACTGGTACGCGCCCAGCCATTTCACTCATGGCCTCATCATGGCCGGTATCGCCTGGCTGCTGTGGCAGCGCTGGCGATTGTTCGGCGGAGCGCCCCAGCGTTGGGCGATGCCCATCGCGGTGCTGGTGGAAAGCCTGTGGGAGATATCCGAAAACACCCCCACGGTGATCGACCGCTACCGCGAAGCCACCGCCGCCTTCGGCTACAGCGGCGATTCCATCGTCAATTCGGCGGCGGATATCGGCTGGATGGTGCTGGGTTTCCTCGTCGCCGTGCGCCTGCCGTGGTGGGCCAGCGTGGCGCTTGGTCTCGGCCTGGAACTGCTGGCGCTGTGGGCCATTCGGGACAACCTGACACTCAACGTCATCATGCTTGCCTATCCCGTCGACGCCATTCGCGATTGGCAGGCGTCGGGCGGCGCATTGTGATCGCATCAGCAACGCGGAACCGGGAAGGCGTTCAGGTCGTTCAGCGGCAAAGAACAGGGAGCACACAACTTGCACATTCGCACACTGGCGGCCGCGACCGCCCTTTCGGCCATCGCTCTGGCGGCGCCGGCCTTTGCCCAGGATCAGGTGGCCGACGTTCCCATCGAACCCAGCGAAACGGTCTTTTCTGGCAACTATCTCTCGCTCGGCGTGGGGGCTGCCTACAGCCCGTCCTACACCGGGTCGGACGATTACGTTTTTAACGTGCTGCCGATCGTGCAGGGCTCGCTCGGCGGCATCGACATCAATCCGCGCGCTGGCGGCATCGCGCTCGATTTCATTCAGGATAAACCTGGCGGCCCCGGCATCGACCTCGGCGTGGCGGCGCGCATCCGCGGCAACCGCGCCGGCCAGATCAAGGACGACGTCGTCGAATTCTACGGCGAACTCGACACCGCGATCGAGGTCGGACCGAGCGCCGGCATCAGCTTTCCTGCCGTGCTCAACCCCTACGACAGCCTTTCGCTCAAGACCGACGTACTATTCGACGTATCGGGCGCCCACGACGGCATGACGGTGGCACCGTCGGTGACCTATTTCACGCCATTGAGCCAGGCGATGGCGGCCAGCCTGTCGGTCGGGACGGAATGGGCGGACGAGGACTTCCAGGACTATTACTTCCGCGTCGACAATGCCGCCTACACCGGTCCGGCCGGCCAGCAATTGCCCGCGTTCGAACCGCGCGGCGGCGGCTTCACCAGCGTGGGCGCGAACCTGCTGCTTGCCTTCGATCTAGACGGTGACCTTGCCAACGGCGGGCTCGGCCTGATCGTGATCGGCGGCTATTCGCACGTTCTGGGCGATGCGGCGGATACCCCCTTCACCAGCATCCGCGGCAGCGACGACCAGTGGCTGGGCGCGGTGGGCGTGGGCTACACGTTCTAACCGGCAACCACCGTCACGGCTCAGGAAAAAGGGGCGGCGAGTCTACACTCGCCGCCCCTTTTTCGTTTCCTCGTCGGAGGTTCAGCCCTCTTCGCTTTCGCCAAGCCCCAGATCGGGGCGCGGGCCGGGCATGGCGGCGTCGCGATCGCCGGTCATCAGGTAGGTGTCGAACCATTCCATCATGCGCAGGTTGTAGTCGTAGCGCGCGGCGGCCTGGGCGTTGCCGTGGCCTTCGCCCGGATAAAGCACCAGCCGCACCGGGGTTTCGGGCTTGCGCACCTTGATGTGGCGATAAAGCTCGTAGCTCTGCGTCGGGCTGACGCGCGGATCGTTTGCGCCGTGCATGATGAGCAGCGGCGTTTCCGCCTGGTCGGCCCAGTAGATCGGGCTGCGCTGCAGGGTCTGCTCGTACTCGTCCCACACGTAACGGCGGGCGTGAACGTTGTATTCCTCGCCCGGAATGTCCGTGGTGCCCCACTTCGACAGGATGTTGGAAATGCCCACGAACATCACGCCTGCTGCAAATTCTTCGGAATAGCGGGTGGCGCTCCAGGCCGTGGCATAGCCGCCGTAGCTGCCGCCGGTCACGCCAACCCGATCGGCGTCGGCAATGCCGGCGGCGACCAGCGCGCGCTTGGCATCGACCAGGTCGTCGAACTCCACGCCGGCCGCATCGCCCTGGTGCTGGCGCGAAAAGGCGCTGCCATAGGCGGTGGAGCCGCGATAGTTGGGGCGGAACACCGCGTAGCCTTCCCCAGCAGCGACATGGCCGGGGCTGGAGTAATTGGTCGACCAGCCGTTGCTGTCGTGCGCCTCGGGTCCGCCGTGGACGTTCAGGATCAGCGGCGCGCCGCCGGCGGGAACGCCGCCCACCGGCTCGATCAGCACGCCTTCGATCTCGGTCCCGTCGCGCGCGGTGTAGGTCCAGGCGCGCTGCTCGCCAAAATCGATTTCGCTGAGCCAGGGGTTGTGATCGGTCCACCGCTCGAAGGTGCCGCCACGCGAATAGAGGAACAGCTCGTTGGGGAAGGTGGGCGCGTTGGCCTCTACCGTCAGGCGGTTGCCGCCCTGCTCCAGGCTGGCGAGAATCAGTTCGCCGGGATCGACCTCTTCCAGCATCTGACCTTCGGCGGAATAGAACCGCAGCCGGGTCTGCACGCCCACGTCGATGATCGTGGCAAGGCGGCCGTCGGCCATCCACTCGGTATCGCCCGCCGCCTCGGCAGCGCCCTCGTTCAGCGCGCGCATCGCGCCGGTGGCCGTGTCGACGAGGTAGAGCGTCGTCGGTGCCGGATCGTTGATATCGGTGCCCGCCACCAGCGAGAGCTGCCGACCGTCGGGGGAGATCTCGACATCGCCGATCTTGCCCGGCGTTGCCACCGCCAGCACGCTGCCGGTGGCAAGGTTCAGGATGTTGGCCCGCTTCGACGTATAGCCGTCGTCCACCAGCGGGGAGGGCGCGCTGGTGATCAGCGCCCAGTCGCCGCCGGGTGCGACCGTGAAGCTGTCGACATAGCCGGGCACCGTCACGGCCACCGGGTCGGCGTCCACTTCGCTTCCCACATTGGCCACGAAGACGCGGTTGAGCTGCTGCTCCTCCTCGTAGACTACGCTGGTAAAGCCGGCACCGGCCTCTTCGTCGCGCGTCTCGTCCGGCGCGGCGGAGGCAAGCATGTAGACCTGCGCGCCATCGGGTGAAAAGGCATAGGCGGAAACGCGCGCATCGGCGACGCCGGCGATCTTGCGATGCGACCCGCCGTCGACCGGAATGCCCCACAGCGCGCGGTCGCCATCATCGCCCGTCCACAGGAAGGTGATCGTGCGCCCGTCAGGGGTGAAGCCGATCGTGGACACGTTCATGTCTTCGGGCAGGAAGGCGCGCGCCTGCATCGCTGCGTCGGCCAGGAACAGCTGCTGCTGCGCGCCGGAATTGTCCTCACCTGTCGTGACATCGGGATAGTGCACCCGGGTGTAGGCGATGCGCGTGCCATCCGGTGAAACGGCAACGGCGCCGGTCGTCTCGATGCGGGCTATATCCTCGGGCGTGAGGTCTCTGGCGATTGCGGAGGTAAAGGGCAGGGCAAGGGCCGAGGCGAGCAGGGCGGCGCGCAGCATGATCATCGGGGCATCCTGTGATTGTGGTTTCGATTGTTACGGGGTCATAGCGAAGCGGGCGCACATGGCAAACAGTCGGCAAACCGCAGGGCGACAACAGTAATGCCGAAAGGCTCAACGCCCGCGCAGGAACATGTTGATCGTCAGCCGGCCGCTTGCGGGATCATCGGTCAGCGCGGCGGGATCGGGAATGACGCCGGAATGCAGCAGGCGCCCGCGGTAGAGGGCCAGCCTGTCGGGCGCGGCATCGACGCGTCCGATTTCCTCGAACCGTTCGTCACTACCGACGTGATAGCGCGGCGGCGGGGCGCCATATTCGCGCTCGTCTGTTGCGAGGCCGGCGTTGTAGGCATCGACGCGATCCTCGCTGATCGTCTCGAACCCGGTGCGGCGGTGGCGATAAAACGCCGTGCCCCCGCTCTCCCGCCCAAGCAGGTAATACATCACCGCGATCACCTCGCCCGCCGCGTGATCGTAATGCGGAATCCGTTGCAACGGCGCGAGTTCGCCCTCGGGCAGCGTGACCAACGAATAGGTTGAGACGTCCATGCTGACGCCCTGCCGAAAGCCGAAGACCTGCTGCAAAACCTGGAACAGTAGCGGGCGAACCGGCTCCAGGAAATCGGGCGAGCACCAGGAGCGAACGCCCGGATAACTTGCGCCCCCGGGCTGGAAGGTTGCCCGCCGACCGCTTTCCAGCAATTCACCGGACCTGCCGCAGACGTTATCGATCACCACGAGCGGCTGGCCTTCGTTGCCGAGGCGGTGGATGGAAACGCGGGGCTGCTGGGTCACGGTCATGCCAACCTGCGCCGCGCCGCGCGCCGGGTCAACGGCGGCGCGGCGCATGCAGCGGGATCAGGCGTTCTCGTGCTTTTCGATGTAGGTGTCAGGGTCCTTTTCCTTGCGTTCGAACCCGCTCTCGTGGCTGAGTTCGAAGGCGAGATACTGCACGCCCAGCTTCACGCGCTCTTCCAGCGGCACCTGGCGGCGGAAGTCGGTCAGGCCCTGGCGCTCTTCCTCGCTCAGGTGCTTGGAATTCTGCAGGTTGGCCTGGTCCACGGCCTTCCACCAGCCGTCCGATCCGACCTCATGTTCCTTGGCCGCCTCGGCAGCCTTTTCGATCTTGTTGTGATCGTCGATGGCGTCCTCGGTGGTCTCGCTGGCGCTGTCGCTGTCGAGCGCGCCTTCACCGCACTGCAGCAGCCGGGGGTAGAAAAAGCGTTCCTCGGCCTCGGCATGGGCTTCCAGGTGATCGCGCAGGTAGCCGAAGATGCGACCGGCAGCCTCGGTGTCGGCGCGCGCCTCGTCCAGCGCGGCAAAAAGCATGCGCTGGCGCTGGTGATCTGCGAGAATGCAATCGACGATATCCATGGGTCGTGTGTCCTTTCGAATGGGGTTTGCTCGATGAACGGGTGCGCGCGGCGCACGGTTCCGGGCGATGGACAGCAGGTGACGAAAGTCCTACATCGTCGCCATCCCCGGGGCGCCACGAGGCTGAGAGCGCGGTAGAAGTCCGCGAAACCCGTCGAACCTGAACCGATTAGCATCGGCGGAGGGAGTGGCTGGTCGCTCGTGCAAACCGACGCCAGAAAACCGCTCTCCTGCCACGAGGAGAGACTTTTCATGGCCGACATCAATTCCCCCCGCGAATCCAACGGGTTCAACATCGGCGTCACCACCGGCCCGATCCGCGGCAGCCGCAAGATCCACGTCGGACCTTTGGGTGTGGCCATGCGCGAGATCGACCTTGAGCCGTCCTGCGGCGAGCCGCCGGTGCGGGTTTACGACACCTCCGGCCCCTACACCGATCCGACCGCGCAGATCGACATCCGCGCCGGCCTTGGCCAGCTGCGCCGCGACTGGCAGCTCGCCCGCGGGGACGTGGAGGAGTACACCGCACGCGAAGTGAAGCCGGAGGACAATGGCCAGTTGGGGCCGGACCGGTCGGGCGGCGTCCCCGCCTTTCCCAACGTGCGCCAGAGGGTCCTGCGGGCCAAGCCCGGCGCGAACCTCAGCCAGATGCACTACGCCCGCCGCGGCATCGTGACGCCCGAGATGGAATACGTCGCCATCCGCGAGAACATCGGCCGCGAGAAGATCGCGCATGAAATGGACGGCAATTCTTGGGGCGCCGCGATCCCCGACTACGTGACGCCCGAATTCGTGCGCGACGAGGTGGCGCGCGGCCGGGCGATCATCCCCTCCAACGTCAATCACCCGGAATGCGAGCCGATGGCGATCGGGCGCAACTTCCTCGTCAAGATCAACGCCAACATCGGCAACTCCGCCGTGGCCAGCGACGTGGCGAACGAGGTCGACAAGATGGTCTGGTCGATCCGCTGGGGCGCGGACACCGTGATGGACCTCTCCACGGGCCGCAACATTCACGACACCCGCGAATGGATCATCCGCAACAGCCCCGTGCCCATCGGGACCGTGCCCATCTACCAGGCGCTGGAAAAGGTCGGCGGCATTGCCGAGGACCTGACCTGGGAAATCTTCCGCGACACGTTGATCGAGCAGGCCGAACAGGGCGTCGACTACTTCACCATCCACGCCGGGGTGCGGCTGCCCTACGTGCCGATGACCGCCAGGCGCGTGACCGGCATCGTCAGCCGCGGCGGCAGCATCATGGCGAAATGGTGCCTGGCGCATCACAAGGAGAGCTTCCTCTACGAACGCTTCGACGAGATCACCGAGATCATGAAGGCCTACGACATCGCCTATTCGCTGGGCGACGGCCTGCGCCCCGGCAGCATCGCCGACGCCAACGACGAGGCGCAATTCGCCGAGCTCTACACGCTGGGCGAGCTGACGAAGCGCGCCTGGGAGCAGGACGTGCAGGTGATGATCGAGGGCCCCGGCCACGTGCCGATGCACAAGATCAAGGAAAACATGGACAAGCAGCTGGCCGCCTGCGGCGAGGCGCCGTTCTACACCCTCGGCCCGCTCGTCACCGACATCGCGCCCGGCTACGACCACATCACCAGCGGCATCGGCGCGGCCATGATCGGGTGGTTCGGCACGGCGATGCTCTGCTACGTCACGCCCAAGGAACACCTCGGCCTGCCCGACCGCGACGACGTGAAGGTGGGCGTGGTCACCTACAAGCTCGCCGCCCACGCCGCCGACCTCGCCAAGGGCCATCCCGCCGCCAAGGTTCGCGACGACGCGCTGAGCCGCGCCCGCTTCGAATTCCGCTGGCGCGACCAGTTCAACCTCAGCCTAGACCCCGACACCGCCGAGCAATACCACGACCAGACCCTCCCCGCGGAAGGCGCCAAGACAGCGCACTTCTGCTCGATGTGCGGGCCTAAGTTCTGCTCGATGAAGATCACGCAAGAGGTGCGCGATTTCGCGGCGAAGCAGAATTCCGAGAGCTATCTGGCGGCGACGGAGCCGGTGGCTGACGCGGAGAAGGGGATGGATGAGATGAGCCGCGTCTACAACGAAACGGGGCGTGAGCTATATATCGGGCAGGGTGATCGGGAGCACGATTGAGCACGGGGGGCCGCGACCCGTAGTTTTTTGGGTGCCAAAAGCGACTGCCTGTCGGCCCTACTCCCGGGTCACAGGAATGCCCTGTCGTGATTGGGTCCTGCGTCGATCGAGCGTCAGCCCGACCGCCATTGCGGAAAAAGCAGGCAGGAACCAAAACGTACCAAGCCGCCAGGCGACCATGCGAAGATCATCGGGCAGGAGAATTGCGCCTAGTTCGAAGAACACTGTCACGGCGTGGAACCCGGCAAACCAGATGGGCCAGAACTTTTCTCCGGTAACGCCGTACCGCGTCACCCAAAGCAGAAGAGCCGTGTCGATGCCAAGGTTCGCGTAAAGTGCTGATTGGTAATCCAGGAACGAATAAACCGAAGCCGATGCCCCAGCCATGATTGCAATCCCGATGATGACCGTCCGGTCTTTGGAATTACCCGCCTGCCAACTGATTGCCAATGCCGCGAGCAAGAACAGCCAGGAAGCAAGCAGGTAAGGGTCCAACATCGATCAGGCAGCTTTTTCAGTCGTTACCAGAATGGGCGATTGCGCAGTTTTGTTGTAATCGGGAGGACAGCCGACCGCGACAGTTTCAAGATTTGACGCCCTCTTCACCTTCAACATTTCGCGAGTAGCAGTTCCGATCGCTTCTCGCGAACCGATCATCTGCGAAAGTCCGGCGCCGACGTTCGCCAGTGCGGCCTGCCCGGTCGTTACGGGAAGATCCGAGGCCTTGCTCACCTCGATTATGCTGATGCAAAGATGGGCGAGCGACATGACCGCACGATCGATCGCCTCGACCGACTGTTGCGTATCTTTCGCAATGACCTGCCCTGCGGTGGCATCGACAATGTACATACCGTTTTCCTTTTAGCTCTCGGCCAGCGCGGGTGCGCGGGCCGATACGTTCGGTCACATTGATGATGCCGCGGCGATCTCAGATACGCCGATAATGGATAGGTAGGACATGCAGGTCAGCATGATGCCCGCAGCCGCAATGCGCACGATCCAACGCAGTCGACCCTTTGCGGATATATCGGATGCCGTGCCGCTTAGCGGAGGAAAAAACCGAAATTGACACGACTGTATTGCGCCTTCACTCACCTCGGGCTCGGTAAAGGCTACGAGATACGCATCCGCGTCATCGTATGGCAAACCGAGCATGAATGGCCTGGTTGATGCGGCCTTTTCGGCCTCGCGGTGTTCCCGTTTCAATTCGTCAAGCCGGGTTACCGCGGCCATTCGGTTATTGACTTGAAGCGCCTCGATGGCGCCAGCGACATGCGTTTCCACCGTGCGGTGGGATATGCCGAGCTCGCGAGCAACTTGCCTTGAGGTGAGGCCTTTTTTGACGAGCGCCAGGCAATCGAGTTGGCGGGGCGTCAAATGAGGCGCGAAAGCGATCCCGTCGGTTTGCATACACTGCCTCCATAATGGAGACGACTATGCCATCAAAAAACGCCTGGGGCCAACCTGCACGCGATCCACGGATGGACCTTAGGCGCGAAAAGCCGCTCCAATCTCGCCAATCTGGCGTAGGTTATTTTCACCGCATCCTTCGGGAAGAGGTCGAGGTTCGCCCGAAAAGGCCGAGCTGATGCAAACGGCGAAACCAGACCTGAAACGTCGTGACGCGATCCAACTAACCAATGTTGACTACGGGCTTTGGCCCATGCGGGGCGGAATCACGGAACGGCGACGCCGGCACCCCGTTACCCTGATGACGAATGGCCGCCTGACAGGGCTGGCCACAGGCGTCACGCAAGACCCCGAACATTCGCAAGACAGGACAGTTCCCATGAAGTTTCATACAATCGCCCTCACCTCGGTCGCCGCGCTGGCGCTGGCCGCGTGCTCGCAGGATGCCGAGGATACGGCTCCCGTTGCCGCCGACACCGAAATGGCCGATGCCACCTCCAACGACATGATGGCCGACACCGGCAGCATCGTCGAAGTCGCGCAGGGCAATCCGGATTTCTCCACGCTGGTATCGGCCGTCACCTCGGCCCAGCTGGCCGAAACCCTGTCGGGCCCGGGCCCCTACACCGTGTTCGCGCCGACCAACGCCGCGTTCGAAAAGGTGCCGCAGGCCACGCGTGACGAACTGATGAGCGAGGCGGGTCGCGAGGATCTGTCGGGCATCCTCACCTACCACGTCGTGCAGGGCGAAACGAATGCCGCCGCGCTGACGCAGGCCATCCAGGCAGCGGGCGCCGATGGCTATGCCCTAACCACGGTCAACGGCGCCACGCTGACGGCCATGATGGATGGCCAGAATGTCGTGCTGCGCGATGCGGCCGGCAACACCGCCACCGTGACGGCCACCGACGTCGATGCCTCGAACGGCGTCATCCACGTGATCGACACGGTGCTGATGCCGAGCTGATCGTTTCCCGAATGAAAAACACGAAGGGGCGGCTCTCACGGGCCGCCCCTTTCCTTTTGCGCTCGGCCACCTGCGCGTGGAAACAGGGTGGCTGGCAGCGCTTTGCCGCTGGCATCCGCGCCTGTCGCGTTCCATAAGCCCGGGCATGGCCGATCTCTACCGCAAGACTCTCGAATCCGAACGCCGCAAGCTGTGGGGCGAATGTCGTCTGAAGGGCCTGAAGCCCGATACGCCGCAGCGGTTGCGGATTGCCGAGATCGACCGCCTTCTGGCCGAACATCAGGCAAAGAAGCCTGCAAAGAAGGCCGCAGCATCTTCTGACGGCAAGGCGGGCGGCTAGGCCCTCACCGCGCTCCGCCCTCACGCCTGGCGTGACAACGCCACCAGGATGCGGTCGAGCGCCTGCAGGAAATGCGAACGATCCGCCTTTGAAAACGGCGGCGGCCCGCCACCCGCCGCGCCCAGGAGGCCGTCCATGCCGGCGCGCAGGTCCGCCATGATGGCGCGGGTGGCGATGGCGCTGCCGATGCTGGCGGCATCGAATTCGCGGCCGTCGTGCTTCAGCACCCTTGCGCCGGCCCTCAGCGCCCGGCCGGCGAGCAGGATGTCGCCCGTCACCACCACGGTGCGCGGTCCGGCATGGGCCGCGATCCAGTCGTCCGCGGCATCGAAGGCATCCGTCACGACGATCCGCTTCACCCGCGCGCCGACCGGCACCCGGAACGCCGCGTTGCTGACCACGCGCACATGGGCGCGGTGGCGCTCGGCGACGCGATAGATCTCTTCCTTCACCGGGCAGGCATCGGCATCGACCAGCACAGCAATCGCATCGGCGGGCAGTGCATGGTCGATTGGGGCGGTGGCATCCATCGCCCCCGCCTACCGCGTCGGAGCAGGGATCGCTACCCGTGCGCCTATGCGTTGCGCATGTTCTCCAGCCCCTTGATGCCGCCGGGCTTGGTGCTGGGCTGGGAGGCGTTGGTCTTTACCTTTTCCTTCTTCGGCTTGCGTGTCTCGCGGCTTTTCTTCGCTTGGCCCTTGGCCATGATCGGTTCCAGTCGGGACGGAATGCCCCAGCGGGCACGATACGCCCCCGAACGCACAAGCCTTGCATCAATTCGGCACTAATCGTCGAACGAAGCGGCCTAGGCGGCGGGAACCAGCCGTTCGACCAGGCGCCGCAGTTCTGCCGGGGTGGTGTGGCCCGCCACGACCTCGTGATAGCCGATGCCCGCCTTGCGCAAGGCTTCCTTCTTCACCGCATCGCGGGCCGCAGCGCTGCCCTGGTGATGGCCGGTGCCCTGGTACTCGATCGCGTGGCGAACGCTCGCCCGCTCGTCCATCAGGGCGAAGTCGACGCGCTTGGCATTGATCGCCCCAAAGGCGTCTTTCTCGGGCGAGGCCAGAAACTCCCCCAAGGAGACCTGCGCCATCACCTGCCAGTTCGGATTACGCGCGATCACCGCCTGGTCCAGCGCCGCGAACACCGCCGCCTCGGGCCGGTTGAGCAGGGGGCGGGGCTTGAAGTCGGCTTCCATCACGCGGCGCAATTGCTCGGCGGCGTCGAGCTTGGCACCGTCCGGCGTGCCGTTGATCGAAACGCGAGAGCCGTCCTTGCGCAGGGGCGAAACCGTGGCGCCGCCGCGCTTGCCGGCATTGCGACCGCGCCAGTAGGCCTGGCGCTTCTCGCGCTCGCCCCGTTCGATGAAGCGTTCGAGCGCGATACCGATCGCCGCCCCGATGGCGAGAACGATCAGCAGGGCCAGCGGGCGGTCGAGCAGGAAATTCACCGTTTGCACATGACAAGGGTGTGCGGGCGATGGTTTGAAATTGCGTAAACGCCAGACTTTTCACCTGGGAACAGCGGACGCAGGCGCATCGTTAAGCCAGGATGAAGCACTTCGCCCCCTTGCTCGCCGCCGGCGCCATCTCCGCTTGTGCCACGGTGCCGACTACCGGCCCGGCCAGTGATTTCGTCACCGTCAGCGGCGAGGCGACCTATCGCGAGCGGATTGCGCTGGCGCCGGGATCGCAGATGGTCGTGCGGATCGAAGAAACATCCCGCGCCGATGCGGCAGCGACAACGCTTGCCGAGCAAACCTACTTGCTTGAGCGCCGCCAGGTGCCCATCGCCTTCAGCGTGCCTGTGCCGCGAACTGCGCTGACAGGGGCGGTGCGAACCACGGCGCGTGTTCAGATTCTCGGGCCGCAAGGCGATCTGGCGTTCACGACCGACACCGCGCATCCCGTTGTCGTGCGGCCGGGGCAGGAAAGCGTCGAACTGGGCACGCTGGTCATGGTGCGAGCGGGGAACTGAACCGGCCGGGGTGCGCGCCTCTGCGAGCGCGGAACTTCCTGCACGGGATGGCCGTTTTTTGCTGCATGATGCTCCGATCCTCCAGTTTGCTTAGTGCCTTGATTGCCCTGACCGCCTGTTCGTCGGAACCGGAACAGGAACAGGAAATGGCGAACGATACCCCTCTGTCTCGGGAAAGTTCGTCTTCGAGCATACCGGGCAAGGCCGCTGGTGCACCGACTGCCAGCCCAACACCCTTTGTGGCAGGTGCATGGGAATTACTTTCGAGCGGAGAGGGGGACGGGCTGGCCTTCACGCCGGGTGCGGGTGAGTCTGCGATTGTCCACGTGTTCTGCCCGGCTGGGGGCGGTCTGACGGTCAACGTCAAAGCTTTCCGCCCGATCGGCAGCGAGGAGCGCATGAGCCTCGGTTCAGGCGCAACGGTCGTTGCCCTGGTGGCGGACGTTAAAGGCGACGCGTTGCGGGGCGGTGTAAGCGCAACCGGCCCGGTTCCGGGCGAACTGCGCTCTGTTCTGGAGGGGGCCTCGGGCGTGAGCGTCAGCTATGGCGCGCAGAGCGCGGGCCCATTGCCGCCGGTGCCCATGCAAACTGCGCAGAATTTTGTCATGGGTTGCAACGATTAAAGCGCGGCTCCGGGGAGCAAATCACGCTCGATGTCGTTTGTGCAGTGCAGCATGAACCTCTCCGGCTGTCGTTCTCCAGGAGCCTTCCATGACCAAACCCGATCACGCCGCCTGGTCCAGCCTCGCGATGGAGAGTTGGTCCCTATCCTACGAAGCGGCTTCAGTCATGTGGATGCGATCCTTGCGCATCATGGCCGGCGGCAAGCTTGCCGAGCGCGAGGCAGAGCGCATGATGCGCGAGAAGTTCGTGGCGAATCTGATGCTGTGGCCTGCGCTGATGCTGGGCGGAGTGGCGCAATCGCCTGCCCAGCTCTCCGCAAGGGCACTGCGCCATTACAGCGGGCCGGTGCGCGCCAACCACCGGCGCCTCTCGCGCTGAGGCTCAGCTATCGCGTGTGCGGTTCACCCCTGCCCGTTCCAGTTCGGGGCCGAGGCGGCCGGTGATCCAGAAGGCGAACATGCGAAAGTCCGCGGCCAGGCTCCACAAAGGGTAGGTAAAGGTCGCCGGCCTGTTTCGCTCAACCGTGAAATGGGCGATCCAGGCGAAGAAATACCCCGCGAGCGGCATGGCCAGCAGCAGCCACCACGACCCGCTGACCACCGCTATCAGCGCGACGGCAATCACCAGTGCGGTGCCGATATAGTGCAGCGCCCGCGTGGTTGGCCGCGCGTGTTCACGCAGGTAATGCGGCCAGAACTCCGCGAAGGTTCGGTAAGCCTTTGCCATGGGCGCTGAAGGTGGAGCAAACGCGGTGGCATCGCAAGCCGGCGTTGTCCCGACAGGTGCTGGTCTGGAACCGACGCCTGTCACAGGCGCTCGTCCAGAGAGAGGATCATGCAATGACTGTACACCTGAAAACCAAGGTCACCATTCCCGCAATCCTGTTGGCCATTACCGGGTGCGCAATGGCCGAGCCAGCCGACCCCCGAACCGAAGAGCAGATGCTTGCCAGCCTCGACACCTCGCGCGCATGCTTCACGCAGCGCGAGATCCGCAATTTTGCAAGGGCACCTTCCGCCTCCGCCGGGCGCGAGCGGATCTATCTCGACACCGGCCTGCGGGAGACTTTTCTGCTGGAAACGACCGGTCCGTGCGCCGAACTCGATTTTTCCAATCGCCTCGCGCTGGAAACGCGCGGTTTGGGGAGCGTGTGCACTGGCGATCTGGAAAACCTTGTCTTTACCAGCCGGGCGGGCGGCGGCGACGGGTTCTGCCCGGTGCGCGTGCTCGGGCGCGTGCCCGAACGGTGAGCCGCTAGTCGGTCAGCGCCAAGGCGACGCCAACGTCAATATTCCGGGGGCGGGGATCGATGGCAATGCTGATGGGCGCGGTGGCGGCGGGGCTCGGCGCGTCTGCGGCGCGGACCTGATCCTCTCCGGTGCGCGCGTCCCTCATGGCGGCGTAGTGCGGCGCTTCCGCGTAGCGAGAGGTCGGCTCAACCCGGGCGAGATTGGGCTGCTGCTGCGCACCAACGAAAGCGGCGGCATTGCCGGAGTCCGTGTGTGATCCCCACTGGGTGTCCATCCGCGCCATTTCCGCCTCGATATCCAGATCGTCTGAATAGTCGCTGCGATAGCCGTAACGCGCGCGATCGCGATAACGACCGCGCCACGCCAGATCGGCGACCTCCACCCGGCCATGCGGCGTGTCCATGGCATAGTGATCGGGCAGGCGCTGCTGTTCAAGCTCCGCGCCGGAACCGGCCGTGATGCCGGAATGCGCCGGCATTGATGAGATGGCGTCGGCATGGATACCGACGGGATCGGTGCTCATGGCCTGTCCGGCGAAGGCGCCGGCAATGGGAACGAGAGCGGCAACGCCTAAAATCCAGGGCGAGATGTTCATCCCGATGTCTCCCGAAACGGTAGTTATTGGTTTGCCTAATAAAAACTTGCCGCCCCCATCGGTTCCGGGAGAAAGGGGGATTGACGCTTAACACACGAGGAGCCGGACGATGCGAAGGGTTGTGACGATGGCAGCGATACTTGCCGCGTTGGGGGCGTGCGGGGCGGCCGGGTCGCAGGGCCTACCCGGCGACAGCGAGGACACCCGCCCCTATGCCGGGCTGGCCGAGGACGCGGTGATCAAGCTGGTCGGCACCGAACCGTTCTGGGGGGGCAGGGTGCAAGGCACCACGTTCACCTACTCCACGCTGGAAAACAGCGACGGAGAGGCCATCGCGGTCACCCGGTTCGCCGGGCGCGGCGGCGTGTCGTTCAGCGGCACGCGCGGGGGCGCTGCCGTCGATCTCGCGATTACGCCGGGCACCTGTTCCGACGGGATGAGCGATCGCACCTATCCGTTCGTTGCCACCCTCCAGATCGGCAGCGAACAGCGGCAGGGCTGCGCCTGGCGCGAGGGTGACGATATTGGCGACGAGGCGGGGCAATGATCGCGACGCCGCACCCGGGAGCGGGTGCGGCGCGTCACGATCAATAGGCGCCGGGCACTTCGTGCTGAGTCGGCGTGCGGTCGCCCACCGTGGGCAGCAACAGGCCGGTATCACGAACGGAAGCGGCTCCAGTGCTGGCCGAGATCGGCGTGCACGAACGCCCTGCCAGGAAATCGAGCGCAACCTTGATCTGCGATTCGTTGGGATCGCCCAGTTGCGCGTTCAGGGTATCGGCAGCGCGGCAGGTCTTGGGCACCGAAGCGGCGAGGCCGGTGTAGTAGTCCCCGAAATTGTCGCGATTGCGGATTTCCAGCGTCACGGCGCGGAACCTGAGGTCGCAGGCGGCCAGATCGAAAGCCTCCTGCCCAACTGGCTTGCCGAAGGTATTGTCGCCGATCAGCGCGATGTCCTGAACGTAGGGCTTGATGCCGTTGATGATCAACTCGCTTGCAGATGCCGTGCTGCGTGACGTGATGAAGGCAATCTTGGTCGGCGCGATGGAATTGCCGTTGGGATTGAAGTTGTAAACCGAGTTGTCGCCCGATCGCGAGGGACGGAACGCAATCCGCTCGAACACCTGGCCGGACAGGTTGCGACCCAGCAGATCCGCAAAGCGTTCCGCAATACGGATCAAACCGCCGCCGTTGTACCGAACGTCGATGATCAGTTCGGTGACGCCTGCGGCACGGAACTGGCCAAACGCGGTGTTGAGATCCTGTTCGGCGGAGGCGACCGAGAAGGTGCGCAGGTTGATGTAGCCGACCTGCTTGCCGCCATCGTTGATGATCCGGGCGCCGTAACGATCTGATACCGGATCCAGCGAATAGTCGGTCTTGCTGAGGCTGACCTCGCGCGTCGCCCCGGTCTGGTCAATCACCCTCAGGACGCGGGTGGTGCCAGCCGTGCTGGGGCCGAGCGCGTCACTCACTGCGGCAGCGCCGCCGTTGGCAAACAGGCTGCTCACGGACACGATGTTTGCGGCGCTGGTGCCGATGCCTACGATCTCGGTTCCCCGATCGACATTGGCGCCGAGGGCAGAGGTGCCCTCGAACGTCTCGATGACGAACAGACGGCGAGCATCGGAATCGTAGCGCAGCCGGAAGCCGAAACCCGCGCTGGCGCCGCTCTGCTGAAACGCGGTCTCCTCTGCGATGGATGTGGCATAGGTGAAGAAGCGGTCCTTCGCCTGCGCACGCGCGGGTGCCACCAGCGCATCGATATAGGATTGCAGGTTCGAATAATTCGCCTTGTTGACGTTGAGGTCCAGCAGTTCGGGGAACAAGTAGTTGGTATTCAGCGTGTTGCGCACGAAATCCTGCTGCGCCGAGAGCGAGCATTGTGCCGTGGTCGGCGTCGGACTTGGGCTGGGCACGCCGCCGGTGTTGTTATTCGATCCGCCCCCTCCGCCGCAACCGGCGAGCAGGGCAATGACGGCAAGCGAAGCGGAGAATTTCGAGGTGCGCATGAAAGACCCTTTGAATTCAGCGTGATGAGGCAATCCCACGCACACGGCACCCTACGCCTGGCGCGAATTCGTGGCAAGCTGCCACATCGACGGCAGCATGATTGCAGGCAATACCCGCTTGGCACGCCCCATCCTTCGACACGCTGAAGCCTGCAGGCGCTTGCAAAGCTGCGTTCCAATCGCCACAGCAGACGCTCGTTATCCGTAAAACTGCTGTTATCCGAAGGAATACCCATGCTCGAACACGTCCCCGCCTGGCTCGGCAAGCTGCTGCGCAACGTGCGTGCCGGACATGGCAAGCTGGTGGTGGCATCGCTGGGTGCAGAGGGCCTGGCGGGCAAGGGCGGCTTCGCGCTGCGGTCCGCAGCCTTTGCCGATGGGGAGCCGCTGGATCCCAGCTTCACTGCGGACGAGGACGATGCCGTTGCCCCGCCGCTGGAATGGACCGCGCCGCCGGCTGGCACGCAGGAACTGGTGTTGATTGTGGAGGATGCCGATTCCCCCACGCCGGAACCGTTCTGTCACTGGCTGGTCTGGGGCCTGCCGCCGCAAAAGGGCCAGTTGCTGGAAGGCGAAGTGCCGCCGCGCGTGGGCAAGAATTCGTTCGGCAATTCCGAATGGCTGCTGCCCGACCCGCCCACGGGGCACGATGCACACGATTATGTGTTCCAGCTCTACGCGCTCGATCTGCCAGTGGTGCTGATGCCGGGTGCCAGCCGGAGTGATCTGGTCGCGGCGATGGAGGGCCACGTGATCGGTTTCACCACGCTGACGGGTACCTACGCCCGCGAAGAAGGCGGGGATTACGACTGGGGCGATAGCGACGACGAAGCGTGAACGGTGCTAGATTTCTACGCATAAATTTTTGACTGAAAGGAAAGTATAAATGGCTGCCAAGAACAACGCTCTCAACAAGCCGGTCAACCTGACGCCGGAACTGGAAGAAGTGGTCGGCAAGGGTCCGATGACGCGCGCCCAGGTGACCAGCAAGGTGTGGGACCACATCAAGGCGAACGACCTGCAGGACGCCAAGGATCGCCGCATGATTAACCCCGATGACAAGCTCAGCGCGGTGATCGGCAAGGACCAGATTTCCATGTTCAAGATGACGGGCGCCGTCTCCAAGCACATGAGCTGATTTTTTCGGCAAACCGTTTTGATTGTCGAAAGGGGCGGTGTGCGTGGGCACGCCGCCCCTTTGTTTTGCTCGGGCCCCATACGGCTTCGCATATCCGAAGGCTTCACGAACGGGAAATACCTGTCATAAGGTCTGGCCAACGCTTCAAGGATTTTACAGATGGCAACCATCGTCGGCGGCGTCGCCACGTCGCACACTCCCACCATCGCCTTTGCGAAGGATGCGAACAAGTTCGACGATCCGGTGTGGAAACCGATCTTCGAAGGGTATGCGCCGGTGCAGGCGTGGTTTCGGGAAAAGCAGCCCGACGTGCTGGTCTACATCTACAACGATCACATGACCGCCTTCTTCGACCATTACAGCCATTTTGCGTTGGGAGTGGGCGAGAGTTTCGCCCCGGCCGACGAGGGCGGCGGGCCACGTGACATTCCGGCGATCGCCGGCGATCCCGAATTCGCCGCTCACGTCGCGCGGGTGATGGTCGCCAACGAATTCGACCTTTCCTATTTCCAGGGCAAGACCCTCGACCACGGGGCGTTCTCGCCGCTTTCAGTCATGGTCGATCACGATCGGGAAAACGGCTGGGCCTGCAAGTTGCTGCCGGTCGTCTGCGGTGTGCTGACGGTGCCGCTGCCCAGCGCGCGTCGGTTCTGGAAGTTCGGCCGCAGCCTGCGCCAGGCGATCCTCAGCTATCCCAAGGACATAAAGGTGGCCATCGCCGGAACCGGCGGGCTCAGCCACCAGGTCCACGGCGAGGCCTGCGGCTTCAACAATCCCGAATGGGATCACGAATTCATGGAACGGCTGGAAAAGGACCCTGAAAGCCTGCTCGACATGACCGTGGCGGAGCTTGCGAAGCGCGGCGGCTGGGAAGGGGCGGAGGTCGTGATGTGGCTGCTGATGCGCGGCGCCCTGTCAGAACAGGTGGAGGTCACGCACAAGACCTATTTCCTGCCTTCCATGTGCCCGATCGCCACCATGATTCTGGAAGACCGCGCGCAGGATGCGCCGGTGGAGCCAGTCGAGATCACCCGCGAACGTGCCTGGCACGATTATGCCGGTGCCGAAGACATGGCGGGCACCTATCCCTTCACCATCGAGCGCAGCGTTAAGGGCTTTCGGCTCAATCACTTTCTCCATTCGCTGACCGACCCTGCCGTGCGGCGACGCTTCAAGGCGGACGAGGCCGCCACGATGGAGGAGGCGGGCCTTAGCGACGAAGAGCGCACGCTGGTGCGGGATCGCGACTGGATCGGCATGATCCAATACGGGGTCATCTTCTTCATGCTGGAAAAGCTGGGCGCCGTCACCGGCATCGGCAACATCGATATCTATGCCGCCATGAAGGGGATGAGCGTTCCCGAGTTCCAGAAGACCCGCAACGCGCAGATCAACTACGGGGTGGGGGGCAAGGGGAGCTAGCCGGCGGGTTTGCCGCGTGGCCCAAACGGCCAGTCGATTACCTGTCCGGCCCACAATGCCAGCCAGATCAGCAGCGGTTGCACGATCATGCGGGGACCATGATAGGCCATGCCCCATCCGCCATCGGGCCGGACCAGGTCCATCATCATGTGATTGACGTTCGCCGGCCAGACGCAAAGCGCATAGAGCGCAAGGCCAATACCGGCCGCCTGCCGCAGGCGAGGCGAGAACGGCTGCACCAAGGCTGCGGCGCCGAGAATTTCGGCCACGCCGGTCCAGAAGATGACCGCGTCGGGCGCCCATACCCACGCCGGGGTGATCCTGAGGAACGGCGCCGGATCGACGATATGCTTCCATCCTGCAAAGGCATAGAGCATCGCCAACACCACGCGCAGTGTCCTGCGGATCACGGTTGCCGGCCTATGCGGTAAGGGCCATCGGGCGCGCGCATCGGCACCCCTTTCCAGCTCAGCGCGATTGCACCCTTGTCGGCCAGATCGGCACTCGCAGCATGGATCTCGTCCATGCGGGAACGCCAGTCTCTATCTGCACCAGCCAGCAAGCGCGCCGCTTCGCTGGGGCAGATGGTGGCGTCCGCCGCGCGGCTATCGAGCAGCGCGGCGATCGCCTCGAATGCGGTCACGCGGCGGCTGTTGCAGGCAACTTGACTTCGCCCTCGTCCTCGCCATCCCAATAGTGGACGCGCTTGGCAACGACCTCGAGCAGCACCAGCCCGGGGGTGTCGACGCCCTGCTTGAACCAGCGCTCCAGGTCCTTGACCCAATGGTCGCGGAAGGCCTGCTTGTCGCGGATGATGTTTGCCTCACCCTCGACATGAATGAACATGCCCGGTGCGCCGACAATGCCCTTCAGACCCGCCTTGCCCGCATAGCTCAGTCCAACCGAGGCATCGCGCGCGATGTTTTCCACCATGCGGGTATCGTCGGTGGTGAAGAAATAGCTGGTGCCTTCGTATTCCACTTCGGAATTGTTGCTCATCGGCCGACCGCCGATCGAGCCGTCCTGTGCGCGGCTGGTCAACATGCAGAAGTCGATGTCCTTCATGTCCTCGGCAATTTGAGCGAGGGTCTTGGTCGGGGCCGTGTCAGTCATTGTCTTCTCCGTATCCTGTCTAAAACCCAGCGTATCCGGGCGCGCGTGGTTCCCGCATCGGCCTCAAGCGTCCGGGCGCCATTCCGGCGGGGCGAGGGTAAATCCCTCGAACTCGAACCCCGGCGAGACCACGCAACTCATCAGCGTAAAGTCGTGGCTTCCGGCCATGGGCCGCGCCGACTGCCAGTCGCCGGGATGGATCACCGCCTGCATCGCATGGCCTTGCAGGATCTCTGGCCCAAGTATCAGCCTCTCGACATCGCCGCTGTCCGGTTCGCTGGTGGCGATCTCGATGGGATTGCCGGCATGCCACAGCCATAATTCCGCTGCGTCGACCCTATGCCAGTGCGAATGCTGCCCGGCCTCCAGCAGGAAATGGATCAGCGTCGCGCTCGCCCGTTCACCGGGCGCAGCGTCGGCGCGCCAGGTCTCACGATACCATCCGCCTTCGGGATGCTCGATCAGGCCGAGCTGTGCAATCAACCGTGCGGCGTTCAATGCTCGATGACCTCCACGCCCTTCCAGAAGGCGATGCGATCGCGGATCGCCTCGGCTTGGTCCTTGGGCTGGGGGTAGAACCAGGCGGCGTCGGTGTTGACGTCTTGTCCGCCGCGCACTGAATAGTAGCTGGCATCCCCCTTCCACGGGCAGTGACTGGTGGTGTCACTGGGGACCAGCAGATCCTCCCGCACGTCGGAGCGGGGAAAGTAATGGTTACCCTCGACCACCACCGTGTCGTCGCTGCGGGCGATTTCCTTGCCGTTCCATCGTGCCGATACCGTCATGCCCATCTCCTTTGTCATTCTGCCAACCGTTCGATCGTCGCCGCGTCACGCTGCCCGTCACACAGGCGTTCGAGCGCCGGGGTGAAAGGGTGGTCAGCAACAGAAGCGACCTCGAAGAGCGTCATCGAACTTCTGAACTTCAGCGCGTCGATCGGCCCGAGTATCGCAAGGGGTGTGCGTGTGCCGGCATGGACAAGCATGGCCTCGGTTGCTTCGATGAGCCGCGGTCCAAGCAGCGAGTGATCGAGGTAGGCCCGCGCCTCTGCCAGGCCGTTGATGGCGTAGAGCCGTGCGTTGGCACTCAGGCCGAGACCGAGGACCTGCGGAAAGATAAACCACATCCAGTGCGTGCGCTTGGCACCTTCGCGCAATTCAGCCAGCGCGGCAGGATAGATGCCAGCCTGCGCCTGGACGAAGCGAGACAGGTCGAACCTGTCAGCCATCTTTCATGGGATCATGGCCCCAGTTCATCAGCGAGTATCGCCAGTCGCTCTGCTTGATGTCGCCGTCAGGCTTCTGTGCCTTGTGACGATGCACGTAGCCGACAACCTTTTGCATATGCTCGTACTGGCTGTCGGTAAGATCGGCCTTGTTCGTTCGCTTGATCTCCACGATCCGCCGACCGGACTCGTGCCCCACGCTCTCGCCGCCATCATCCTTCTGACCGACCGAACGGGATTCGTCGGTATCCAGCCACTTCTCGATTTCGGCGGGCTGCATGTTCACCGCGTCCTGGAAATCGTCGTAGACCTTCTGTTTCGTCTCCGCATCCATCGCCACTAGTCGTCGCCTTTCCTGTCAGGCAGACCCTTCCGGGCGGTGGAGGCGAAGTCGTCGAGTTCCTTCTCGCTCATCGAATCGTACATCTCCTTCGATGCGCCCTTGAGGTCCTTTACCTTCGTATCGCCGCGCTTTGCCGAAAGCGCCGCGCCGGCGGCCTTTTGTTGGGCCTTGGACTTCGCCGGCATCTAGCTGGAAGCCTTCAATTCGGACCCGAGCTTCAGCACCTTGTCGCCGTCTTCCTGCTTAATGAGGTAGGCCGGGTCATCCTCGCTCCCCTTGCGGGTGATCTCGCTGCCCTTGATCGTGCGCGTCACATCCCGCTCGAAGCGTTCCTCGATCTGGCCCTTGGCCGTTCCATTGCCCCATTCCCATTCAACGTGCTGGCTGGTGCGATAGCTGTTGGAACTGGCCATTACTCGTTCTCCGTAACGGGCAGGCCATCCTGCACGCTGCTGTCGTCGGCCATGTCGGTCATGGAATCGGCGGCGAGGTTGCTGTCGGTATCGCCGATGATCGCGCCCTGCTCGGTCGCGGTTGCCGGCTCGTAGGTGGCGCTGCTCTCGTCCTCGTTCTGGGAGAACGCGCCGGCCATCCAGATGATCGACAGGATAAGGACCGCGGCCAGGATGCTGATGAGCAGCACCCAGCGCACCACGCCTTCCTTGGAACCGCCGCTCGCGTCTTCCGAATCGATATGGATTTCGCCGTTACGAACTTCGCTCATGATAGAATGCCCTTTGTCTCTCGTCTGACCCTTGCAACGAGATACGGGCGGGAAGGCGCGAGGTTCCTACCGGCTTTAGTCCCGCAGCAGTTCGTTGATGCCGGTCTTGGATCGGGTCTGCGCATCCACCTTCTTTACGATCACCGCGCAATAGAGGCCAGGACCGGGCGATCCATCGGCCATTGGCTTGCCGGGCAGGGTGCCTGGCACGACCACGGCGTAAGGTGGAACCTCTCCGCGATGCACCTCGCCCGTTTCGCGGTCCACGATCTTGGTGGAGGCGCCGAGATAGACGCCCATGGAAAGCACCGCGCCTTCGCCGACGCGCACACCCTCCGCCACCTCGGCGCGTGCACCGATGAAGGCACCATCGCCGATGATGACCGGTTCGGCCTGCAGGGGTTCGAGCACGCCGCCGATTCCCGCCCCGCCGGACAGGTGAACATTGCGGCCGATCTGCGCGCAAGAGCCGACCGTGGCCCAGGTATCCACCATCGTTCCCTCGCCGACGTAGGCACCGATATTGACGAAACTGGGCATCAGCACCGCGCCGCGGCCGATGAAGCTGCCCCGCCGCGCGATGGCGCCGGGGACCACGCGGAAACCGGCGTCCTCAAAGCGATCCTGCCCCCAGCCGGCGAACTTGCTGGATACTTTGTCGAACGCGGGGCTGCCCGCCGATCCGCCTTCCATCAGGCGATTGTCATACAGGCGGAAGCTGAGAAGCACCGCCTTCTTCAGCCACTGGTTGACCTGCCAGCCGCCGTTGCCATCCGGCTCGGCCACGCGCGCCTCACCATTGTCTAGCAGCGCGATTGCCGCTTCCACTGCCTGGCGAACGTCTTTGCTGGCGGCATTGATTTCGGCGCGGTTTTCCCATGCTTCCTCGATTTGCGGGATCAGATCGGCGGACATGTGGTGCTACTCCTGCAAGGGGCGGGGTCTGTGGCCCAGCGGCTAGCCCCTCGGGCTGGCGGGCACAAGATCGCAACCGCCACGTGCGGGTTGCCGCTCGCAAACAGGTTCAGCCCGCGTTAGGGAGTTCGGGCGCATCTCACTGACAACGAAGGGATCGCGAATGGGACTGGAAGGCACGCGCACGCGCTGGAAAAGCTGGCATGGCGGTAGCATGGTGGCCATGGTCGCCCTGTTGAGCGCGTGTGGCGGCGGTGGCGGAGGCGGCCCGATTACCAGCAGCCCGCCGCCCGTGCCGGCTCCGGCTCCGACCCCCACGCCCACACCGACACCCACGCCAACCCCGACACCCACGCCAACCCCGACACCGACCCCCACGCCAACGACGGCTGGTTTCCCGGTGCAGCCGGTGCCGGCCCAGTTCAATACGCGTGAATTGCGCGATTCGGATGGCCCGACCCAGCACAACGCGCCCAGCGTATGGGCGAGCGGGCGCACCGGTGCGGGGGTGACCATCGCCGTGGTCGACAGCGGGATCGACCCCGACAGCCCCGAGTTTGCCGGTCGTCTCTCGCCTGCATCGAAGGATATCTACGGCTCTCGCGGGCTGGAGGGACCGGACGATCACGGCACGCTGGTGGCGATGGTGGCCGCCGCGGCGCGTGACAACACCGGCATCCTCGGCATGGCCTGGGGGTCCACCGTGCTGGCCATCCGCGCCGATGAGCCGGGCAGTTGCGGCGGCGACAATCCCGAGGATCCGACCACGGACTGCGGCTTCACCGACGTGGCCGTGGCCGATTCCATCAACCACGCAGTCGCCAACGGGGCAAAGGTCATCAACCTTTCGCTGGGTGGTCCCGATCCGATCACCAGCGGCCTCACCACCGCCGTGCGCGCAGCGGTCGACGCAGGCGTGCTGGTGGTGGTCGCCGCGGGCAACGACGGTGCACCTGAACTGGAGGCCTTTGCCCGCACCATGTCCGCAGCCGGCAACGGCGGCGTGGTGATCGCCGGATCGGTCGGCGAAACCTACGAGATTTCCGAGTTTTCCAACCGCGCCGGCGGCAACCCCACCTTCTATCTCGCCGCGCGGGGCGAGCGGATCTGCTGCACCTACGAAGACGGCGCCATCTATGTCGACGATGAAGGCTTTGCCTACCTGTTTTCCGGCACGAGTTTTGCCGCGCCGCAGATCGCCGGGGCGGCGGCCCTGCTGGCGCAGGCCTTTCCCAACCTTAGCGGGCGGCAGATCGCCGACATCCTGCTGCGCAGCGCCTTTGACGCGGGCGCGGCGGGGCCTGATGCGGTCTACGGAAGAGGCATCCTGGACATCGCCCGCGCCTTTCAGCCGCTGGGCGCGACCGCCATTGCCGGGCAGTCGACCACGATGGCGCTGGGCGATGGCAGCGGCGTCGCGTCGCCGGCCATGGGCGATGCCTTTACCCGGATACGCCTGCCCACGATCGTCACCGACGAATACGACCGTGCCTTTTCGACCGATCTCGCCGGCACGCTGGCCTCCGCCGAGCTGGAGCCGCGCCTGCATGGTGCCCTGGGGCAGCAGGTCCGCTCGGTCTCGGCAGCTGGCGAACGGGCGAGCGTGGCGTTCTCGATCGACGCGCGCGGACGGCAGGCCCCGCGGGTCGAGGCATTGCGGCTGAGCGAGGATGATGCCGAGCAGGCGCGGGTGCTGGCGGCGCAGATGGCGCTGCAACTGGCGCCGAACACGCAGCTTGCCCTGGCCTACCGGCAGGGCGCGGACGGCATGATGGCGCAGCTGCGCAATGCCGATCGTCCCGCATTCATGATTGCAGGCACAAGCCACGATACGGGAATGCGGCAGGGAACAGATGCGGCCTTCGCGCTGCGCCAGCAGGTGGGGGGGTGGGGCATCACCGTCAGCGGCGAGAGCGGGTCAACCCTCACCGCGGCCAGCGTGCGCCATGCTGCCGAGATGCGCGGCCGCCGTGTGGACGAGGATATGGCGGGCTTCGGCCTCGCGCTCGACCGCCGCTTCGGCGACCTCGACACCGCGCTTGGCCTGACCTGGTCGGCGGAGGATCGCACCGTGCTGGGTGCGCGGTTCCACGAAGGCTTCGGGCTGGAGGGCAGCGACACGCTGTTCGTCGACCTCGATCTGGGCTGGCGACCGGCGGATCGCTGGCGGGTGGGCGCGGCGTGGCGGCAGGGTTTCACCACGCTGGCGGACGCGCCGCTGGTTGCCGCGGGATCACGCCTTGCCAGCAACGCCTGGGCGATCGACCTGACGCGAACCGGCGCTTTCGCCACGGATGACAGCCTGGGCCTGCGATTGTCCCAGCCGCTGCGCGTGACCGGCGGCGGCATCAACCTGTTGCTGCCAGCGGACTGGAGTTACGAGACCCTTTCGGCCAGCTACGACAATCATCGGCTCGACCTTTCGCCTTCGGGGCGCGAGCTGATCGGCGAACTGGCCTGGCGCGGGAACGTGTGGGGCGGCAGCGCGGGCGCCAGCCTGTTCTACCGTCATCAGCCCGGCCATTTTGCCAACCGCGCGGCAGATCAGGGTGTGGCGGTCAGGTGGTCGCGCGCGTTCTAGGACAAGGTCGGCGCAGGGGTCAGCGCATCAGTCCGCGCGTGAAATCGACAAGGCCCGTCTGGCGCGCACGGCGCATCCGTTCCGCCTCCAGGATGGTCTTCACCTTGCCGAAGCATTCGTCGATGTTGTCGTTGACCACCACGAAATCGTAGCCGTCCCAATGGCTTATCTCGCTGCGGGCGCGCGCCATTCGGCCATCGATCACCGTGTCGCTGTCCGTGTTGCGATTGCGCAGGCGCCCCTCCAGGGCATCGATGCTTGGCGGCAGCAGGAACACGCGCACGACGTCGGTTTCCATGCGCTGGTAAAGCTGCTGCGTCCCCTGCCAGTCGATATCGAACAGGAAATCCTGGCCGGCTTTCAGCCCCGCCTTGATGTGTGCCTTGGGGGTTCCGTAGTTGTTGCCGAAGACCTCTGCCCATTCCAGCATCTCGCCGTCGTCCACCATGCGCTGGAACGTCGGCTGATCGACGAACTGGTAGTCCTTGCCATCAACCTCGCCCGGGCGCGGTTGCCGGGTGGTGACCGAAACGGACATGGCGATCTTGCCATCTTCATCCAGCAGGCGCCGCGCAATCGTCGTCTTGCCCGCGCCGGAAGGCGAGGACAGGATGAACATCAACCCGCGGCGGGCGAGATTGTCTGAATGCTGCTCGGCCATGCAGCCTGTTGCGAGAACGGCCGCGGCAAATCAAGCCCTCCGGGTGTGGAGCTATTTCTCGCCCTGCTTGCGCAGGCTCTCGTCACCGGCGCGGCGGGCCTTGCGGCTGCTCTGGCTGCGGTCGAACAGGGTCTTCACCAGCAAGCCGCCGGAAATCAGCGCCGCCCCGGGGATGGAGCGCGTCGCGACCTTGGTGACACCATAGGCCGTCAGCGTGTGCAGCAGCGACCGGTTCTCCACCGCGTTCTTGGCGAATTGCCGCCCGTATCGCTGGCCGAGGATGGCCTTTTCCACCGTCATGCGCGCCAGACGACCGACGCTGCGCAGCATGATGTCGTTGATGATGAGGTTCGTCGACGGATTCGTGCTCGGTCCCGGCACGGAATTCTCGCCGTGATAGCCGAGCGTGTCGGTCGTCTCGCTGACCTTGTTGGCAATGGAATCGGTAATGTGCCTGCTGCGTCTGGCCATGTGCTGCCCCTGTTTGCCCGGGGCAGAGTTGCCGCGAGTCTATTTCTTGCGGCCGAAATCGACCGTAACGACGTTGGATCCGTCTTCACTCTTGGCAATGTCCTGGCCGCCGCCTGGTTCCGTCGCGCCCGGGGTATCGTTCTGCGCGTCCTCGTGCCCGGCCGGTTCGATATCCCCGACAGAGGCCTGGAACTGCAGCCCGAAATCGACCGCCGGATCGACGAAGGCGGTGATCGCGGAGAACGGGATCGACAGCTTGGAGGGGATCTGGTTGAAGCTGAGCCCGACGGAAAAGCCAGTGTCGCTGACGTTGAGATCCCAGAACTTGTTCTGCAGCACGATCGTCATCTCGTCGGGAAAACGGGCGCGCAGCGCGGGGGGGATGGTGACGCCGGGGGCGCCGGTCTTGAAGGTGATGTAGAAATGATGCTCACCCGGCAGGGCGCCGCCGGTCTGCTCTACCGAGCCGAGCACGCGCCCGACCACCGCGCGCAGGGCTTCCTGCACGATCTCGTCATAGGGGATCAGGCTGTCGGGGGTGGTATCGCTCATGGCGGCGAGTGGTGGCGGTGTGCGCTGGCGAAATCAAGCGGCAATCGCGGGTAATCCCGCAAAGCAGGCACGGGCCGCGTTCCCGCTTGCACGCCGGTGTCGCCCGCCTATAGGCTCACCGCCATGCGAACAGGCCGGATCGAGCGCAAGACTAGGGAAACCGCGATCGTCGTCGAGGTCAATCTCGACGGGACGGGCGCCTACGACGTGACGACGGGCATCGGCTTCCTCGATCACATGGTGGAACAGTTCAGCCGCCATTCGCTGATCGACGTGACGCTGAAGGTGGAGGGCGACCTGCACATCGACCAGCACCACACCACCGAGGATTCGGCCCTGGCGCTGGGGCAGGCGCTGGCGGCAGCGCTGGGCGACAAGGGCGGCATCGGCCGCTATGGCGAGGCACATTCGCCGATGGACGAGACGCTGTCGCGCGTGGTGCTGGACATCTCCGGCCGGCCCTACCTGGTATGGAAGGTGCGCTTCACCCAGGAAAAGCTGGGCGAATGGGATACCGAGCTGATCGAGCACTGGTTCCATTCCGTCGCGCAGACCGCCGGGCTGACGCTGCATGTCCAGCAGCTGTACGGCAGCAACAACCACCACATCTGCGAAAGCATCTACAAGGGTTTTGCCCGCGCCATGCGCCAGGCGGTCCAGCTGGACGCCCGCAAGGGCGGGGCCGTGCCGAGCACCAAGGGGCAGCTGGGTGGCTGAATCGGCTGCCGCGCAGCCGCAAGGCCGAACGGCCGCCCGCAGCGGGCGCAGCTTGCCTGCGCGTCTAGCGAGGATCGCGCGCCCGGAGGGGCGTGCGGAAAGCAAATAATGGCCGAGGCTATCGCCCTTGTAGATTACGGCGCGGGCAACCTGCACTCCGTCCACAACGCCCTGAAGGCTGCGGGTGCGGGCCACGTCACCGTCACCGCCGATACGGCCCTGGTGAAGGGCGCCCAGCGCATCGTGTTGCCGGGCGTCGGCAGTTTTCGCACCTGCTACGAAGGGTTGACCGGCATCCCCGGCATGGTCGAGGCGCTCGAGCGCCGCGTGCTGGAGGATGGCGTGCCGTTCCTGGGCATCTGCGTGGGGATGCAACTGCTCGCCACGCAGGGGCTGGAACATGGGACAAGTCCCGGTCTCGGCTGGATTCCCGGCGAAGTCCGCCCGATCGAACGCACCGATCCCGCGATCAAGGTGCCGCACATGGGCTGGAACGATGTGGCGCTTGCCCGCCAGCAACAGCGCGGCGACCTGCTGGAGGCGGGGGAGGCCTACTTCCTTCACTCCTTCCACTTCCAGCCTGACAACGGCCGCGACATCGCCGCGATGACCGACCACGGTGGCGGGCTGGTGGCGGCGGTGGCGCGTGAAAACATCCTGGGCGTGCAGTTTCACCCGGAAAAGAGCCAGCGCTACGGCCTCGCCCTGCTCGAACGATTCCTGGAGTGGCGCCCATGAGGAGTCCGGCATGATCGTCTTCCCCGCCATCGACCTGAAGGCCGGCGCGGTCGTGCGCTTGGCCGAGGGCGACATGGCCCGTGCCACCGTCTACGGCAGCGATCCGGCAGCGCAGGCCATGCTGTTTGCCGAGGCCGGAGCGGGGCACCTGCACGTCGTCGACCTCGACGGCAGCTTTGCCGGACGAACGGAAAACCGTGAAGCCGTCGAAGCCATCATCGCCGCCTTTCCCGGCCATGTGCAGATGGGTGGCGGCATCCGTGATGCGGCGGCGGTGGAGGGCTGGTTCGCGCTGGGCGTGGCCCGTGTGGTGATGGGCTCTGCCGCGCTGAAGGATCCCGATTTCGTCAAGACCATGGCTGCTGAGTTCGAAGGCGGCATCGTGGTGGCGGTGGATGCACGGGACGGCATGGTCGCGACGGAAGGCTGGGCCGACGTGTCGGACGTGCCCGTCATCGACCTTGCCCGCCGGTTCGAGGATGCCGGCGTCGCCAGCCTGCTGTTTACCGACATCGGCCGCGATGGCCTGCTGAAAGGCGTCAACATCGACGCCACGCTGGACCTGGCGCGGCGCGTGGACATTCCGGTCATCGCCAGCGGCGGGGTGAAGGGGCTGGACGACATCCACCTGCTCGCCCTCCACGCCAGGGACGGTATCGAGGGCGTGATTACCGGGCGGGCGCTGTACGAGGGCAAGCTGGACCTGGCGACCGCCATTGCGATGGCAAACCGATGAACCATCGGCTCGCCGGCTATATCTGGCCCGGCGTCGCTGGTGCTGTGGTAACGTTTGTCGTCCGCTACGTGATGGGTGACCTTTCCGTCGCGCTGATCGGGATCGTGGTGTTCGCGGTCATCTACGCGATCCTGATCGTCCTTTCCCGCACCATGCGATGGGCCGACGCGCCGATGGTCTATGCCGGCACCGCGGCTGCCGCGGCCTCGATTGCCTTTATCGTGAGCCATTCGTCATGACCGTCCGCATCCGCGTAATCCCCTGCCTCGACGTGGCCGATGGCCGGGTGGTGAAGGGCGTCAACTTCGTCGACCTCAAGGATGCGGGCGATCCGGTGGAACAGGCGCAGGCCTACAGCGAGGCGGGCGCGGACGAACTGTGCTTCCTCGACATTTCCGCCACCCACGAAGGGCGCGGCACCTTGCTCGACATGGTCCGGCGCACGGCGGAGGTCTGCTTCATGCCGCTGACCGTGGGCGGAGGCGTCGCCAGCGTGGAGGATGCGCGCGCGTTGCTGCTGGCAGGCGCTGACAAGGTTGCGGTTAATTCCGCGGCGGTGAAACGGCCAGAGATCGTGGCCGATATCGCCAACCGCATGGGCAGCCAGTGCGCCGTTGCCAGCGTGGATGCTCGGCGGCGCGTAAATTCCGCCCATCCCGAACGTGCCGCAGGATGGGAAATCTTTACCCACGGCGGCAGGCGCGCAACCGGCATCGACGCTCTCGACCACGCAGTGCGCCTGGCGGAGCTCGGCGCGGGCGAGCTGCTGGTGACCAGTATGGATGGCGATGGCACGCAGGCCGGCTACGATCTGGACCTTACCCGCGCCATTGCCGACGCCGTGAGCATTCCCGTTGTGGCGAGCGGCGGGGTGGGCAACTTGCAGCACCTCGTCGATGGGGTAACCAAGGGCAAGGCGAGCGCGGTGCTGGCGGCCAGCATATTTCACTTCGGCACCTTTACTATCGCACAGGCCCACGCAGCCCTGCGGGCAGCCGGTCTGCCGGCGCGGGGCGGCTGATCCTGCCGGTTCCGCCGGTCCCGTTGCGGGACAGCAGTTTCACGGCAATTGTGCAGTGCGCTGGGAGGGGGGAAGGGGGCCGCGCATGACTGCCCGAATCTCCCTTGCCGCCTGCTCCGTGCTGGCCATCGCCGCACCTGCCCTCGCGCAATCGGGAACGCAGGTGCCAGAGGCGTCCAGCATGATGCTGTTTGCGATGGGCGCCGCTGGCGTTATCATCGGCCGCCGCCTGGCCCGGCGCCGCACCGATACCGAAGACTGACTGACTGAGGTCTTGACCGCCGGGCCGCGCTTCGCGCATGTCGCCCCGCGATGGATACGCTGCCCCGCCTTGAACAGACGATAGCTGCGCGCCGCGGCGCTGCGCCGGGCACCAGTTACGTCGCCAGCCTCCACGCCAGGGGTTTGCCCGCCATCGCGCAGAAGGTGGGCGAGGAAGCGACCGAGGCGGTGATCGCCGCGCTTACCGGCAGCCGCGAGGCTGTGGTCGGCGAGGCGGCCGACCTGCTGTTTCACCTGCTGGTTATGCTGGGCGCACGCGACGTATCGCTCGCACACGTCATGGCGGAGCTCGACAGGCGCGAAGGCACGTCGGGCATTGCCGAGAAAGCCGCTCGAAAGGACGCCTGATGCCGATCGATCCGACCCTTCCCTACGACGATAGCAATATCTTCGCAAAGATCCTGCGCCGGGAAATCCCCTGCAACGCGGTCTATGAGGACGAGCACGCGCTCGCCTTTCACGATATCGCCCCGCAGGCGCCCGTCCATATCCTGGTGATCCCCAAGAAGGCCTACGTCAGCTGGGACGACTTTTCGGCCAACGGTTCGGCAGAGGAGATCGCCGGCTTCGTGCGCGCGGTGGGTCATGTCGCGCGGGAACAGGGGCTGGTGGTGCGCGGCTATCGCCTGCTCGCCAACGTGGGGCGCAACGGCGGGCAGGAAGTGCCGCACCTGCACGTGCACCTGTTCGGCGGGGGGCCGCTCGGGCCGATGCTGACGCGGTGAGGAACGCGGTTCGTCGGACCTGAGCAACGCTGCATGACTTTCGGTGTTTTGCATCCCGGCCCGTAATCGTTAAGGCGCAGGTCACCTATGCAACCCGATCTACAACCGCCGTCCGGACGTATCGCAGGATCGCGTCACTATTTCCCTGTGCGCGTCCATTTCGAGGATACCGACCTGTCCGGCATCGCCTATCACGCGAACTACCTGAAATGGTGCGAACGAGCGCGCAGCGACCTGCTGCGGTTGCTCGGCATCGATCAGCGCGCCGCGCACGAGGCTGGCGAGGGCTACTACGCCGTATCCGAAGCGAACGTGAAATGGCGCCGGCCCGCCAGGTTCGAGGACGTGCTGACCGTGGAAAGTCGCGCGCTCGAATTAAGGGCGGCCAGCGCGCGCCTGCTGCAACGCGTATTCAGGGGAGAGGACCTGCTGGCGGAGATCACCATCGTCGCCGCCTTCCTGTCTGCCGACGGACGCCCTCGACGCCAGCCTGAAATCTGGCGCCGTGCGTTCGAAACCTTCATCGAGAAAGACCCTGCATGACCGTTATCGACCTGCTTGCCGCAACTGCCGACAGCGCGGTGGCCGCCGCCCCCACCAGGCTCGACCCGATCGAGCTGTTCGTCAGTGCCGACATCGTCGTGCAGCTGGTCATCGCCGGGCTGCTCATCGCCTCGATCTGGGTGTGGGCGATCATCATCGGCTTTACCATGCGGATGGGCAGGGTGCGCCGCGCCTCGGCGGCGTTCGAAGACGAGTTCTGGGCCAACGACAACGTCGACCTCGTGATGGGGGCGCGGCGGCGCAAGGACAATCCCTCCGCGCGCATCGCGGCAGCCGGGATCGGTGAATTCCGCGAGAGCCACAAGCAGGGCCTGAAGGATCGCCAGGCCGCCAGCGCCCGCGTGGCGCAGGCGATGGAAGGGCAGGTCGCCGACGAATCGGACACGCTGTCGCGGCGGCTGAACTTCCTTGCCACCGTGGGCTCCGTGGCACCTTTCGTGGGGCTGTTCGGCACCGTGTGGGGCATCATGAACAGCTTCTTCCAAATCGGGCTGCAGCAGAACTCGTCGCTCGCCGTGGTCGCACCGGGCATTGCCGAGGCGCTGTTTGCCACCGCCGTGGGCCTGTTCGCTGCCATCCCGGCCGTTATCGCCTACAACCGGTTGTCGCACACGGTGAACGGTTACGAAGCCAACCTCGCCCGCTTCGCCGACCGCGTCCATGCGCAGGTCAGCCGCGAGATGGAGACGCTCTGATGGCGATGAGCATGGCCGGCGGCGGCGGTGGCAGGCGGGGTCGGCGCGGCGGTGCGCGCCGCGCGCCGATGGCAGAGATCAACGTCACGCCGTTCGTGGACGTTATGCTGGTGTTGCTCATCATCTTCATGGTCACCGCACCATTGCTGGCGAGCGGCGTGCCCGTGGACCTTCCCGAAAGCCGCGCCAACGCGCTTGATCAGGAACCCGACCAGGTCACCGTCGCCATCGACCGTGAGGGCTTCGTCTATGTCGACGATGCGCGCGTCGAAGTTGGCGAATTGCCAACCGTGCTGGAATCGCTGGCCGCGCAGAAGGCCGGCGAACGCCCGCTCGTCAACCTGCGCGCCGATCGCGCCATCGACTGGGGCCGGGCGATGGCGGTGATGGGCGAATTGAATCGCGCAGGGTTCAACAGCATTTCGCTGGTGACGACTGGCGGGGCAAACCCCGATGCGATGCCGGTCAGTGACGGTTCAGCCGCCGGACCTACCGTCGAAGACTGATATGCAGGCGTTCGCCAACCTTTCCAGCGAAGAACGCATCGGCATCGGCGCGGCCGTCGTCGTCCATGCGCTGCTGGGGGTGGCGCTGACGATGCAGGTCAACCGCGATGTGGTGCAGCTCCCGCCGCCCGAGCGCGTGGAGGTGAGCCTGGCGACCGATGTCAGCCTGGAATCCACCGCGCCCGATCCCTCGGCAGAGCCGGCAGCCAGCATGGCGCCGGTCATCAGTGACACCCCCGCACCGCCCGAGCCGCCCGCCGAATTCCTGCCCGAGCCGCCACCGCCGCCCCCGCGCCCGCAGCCGACCGTCGCGCCCCGGCCCGAACCGAGCGCCGCGCCGCGTCCCCGGCCCACGGCGCGTCCCACAGCGCGTCCCGCACCCCGGCCTACTTCGGCACCAAGCCCCCGCGCCTCGGCCCGGCCCACACCCGCACCCAGTCCTCGCGCATCGGCCCGGCCCACGCCCGCCCCGTCAACCAGCGCCCGCGCAACACCCGCGCCGCGACCCTCCGCCACGACGCGCGCGGGCGGCAGCCGGCTGGGCGACGACTTTCTCAGCGGGCGTAGCGCGACCAGCGAAGGCGCCCGCGGTTCGCCCGCAGCCACTTTCGGGGCGAGTGAGGCGGCGGACCTGCGCTCTGCGATTACCCGGCAATTGCGCCGCAACTGGAGCGCGCCGCAGGGCGTCGATGCCGAGCTGCTAGTCACCACCGTTTCCTGGCGGCTCAATCGCAACGGCTCCCTGGCAGGGCAGCCGCGCTGTACCAACCAGAGCGGCATCAACGATGCCAACCGCGCCCAGGCGCAAGTGCACTGCGATCGTGCGATCCGTTCCGTGCAGCTTGCCGATTTCAGCGGATTGCCCGATGAACACTACTCTCGCTGGGACGATCTCGAATGGACTTTCGATCGAAGGCTATGACCATGAAGACCTCACTTTTCGCGCTCCTCGCCGTTGTCCTGGCGCCGCTGCCCGCAGCAGCGCAGACCAGCGACCTCAATCCCGCCGCCAACCGCGAGGTCACTGTCCCGCAGGATATCACGGTGGAGCAGGACGACGGCCCGCTGACCGGCACCGTCACCGACGATACACCGTGGCAGGAGCTGGGGATCGCCATTGCCAGCTTCGCCACCAGTTCCGATGTCGCCACGCCCGCCAATGCGCAGGGCACCGGCGCGCTCGGGCTGGAGCTGGCGCGCATCGTCTACAACGATCTTCGCAGCAACGGCTTGTTCCGTCCGGTCGGCCCTGACGCCCTGCCGCGACCCAGCTATGGTCAGATTACCGCGCCGGCGTGGAACGTGTGGCAAGGGCGCAGCGCGGAAATGCTGGTGCAGGGCTATGTGCGGGCCAATCCCGATGGGCGGCTGACGATCGGTTGCTACCTCTACGACGTGCAGTTGCAGCAGGAGCAGGCGCGCGCCGGCTGGGTCGTGCAGCCGAGCGAGTGGCGGCGTGCCGCGCACCGCTGCGCCGATCTCGTCTACTCGCGCCTGTCGGGTGAAAGCCCCTTCTTCGACAGCCGCATCGCCTACATTGCGGAGACCGGCCCGCGCGACAACCGGGTGAAGCGCCTGGCCATCATGGACAGCGATGGCGCCAACCACCGCTTCATCACCAACGGCCAGTCGACCGCGCTGACCCCGCGTTACTCGCCCGATTATTCGCGCATCGCCTATCTTTCCTACGTGGACGGCAACCCGCGCATCTACATCTATCACATCGACACCGGGCGCCAGACGCTGGTGACGCAGAGTTCGAACCCGACCTTTGCCCCGCGCTGGAGCCCGGACGGGCGCTGGATCCTCTATTCGATGGCGATCGGCGGAAACACCGACATCTATCGCGTTTCCGCGGCTGGCGGCGGCACGCCGGAACGGCTGACCAACGGCCCGGCGATCGAGGTGGGCGGGTCCTACTCGCCCGACGGCCGGCAGATCGTGTTCGAGAGCGACCAGTCGGGCACGCAGCAATGCTATGTGATGAACGCCGACGGATCGAACCAGCGGCGCATCAGCTTCTTCGGCGGACGTTGCGCCACGCCGGAATGGAGCCCGCGCGGTGACCAGATCGCCTTTACCCACATCGTCGGCGATTTCCATATCGCGGTGATGAGCCCCGACGGACGCAACATGCGCACGCTGACGAACGCCTGGCAGGACGAGGCGCCGAGCTGGGCACCAAATGGACGCATCATCCAGTTCTTCCGTGTCGAGCGCGGCAGCGGCGAGCCCACGATCTGGCAGGTCGACCTGACCGGCGAGAACGAGCGCCAGTTGCGCACTCCGGTCGGCGCGTCTGACCCGGCCTGGGGCCCGGTCCTGCCGTAACGCCGTTATCTTTTCACGTGGGGTCGCAACCCGCCCGCCCAAACTCGGTATCAAGGAGAGAGATGAGATGAACCGTTATGCAATCGCCCTGACCCTCGCCAGCGCCCTCGCGCTCGGCGCGTGCAAGAAGGATCCGCCCGAAAGCACCCCGCCGCTGCCGCAGGATACGGTCACCACGCCGACGCCGACCCCCGGCATGGGCGGCAACGGTGCAATGGGCGGCCCCGGCTCGCAGTCGCACTTCAGCCAGGCGATGTCCGGCGCGGATACGATCTTCTTCGATACCGACCGCTACAACATCGACAGCGAGGATGCCGTGGCGCTGCGTCGTCAGGCCGAATACCTGCTGCAGCACACCGCTGCCCGCGCCACGGTTGAAGGTCATGCGGACGAACGCGGTACGCGCGATTACAACCTGGCGCTGGGCGAACGGCGCGCGACCTCTGCCAAGAACTACCTCGTCAGCCTCGGCGTGCCGGAAAACCGGCTGACCGTGGTCAGCTATGGCGAGGAACGCCCCGTGGCGACCGGCACCAACGATGCAGCCTGGGCCCGCAACCGTCGCTCGGTCACGGTGATGGTCACGCGCTGATCAGAACAACAGGTCAGAGAGGATCGGAAACATCCGGTCCACGGCGGGCGCGGCGGCTTCGATCGTCGCGCCCGTTTCGTGTGCGCCCAGGCCCGCACTGGCATCACGGACCGGCGTGGCGCACAGCACGAAGGCCGCCATCGCAAGGACGGATGCCGATGCCGCTATGGCCAGTTGTTTGCTCATGCAGGGTCTCGGGACGGGAACATGGGCTTGCAGGTAGCCACCGGACCGTCATTTGCAATGCGGCCTTTTGCATGCATTTGTATCGAAATGCCCACGTCGCGCGCAAGGCGGTTCACCTGCGCCGCTACGCTCCCTATAGTGGGTCGATGCATGTCTGCGAAATTACAAACTGATGGCCCGTTCGAGCGACTGGGGCTTCCCCCGCTGGCGCGGATACGAAAGCAGCCGGGAGGCCGCGCCCGTCCGCCTGTGCGACCGCCACGGGTGCGAGGAGAAGGGCGATTGTCCCGCTCCCAAAAGCCCCAACAGCAAGGATCGCTGGTATTTCTGCCAACCCCACGCGGCCGAATACAACCGGGGCTGGGACTATTTCCAGGGTCTCGACAAGGAGGAGGCGGAAAGCCGCGCCAAGGCGGAGCGCAGCGAGAATGCCGGCTATGCCGAGGCGCAGCATTATGGCTGGGGCGGCAGCGGCGACGGATCACGCTCGGCTGACGAGATGCGCGCGCTGGAGGTGTTCGAGCTGGAAGCCGACGCCGATTTCGCCGCGATCAAGCGCGAATGGCGCGCAAGGGCGAAGAAGGTGCATCCCGACGTCAAGCCGGGCGACGCGGATGCGGCAAACGAGTTCCAGAAACTGCAACTGGCCTACGAGGTGCTGAAGGCGGCTGAGGAGCGGCGGGAATGGAAGGGCGCCTGAGCAGGGCCTCTACCGCGGCAGCCCGACCGATCTTTTGCCGGGGTCAGGCACGATCGCAATGCGAAGGAAACAAAGCGGGCGAAATGATTTCGTAACCCCTTGGGGTCACTCTTTCGCGTCATGATCGATTCGAGGGGGAATGCGATGATGGAACGATTAGCACAGCCGCCAGCGGGCGCTGGGGTAGACACAGCCGAACACGACCCTTGGCATGACATAAACCCCGGCCCGCCGCACGTCCCGCGTCATCGCGGGACGCTGTATGACAAGTTCGGCCGTCCCTTGCCCGCGCTTGCGCCTTATAGCTACGGCAACGCGCGGCCCTGACGCCTAGTCGCCGATGAGCGTGCCGACGTACTCGCGCTTGTCGGTGGTATTGGCCACGCTGAACAGCAGCACCAGCTCGTCGCGATTGGCACCGGCCAGCGCACCGGCGAAGTTGCCGTCGAGGTTGTAGGTGTTGTCGTCGATCGTCCCGGCAAAGGCACCGTTGGCACCCACCGTGGCGCTGATCGGGAAGGCCCCGACCTGCGTGGTGGTGCCGTTGATTGTCTGGAACAGGTTGATGGTGCCAGTGAGCGTGTTGGTCGTCCCCGCCGATACCGTCAACGTCACGGCGGGCGATGTGATGATGCCCGCTGGCGTGGTGCCGGGCGTGCCGCCTACGGCCTGCGGGGTGCCGGTGTAGCTGAGCGTGTTGGCGATCGCCGTGGTGGTCGTCACGGTGTTGAAGAACAGCGCCACGCGCTGGCTGCGCAGCGTGCCGGCCGTGGTCCCTTGCGTAAAGGCCTGTCCGCCGATCTGGTAGATCGCGCGCAGCGATTGCGAGAAGGGCCGCTGCAACGTGAGACTGCGGTTGCCGTCGGTATAGACCCGCTGGGTGGCAGACGCGCTGGAAAGCGTGCTGCCGGCAAAGACAGCCGCGTCCGAAAGGTCGGGGAAGGCGAAGGTGGCGCTTTCGGGCGCGAACTTCAGGCTGATCGAGGCCGTGCCGGGCAGGCGGCTGGAATCGCTGAACGTTTCCGCTCCGCCGGTGGGCGTAAAGAAGGCGTAGATGAGCCCGGTGTTGGTGCTGGTCGCCTCTATCGCGGTGGTAAGCGAGAAGTCGACCGCCGTGGTCGGCGTGGGCGTGGGGGTCGCGGTGCTGGTGTCGGTCGGCTCCGGTTCGGAATCGCTGCCGCCCCCGCCGCAGGAGACGACCAGCGCGCCGCATGCCGCGACGCCGACGAGGAGACCGAGTTTGCGAAGCACGTTTTTGCCGTCCAAGTTCACGAAGTTCACCAATTTGCAGAATGGATAAGCGCGGCCCTACGCCGCCGTTCCTGTCCCTTAGCTGTCCGATGGTGCACGGGGCAAGCGCTTAGGTCGCGTTTCGCCGCCGACCCGGGCAGGGTGCGCGCGTGGAGAGCGGGTGCGTGAATGGGGGGCGATGGCAGGGCCATCGCCCCCCATCGCCCCCCATCATTTGCAGACGGTCAGCCCACGTCGCCGATCAGACCGCGTCGAGGGCCTGCGCGAAATCGGCGATGAGGTCTTCCGGGTCCTCGATGCCGATGGAAACGCGCACCAGATTATCGGCAATGCCCAGTTCGGCACGCCGGCCTTCGGCGACCGAGAGGTGCGTCATGCTGGCCGGGTGGCTGGCCAGCGTTTCCGTGCCCCCCAGGCTCACCGCCAGCTTGGCGACCTTCAGCGCATCGAGGAAGGCGAAGCATTCCGCCTCGCCGCCCCTGATGAACATGGAGAACGTGCTGCCCGCACCCAGGCAGTGCCGTTCGTAAATGTCCTGCTGGCGCGGATCCTTGATCATGCCGAGATAGCCCAGCTTCTCCACCTTGGGATGCTGGCTGAGGAAGGCGCAGACCTTCTCCGCGTTCTCGCCCGCGCGCTGCATCCTGAGTTCCACCGTCTCCAGACTGCGCAGCAACATCCAGGCAGTGTTCGGATCGGCGATGCCGCCCATCGTGTTGCGCAGCGCGCGCACCGCGTCGATCCAGCGCTTGGCGCCGGACACGCTGCCCGCCACCAGATCCGAATGGCCGCCCACGTACTTGGTGAGCGAATAGACGACGAGATCCGCACCCTGGTCCAGCGGGCGCTGCCACAGGGGGCCGAGGAAGGTATTGTCGATGGCGATGGGGCAGCGATCGGGATCGAAATGCGCGTCACGCGCGGCCTTGACCGCTTCCACGTCGACCAGCGCGTTGGTCGGGTTGCCGGGGCTTTCGAGGTAGATCAGCGGCACTTCGCCGCCGCTTTCATCGGCCATGGCCTTTGCACGGACCATCACCGCGTCCAGCTGTTCGCGCGTGGCGCCGGCGGGAAAATCCACATAGCGCACGCCGTAGCGGGCCATGACCTTGGCGACGAAGCCCTCCGACGCGGCATAGAGCGGTCCGGAATGGACGATCACGTCGCCTGTCTTGCACGCGGCCAGGATCAGGATGGCGATCGCCGTCATGCCGGAGGAAAAGCACAGCGCATCCTCCGCCCCGTCCCAGATGGCCAGGCGGTCTTCCAGGATTTCCTGGTTGGGCCCGTTGAAGCGCGAATAGACGAGCCCCTCCGCGCCGCCGGGCCGCTTGCCGGTGATGCCTTCGAAATGCCGCTTGCCCGCTGCCGCGTTCTCGAACGCAAAGGTGCTGGTGAGAAAGATCGGGGCCTTTAGCGAACCCTCCGACAGGGCCGGATCGTAGCCATGGCCCATCATCAGCGTGGAGGGTTTCAGGGGACGGCCACCGATCTCGGTGATTTCCTGCTTGGGCTTGCGGCGCGGGGTGGGGGTATCGACCGCATTCATCGGGTCGCTGTCGTGATCGGCCATGGCGGCTTCCTTCCTGACTTGGCACTCCCAGGAAGGCAGGAGCTGATAAGGCGCGCCGGGCCGCCCGTCCCTAACCTCCGCAGGGACGCCTCTGCGCCGGCAGGCGATCTGCTGCCCTGTTAGAGGCACGCTGCCGGCGCATCAAGCGGTTGCCCATGAAACCAGGACCACCGTGCCCACGATGAGCACGACGCCCGCCGCGTCCAGCGCCAGCCCGGCGCGGATCAGCCGGGGCAGCGCCAGCCGCCCGGTGGACCATGCGATCGCGTTCGGCCCGGTGCCGGCGGGCAGCGCGAAGCCCCAGCTCGCCGCCATCGCCACCGGCATGGCGAGCAACAGCGGGTCTGCGCCCAGCGCCGGGATCAGCGCGGCAACGACCGGGATGAAACCCGATGCGACGGCGACGTTGCTGGCAAATTCGGTGATGACGATGACGAGGGCCACGATGATCGCGGCGGTGGCAATGATCGGCAGCGCCTCCAGCGGCAGTAGCTGCCGGCCGATCCAGTCGGCCAGGCCGGATGCGCTCATGCCCGCTGCAAGCGCCAGCCCGCCGCCGAACATCAGCAGCACGCCCCAGGGCGCGCGTTCGGCCTCCGCCCACGTCAGCAGCGGGCGGCCCGCTCCGTCCGGCAGCATGAACAGCGCCAGGCTGGCGACCACCGCCACCCCGCCTTCGGTCAGCGCGCCGTCGGGCAGCAGCGGATCGAGCAACGGTTGGGCCATCCACAGCGCAAAGGTCGTCGCCACTACCGGGACCATCCGCCGCTCCGCGCTCGACCAGGCGCCATGGCGGCCTACGGCAGCGCGCGCGGCGGCACTGTCGAAAGGATGGGCAGCAATGTTCTGGACCCGGGCGATGAGCCAGGCGGCAAGCGGCACGCTGACCAGCACCAGCGGCAGCCCGTAGAGGCTCCACTGGGCAAAGCCGATGCGCAGGCCCAGTGCCTCGTCCACCAGACCCACGGCGATGGCGTTGGTGGGCGAACCGACCAGCGTGCCAAGCCCGCCGATGCTGGCGGCAAAGGCGATGCCCATCGGCAGGGCGCCGCTCATGCCATCCTGCTCGCCCTCCATCATGCCGCCGCCCGCCAGCACGGCCAGCGCGACCGGCATCATGATGAGCGCGGTGGAGGTGTTCGAGATGACCATGGAAAGCGCGGCTGTCGCCACCATCACCGCCAGCAGCAGGCGGAACGGGCCGCCCCCGGTTCCCGCCAAGCCGAGCAGGAACAGCGCAAGCCGGCGATGCAGGCCGGTGCGCTCTATCGCCAGGGCGATGAAGGCCCCGCCCAGCAGCAGGAAGATGATGTCGGAGTAATAGGCGCTGGCCGCGGCCTTGGCGTCCATCGCGCCGGTAAGCGGGATTATGGCAAACGGCAGCAACGCGGTGACCGACAGCGGCAGGGCTTCGGTCATCCACCATGCCGCGACCCAGCCGACCAGCCCGGCCATCCACCAGGCCTGCGGGGCCATGCCGGCAGGCGGGGGCAGCAGCAGCGTGGCCGCGAACAGGGCCGGACCCAGCCAGAAGCCGATGCGTGCTGCGGTCATGCGCCTGTTCGTCCCCCGCTATCCCCGGCGTACCCTAGGCCTTTGCGCCCTTGCTTCAAGCCGCCAAAGCTGTCTGCAACACAACGGCGCGATCAGGTTTGCATCAGTGGTGAGGGGCTAATCAGGCTTAATGAACAGACGCCACTTCCTCACTTCGGCCGCGTGCGCCACAGTCGCCGTCCACGCCGTTCCTGCACTCGCCCGGCAAGCGGGGGGCCCAGCCATCGATTGGCAGATCGGCCCGGTGATCCGTGGGCGCAACTATTCGGTCGGGATGCCCGACCATCCCACGGCGGCCGGGCGCGGGTGGTATTTCGATTTTCCAGGACCGCGCGCGAGTGACGGTCACGTGCATTACATCACCCGCCCCGCCGGCCCATTGGGCGGGGCGCGCGGCATTCGCTTTCGTTATCGCATCGATGCGCGGCGCGGGGCGCGCTTCGTTCCGCAGGAGACGCCCGATCTGCCCGGCACCGTTTCGCTCTATCTCCAGGCGGCCGGAGACGACTGGCGCGGGCGCGGGCGGAGCGAATTCGCGCGCTGGTATTCCCCGAACGAGACGATGTTCGAACTGTCCCCGGGGGAGCACGAACACACCGTCATGTTCGACGCCAACTGGATTTCGGTGATGGGTTCCGACCGCCAGCGCAATCCGCGCGAATTTGCCGCCATGCTCGGTTCCGCCGGGACCATCGGTCTCACCTTCGGGTCGCGGATGTTCCGCGGCCACGGGGTGTTTGCCACCATGCCTGCGCGTTTCACGCTGCTCGATTTCACGGTGTTCTAGCTGCGGAGAGGTCTAGTGCGTCCAGTCCAGCGTTGTGCTTTCGAAATGCCAGTGTAGCTGTTCCGGGCTGGCGCCGTCGATATCGTTGACCCGGCGCAACACGATCTCGCCGGTATAGGCAATCGGGCGCCCATCGGGATCGGCGCCGGTGATCGTTACTGGCGCGGTGTAGAAGGATGATCCGGCGGCCCCTTCCATCGTTCCCGTCGGCACGGCAACCGTGATGTCGTGAAGGTCAGCGAACAGGGCGGCGAATTCGGCTTTGTCCCAGTGCTGGCGGTCGGCCTCGCTCATCATCGTCCACGCCTGGTCCCATTCCCTCAGCTCGATCGCCCGTGCAAAGGCGAGCAGCACGTTGCGCGCGCCGGTTTCCGTGCGTTCGGCCTCGGGCGTCAGCGGGGCGGGGATGAGATCGGGAACGCCATCGTTCACGCCGTCGGCCGGGTCGGTCGTCGCGCTGGCGACCGGAGGAGGGGCCACCGGACGGGTCGTGTCGGAAGGGTTGCCCGCATCGGCGCTTTCGACAGGCAGCGCTCTCTCGGCGGGCACTGCATCGCAGGCCGCAAGCATGAAGAGCGGAAGGGCGAGGGTCGGGGCGAGCCTGGACATGAAATGCAAACCCGTTCGGCCCGCGTGCCGTTCCCGCCTATTTAGGTGAGATCACCATCAGCATCTGGCGCCCTTCCAGGCGCGGAAATGCCTCGACCTTGGCGGTTTCGACCATGTCTTCCTGCACCTTTTTCAGCAGATCCATGCCCAGGTGCTGGTGCGCCATTTCACGACCGCGGAACCGCAGGGTGACCTTCACCTTGTCGCCCTGATCGATGAACTTGTTCATCGCGCGCATCTTCACATCGTAATCATGATCGTCGATGTTCGGACGCATCTTGATTTCCTTGATGTCCTGCGTCTTTTGCGTCTTGCGCGCCGCATTGGCCTTTTTCTGGGCCTCGTAGCGATACTTGCCCACATCCAGGAACTTGCACACCGGCGGGTTCGCTGTCGGCGAAACCTCGACGAGGTTCAGGCCAGCCTCGGCCGCCTGCTCCATGGCTTCCTTGGTGTACATCACGCCCAGGTTCTCGCCGTTGTCGTCGATGACACGGACCTTGTCGGACTGGATGAACTCATCGTATTTCGGACCGGTCTTGACCGGCGGGGCCATCATGCGGCGGGGTGGACGTGGTATGGGTCGCTCCTGATTCTGCGGTTTTGCTGTGTGCTATGTAAGGCGTAACCGGGGGAAGCGCCAGAGGGTATGGCTGCGCCTATGCCGCGCCTATGCCGCGCCTATGCCGCAGTGCGCCAGAGCGGGAACCGCGCCAGCCGCTGCCTGGTCGGCACGACCGCGTCGATGGCGGTGGCAGGTTGCAGCGCCTTCAGGATCGCCGGGTCCGCCGCGTCCATGCCGCCGGTCAGCGCCCCGAAGGCGGGCAGGATCATCCGCCCGCAGGTCTGATTGGCGTTATGCGCCACCACCGCGCAGGGGCGGCGGATATGGCGGTGGTGGATCTTCAGTTGCACGCGCGGATGGTAATGGCCGGAAAGCTCGGGCCGCGTTTCCCCCCGCATGGCCTGATGGCGCAGCACCATGCCGTGCAGTTCCAGTTCGACGGCGATCGTGCCGCCGCTGTTTGCCTCCATCGACGGATCGTGGTTGCCGGTGATCCACACCCAGTCGACCATGCGGGTGAGGGCAGATAGCATTCCCGCCGCGTGCTCCTCGATCCGCCCGGAGCCGGCCGAATCGTGGAAGTTGTCGCCGAGGGTATAGACCCGCTTCGCCCCGGTCTCACGAATGGCGAGGGCCACGCGCTCCAGCGTTTCGCGGCTGTCGTAGGGCGGCAGCAGTTGTCCGTGCTGGGCGAAGAAGCTCGCCTTTTCCAGATGCAGGTCCGCCACCAGCAGCGCGTTTTCGCGCGGCCAGAACAGCGCACGTTGCTGGACGAGGCGAAACTCGTCCCCGCAAAAGGGAAAGGCGAACGAAACGGGAACCACGCGCGCCCCTTGCCGCCCGCCCGCCGCTTTGGCAAGAGCGCCTACATGGATTGGTCACGACAAACGGACGAAGCGCGCCACTGGTTCGAAACCCTGCGAGACCGCATCTGTGCCGCGTTCGAGGCGATCGAGCGCGAGGCAGGATCGGACGCCGCCTTCGACTACATCGCCTGGAACCGCGACACCGATGATGGCAGCCACGGCGGTGGCGGGGTGCGCGGAGTGATGAAAGGGCGCGTGTTCGAAAAGGTCGGCGTCAACGTCTCGACCGTCAGCGGCGTATTCGCACCGCAGTTCGCCGCCAGCGTCAACGGCGCGAGCGCGGAAGCGCCCGAATTCACCGCCACCGGCATCAGCCTGGTCGCCCACATGGCCAACCCCCACGTGCCCGCGGTCCACATGAACACCCGCTTCCTGACCACGCAAAGCGCCTGGTTCGGCGGCGGCGCGGACCTCAATCCGCCGATCGCTTACGCCGAGGATACCGAGGCTTTCCACGCCCGCCTGCGGGCCGCCTGCGCCGCACACAATCCGACCTATTACGAACGGTTCAAGAAGTGGGCGGACGAGTATTTCTTCCTGCCGCACCGGAACGTTCACCGCGGGGTGGGGGGCATTTTCTACGACCACCTCGAGTGCGACGACGAGGCGGCCTTCCAGCGCCACTTCGCCTTTACCCGCGACGTGGGGGAGGCCTTTCTGGACGCCTTCCCCGCCATCGTCAGGAAGCGCATGGGGCAGGAATGGACGGCGGAAGAAAAAGCGCAGCAGCTCGAATGGCGCGGGCGCTACGTCGAATTCAACCTGGTCTACGATCGCGGCACGCTGTTCGGCCTGAAGACCGGCGGCAACATCGATGCGATCCTGATGAGTCTGCCGCCCGAGGTCACGTGGAGCTAAACCGCACGCGCGGCATTGCAAGGCGATGACCCGCGTCCTTCGCGATCCCGTGCGGCTGATCCCGCTGCTGTTCGCTGGCCTCATCGCCGTGGGCACGGTAGTGCTGATGCTGCCGATCTCGAGCGCCGAGGGGCGCTTCACCGATCCGGTGACCGCACTGTTCCATGCTACCTCTGCCGTGGCGGTGACGGGCTTGGTGACGGTGGACACCGGCACCTACTGGTCCGCGTTCGGGCAGGGAACGATCCTGCTGCTCATCCAGATTGGCGGGCTCGGCATCATGACGGCGGCCACGTTGCTGGGGCTGATGGCCGGGCGCGGGTTCAGCCTGCGCAGCAAGATGGCCACCCGGGTGGAGCGGGATCGGCTGAACCTGTCGGACACAGCCTCCTTGCTGCGGCTGATATTCCGCATCACGCTGACGGTGGAACTGACGGTAGCTGCCATCCTTGCCCTGCGGTTCGCCATCGGCTGGGACATGGCACCGCTCACCGCCCTGTGGCAGGGCGTCTTTCACTCGGTCAGCGCGTTCAACAACGCCGGCTTCTCCACCTTTTCCGACAGCGTGATGGGTTTTCAGGGAGATGCGCTGATCCTGATGCCCATCGCGCTGGCGGTGGTCATTTCGGCGCTGGGCTTTCCGGTGATGGAGGACTGGCGCGAGCATCGGCTGGATACCCGCCGCTGGACGCTGCATTCCAAGATGACGCTGGCCGGCACGGCGCTGCTGCTCGTCGGCGGGTTCGTGGCCACGCTGGCGACCGAATGGAGCAATCCCGATACGCTTGGCCCCATGCCGCTCGCCACCAAGGCGCTCAATGCGTTCTTTCACGCGGTCATGCCGCGCACGGCGGGGTTCAACAGTCTGGACGTCAGCGCCTTTCGCGACGAGACGCTGGTGGTGAACTACGTGCTGATGTTCATCGGCGGCGGCAGCGCGGGCACCGCGGGCGGCATCAAGGTGACGACCTTCATGGTGCTCGCCGCCATCGTGCTGGCCGAGGTGCTGCGCCGTCGCGATGCGGGCATGTTCGGCCGCCGATTCGGCCACGCGGTGGAGCGCCAGGCGCTGACCGTGGCCTTCATCGCGATGATGCTGATCGTCGGCGCGACCATGTATATCATGTCGGTCACCGGCATCCGGCTTGCCGACGTGTTGTTCGAGGTCATTTCTGCCTTTGCCACCGTCGGCCTGTCGACCGGGATTACCGCAAGCCTGCCGGACACGGCCCTGCTGGTGCTGACCGTCCTGATGTTCGTCGGGCGCGTGGGCACCATTACCGCGGCCACCGCGCTGGCGCTGGGCGGCAGCGACCGGCCCTATCGTTATCCAGAGGAGAATCCCATTGTCGGCTGACAGACGCGAACCCGTGCTCGTGACCGGCCTCGGCCGCTTCGGCAGCAACGTCGCCACCACGCTCGAACGCATGGGGCACGAGGTGCTGGGCACCGACATGAATCCCGAGATCGTGCGCGATCATGCCAGCCGACTGACCCACGTGGTGGAAGCCGACTGCACCGAGATCGACACGCTGAAGCGCCTCGGCGCGGCAGAGTTCAAGACTGCCGTCGTCGGCATCGGCAGCGATATCGAGGCCAGCGTGCTGACGGTGCTGGCGCTGTCCGATCTCGGCATTCCGAACATCTGGGCCAAGGCGAACAGCGAGCACCACGGCCGCATCCTGGAGCGCACCGGCGCCCACCACGTGGTCTTCCCCGAACAGAAGATGGGGGAGCGGGTGGCGCACCTCGTCAACGAACGGCTGCTCGATTTCATCGGCTTCGGCGACCAGTTCGCCATCGCCCGCCTGAAGGCGCCCGAGCCCGTCGTCGGCCTGCCGCTGATGATGAGCGCGTGCCGCAGCCGTTACGAGGTGACGGTGGTGGGCGTGAAGCGGGAGGGCGAGGATTTTCTCCACGCCGTGCCCGACACGCTGATCCTGCCCGATGACGAATTGGTCGTCTCTGGCCGCATCGACCGGATCGAGGCGTTCAGCGCGCTGACCGGTCCGCCGAAGAGCGCCTGAGCGGCTGCTGCCTATCGCGCGGGGGCGTAGACCCGCACCCAGTCCACATACATCGCCAGGTCAGCCTCGCCCGCGCGCACGCGATCGACCGTCTCCTGCGGTATTCCGGGGTAGGGCGCGTCGATCCCGTTGACCTTGTGCGGGTAGGCCCCGCCCATGGCGAAATTCAGGATGAGGTGCTTGGGCGTATCGAAGCGCCACTCGCCATAATGCTCGATCATGGCGCGGGTGGCGCGATAGGTTTCGCGCCCGTCAATCTGGAAGCTCATGTATTCCGGCGTCCATTCGACGGCGTAGACATGCCAGTCGGTCACGTCGGTATCGCCTTCGAAGTAGTAACGATCCACGATCGGCGTATCGCCCGAATAGCCGGGGCCGTGCACGGCAACCGCGGTCCAGCCTGCCTCGCCGACGTATTCCATGATGTCGATCTCGCCGGTCTGCGGCCACTGTTCGTTGCCCAGTGCCCACCAGGCGGGCCACACCCCGCGCGCATCGGGCATCCGGATGCGCGCCTCGGCCCGGCCGTGGGTGAAATCGAACTTGCCCTGGCTGGTCAGGCGGCCGGACAGGAAGTCTGCGCTGCGCTCCGCATTGGGGTCTTCGCCCGGTGCCCACACCGGCCGCAGTTCCAGCACGCCGCCATCGGCCCCGGCTATGCCTTGGGCAAAGCGGATCACGCGCGGATCATCGACATAGGCCTGCTGTTCGTAGTTGACCCAGAAGTCCGGCCCCACCGGGCCCCATTTCGTGCGGTCCAGGGTGTCGCCGTCGAACTCGTCGGAGAACACCAGGGCGCGCCCTTCGGAACCGAGCGGCGGAGCCGGTAGGGTAGCGGCGCAGCCTGAGAGACTGGCGAGGGCGAGCAGGCCGATGGCGGCTGGGAACGTTCTCATACCAAAAGGTCTATACCGCCGCCCGCTGCCTGTCACTAGCGAAGGTGCGTGGCTTATTCGCGTCCGCGTTCGTCCATCTGGCCCACGACGCTCCCCAACGCCATCCGCGCAGGACGCGTGGGATCGCTCTCGTACAACGCGCGCAGATACGCGCTGTCAAAAGGCGTCATGCGATCGGCCGCGTATTCGGATGCGTTGGGCGAAAACAGGCTGAGTACCGTTGAGACCGCGCCTTCCTCGCGCGGCGGTTCGGTGTAGGCGAGCAGACGCATGGTGGCGTAATCGGCCAGTGCGTGGGCATCGAGGTTTGCGATCGCCGATCGTTCGATCAGCACGACCGACAGCTCGATATCGATGCGCATGCCGGTTTCCATGCGGGACATGGAATCGACCGGATTGGCAGGGGGCGGCAATCCCAAGGTCCGCGCTTCCTGTACGGCCTGGGCATATTCGTACCCCGTGGCGATGCGCTCTCCGTTCTCGTTGCGGTCAGAGGTGACGTTCCACGCCCGTGCCGAACCTTCCTGGTCGCGCACCCGGCGAAGCTGCGGGCGCGTGAGGTGCCGCGTCATGAACGAATCCTCGTCATGCAGGCGCTCGAACGTGGCGTCGACATCGTCGGTGACGACTACCCACACGTTGGCGCCGCAATCGGGTTCTTCGCTCACCATGACGCCAGCGGCCCGGGCGTTTTCCACGATACGGTTCAGCAGGACCTGCGCGTTATCGGGGGAAAGACCCCATACGCCCGGGCAGACCGGCCGCTGGAAACGTGCCAGCGGAAACTGCGTGGCATTGGCCCCCACCGTCACCTCGCGCGTGACGCTGCGGACGTCCGCTGGATCGACGCGCTGACCCTGGACGATAATGGCGTCGCCATCGTCCTGCTGGGCTGCAGCCGGCATGGCGACGAGCGTGCCCAAGGCAGCGGCGGTTGCGAGTAGAAAGCGTTGCATCGGCAAATATTCCCTGTGTCATGCAGCCCCAATACATCCGTGGCCTGCAATGCCTTGCGCGTCATGAGCGCAGGATGAGCAATCGCTGAAAGCGGCCGGTTCGGCGAGCACCCCTCGACGAACCGGTGACACGAGCAGACGATTTGCTATGACGTGCCTCATATCGCAGAGTTCCGGAGATTTCATGCGCCTTTTCATTCCTTTCCGTCATGCCGGCCTGATGGCCCTCCCGCTGCTCGCCGCGTCCTGTACCGCAGACCAGTTGCCTGAGGAGGAGCGCGTGATCGCCCCGATTCTGACGAGCGCGCAGGCCATCGATGAATTCACCTACGCCCGCCCTGCCGAGGCGCGGGTCACCCACGTGGCGCTCGATCTCGATCTGGATTTCGAGGCGCGGCGGGTCGAGGGTACGGCCACGCTGGATGTGCAGGCGGCCCAGGGTGCGCGCGAGGTGGTGCTCGATTCCAACGGCCTCGTCATCGGCGGTGTGACCGACGGGCAGGGCAACGATCTGCAATTCACCATCGGTGCAGCCGATCCCGGCAATGCGGAAAAGGGTGAGCCGATCACCATCCAGCTGGGGCAGAGCACCGGCCCGGACCTGCAGCAGGTGGTCATCGCCTATGCCAGCGCGCCCGAAGCCGAGGCGCTGCAATGGCTCGATCCGGAACAGACCGCCGGCGGGCGCTATCCCTTCGTGTTCAGCCAGGGGCAGGCGATCCTCAATCGCAGCTGGATCCCGACGCAGGATTCGCCCGGCATCCGGCAGACCTGGGAAGCGCGCATCACTGCGCCCGAGCCACTGACCGTGGTGATGTCCGGCATCAGCCGCGGCGATCCCGAGGAACTCGAAAACGGCCGCCGCGCCTTCGAATTCACGATGGACAACTCGGTCCCGCCGTATCTCATCGCGCTCGCCGCCGGAAACATCGAGTTCGCCGAGGTGGGTGCCCGATCGGGCGTCTGGGCGGAACCCGAAATGCTCGCCGCCGCTGCCGAGGAAGTGGGCGATACCGAAGAGCTGATCGATGCCGGCATCGGCCTCTTCGGCGAATATCGCTGGGGCCGTTACGACATGATCGTGCTGCCGCCGTCGTTCCCCTACGGCGGGATGGAGAACCCGACGCTCACCTTCCTGACCCCGACCTTCATCGCCGGCGACCGGTCGAATAACGGCCTCGTCGCGCACGAACTGGCGCACAGCTGGTCGGGCAACCTCGTCACCTATTCCAGCTGGCGCGATGGCTGGCTGAACGAAGGCGTTACCAGCTACATCGAAAACCGCATCGTCGAGCAGGTCTATGGCGAGGACCGGGCCGAGCAGGAATACGCGCTGAGCTTCGCCTCGCTGGAGGACATGGTCGAGACGAACGGCGCCGACAGCCCGCTCACCGCCATGCGCACGCCCGATGGCACCAGCCCGTTCGACACGGCGGGGGAGGCCATATACGACAAGGGCACGGCGTTCCTGAAGACGGTTGAGGCCACTGTCGGGCGCGAGGCCTTTGACGAATGGCTGACCAACTGGTTCGATAGCCATGCCTTCCAGCCGGCGACGTCGGAGATGTTCCTCGCCTCCCTGCGCGAAGACCTCGTGGCTGGCGATGCCGAGCTGGAGGAACGCCTGATGCTCGACGAATGGGTCTATGGCACCGGCATCCCTGACAACGTGGTGCGCCCTGACGCCGCCGCCTTTGCCGAGGTGGATGCGGCCGTTACCGCCTACGCCGCATCGAAGGCCCTGCCGCAGGCCACCACATGGCGTGGCTGGACAGCGGCGGAGCAACGCCGCTTCCTGGCTGAACTGCCCGAACGACTGAGCGCCGATGATCTCGCCGCGCTTGACCGTGCGCTTTCGTTGTCGCGTTCCGGCAACAACGAGATCCTGTTCCTCTGGCTGGAAGCCGCGCTGCGCAACGAGTATGAGCCGGCCGTGCCGCAGGCCCGCGAGTTCCTTGCACGGGTGGGGCGCAACAAGTTCGTCGCCCCGCTGTTCCAGGCCTTGTGGGATACCGGCGAATGGGGTCAGCGCATCGCGACCGGCATCTACGACGATACCCGTGCCGGTTATCACTCGATGACGCGCGGCAACGTGGATGGCATCGTCGGGTATGAAGCAGGCGGCGAGGCGGCCAGCGTGAACTAGTCAACCGGGTGGGCAAGGCGCTGGCGGCTGGAGTCGGCCAGCGTCTCTCCCCCTCGCCGACGGCCGCAGCGGGTCGGGGTGCGAGCTACGCGTTGTTGCGCCAGCAGCGCTTTGCCCCTTGCGCAAGTTCATGTTGCACAGCACATCGTCAGGCGATGCTCCGCCAGTATGAACTAGTCGAACGGGTCAAGGAATACGATCCCGACGCCGACGAGGCGCTGCTCAACCGCGCCTATGTCTATACCGTGCAGAAGCACGGCAGCCAGAAGCGTGCGAGCGGCGATCCGTATTTCAGTCACCCGGTCGAGGTGGCGGGCCTGATGACGGACCTGAAGCTCGACCAGGAAACCATCATCACCGCGCTGCTCCACGACACGGTGGAGGATACGCTCGCCACGATCGAGGATGTCGAGGCGAAGTTCGGACCCGAGGTTGCCCGGCTGGTGGACGGGGTCACCAAGCTTTCCAAGATCGAGCAGCTGACCGACGACGAGCGGGCCGCCGAAAACCTGCGCAAGTTCCTGCTCGCCATGAGCGAGGACATCCGCGTGCTGCTGGTGAAGCTGGCCGACCGGCTGCACAACATGCGCACGCTGCATCACATAAAATCGCCCGACAAGCGCCGCCGCATCGCGCGCGAGACGATGGATATCTACGCCCCGTTGGCGGAGCGGGTAGGCATGTACGAATACATGCGCGAGATGCAGCTGCTCGCCTTCCAGCAGCTCGAGCCCGAAGGGTATGACACCATCACCCGCCGGCTGGAGCAGTTGCGCCAGTCCGATACGGGCCAGGTCGATCGCATCGCTCTCGACATCAAGCAGGCGCTGTCCGAAGCCGGTCTTGCGGTCGAGGTATGGGGGCGGGAAAAGCACCCCTATTCGATCTGGAAAAAGATGGCCGAGCGCCACCTGCCGTTCGAACAGGTCAGCGACATCATGGCCTTTCGCGTGCTGACCGACAGCGTTGCGGACTGTTACCGCGCAATGGGCATCCTGCATCAACAGTTCCAGTTCGTGCCGGGACGGTTCAAGGACTACATCTCCACGCCCAAGAACAACGGGTACAAGTCGCTCCACACCACGCTGTTCTACGATCGGTCGATGCGCGTGGAGGTGCAGATCCGCACGCGCGAGATGCACCGCACCAACGAATTCGGGCTGGCCGCGCACTGGGCTTACAAGCAGGGTGACCGACCCGACGGCGCGGTCAGCTGGCTGCGCGACCTGATCGAGATCGTCGATTCCAGCCACGATGCCGAGGAGCTGCTCGAGCATACGAAGATGGCGATCTACCAGGATCGCATCTTTGCCTTCACACCCAAGGGCGCGCTGTTCCAGCTGCCCAAGGGCTCGACCGCGGTCGACTTCGCCTTTGCCGTCCACACCGCGCTGGGCGCGCAGACCGTGGGGGCCAAGATCAACGCCCGCCACATGCCGCTGCGCACGCCGCTGGAAAACGGCGACGTGGTGGAGATCATCAAGGGCAAGAACGCCGAGCCGCAGCTGAGCTGGCTGGGCTTCGTGGTTACCGGCAAGGCTCGCGCCTCCATCCGCCGCGCGGTGCGCCTGAAGGAACGCGAGGAAGTGGCCGAGATCGGCGCAAAGATGTTCGACGAGATCGCCGAACGCCTGCCCGCCAAGGTCGGCCGCAAGGCCAAGAAGCAGGCCGTCGCCCGGCTGGGACTGGTGGACGAGGAAGACCTGATGCACGCCATCGGCTCCGCCAAGCTGACCGATCGACAGGTGATGGAGGCGCTGGTGCCCGGCAGCACCGCCGACATGCCGAGCGAGCCGACGCAGGAACGCGCGATCTCCATCAAGGGGCTGACGGCGGGCGCGGGATTTGATCTGGCGAACTGCTGCCACCCGGTGCCGGGTGACCGGATCGTGGGGCTCAGGCGGCCGCGCAAGGCGGTGGAGGTTCATGCCATCGACTGCCTGGAACTGGCCAATGGCGTCGACGCGGACTGGGTCGACCTGTCGTGGGGCGAACGCTCGCACGGCGCGGTCGGGCGGCTCACCATCGTGCTCTACAATCGCCCCGGCACCTTGGCCGACATGGCCGGGGTGTTTGCGCGCAACAATGCCAACGTGATGAACCTGGTGCTGACCCAGCGCGACGATCCTTTCCACACCTATGAGGTCGACCTGGAGGTGCAGGACCTGGCGCACCTGACCCGCATCGTCAGCGCCCTGCGCGCCAGCGACGCGGTGGCGCAGGCGGACCGGATTTAAGACCAGACCCTAAGACCCCGCTCACCCTGAGCTTGTCGGAAGCGAAGCTGGCCGCAGGGCAACGGTGCTCCGCTGCCATGCGGAAGGTGGGATTGGCCAAACATGTTTCGACAAGCTCAGCATGAGCGGGGAGGGGGAAGTTGGGCTTTTCCGCGGCCAAAGCCGCCGCCTAATTCCGCCGCGCCTTTTCCGTTGTCGACCCGCTCGAAAATTCCGCGCCCACACGGCGAGGTTGCAACTTTGCCAGCCCCCGAGTTACTCCGCCCGCCGCACCGGCACCTGCACGCTGCACACGTCCACCCCGCCCGCCGGCACGGTGTAGAAAGCATCGTTGCGGTTCGCCCGCACCGCCACGTAACGCGCAAAGCTCTCGCTGGCGGTATCGAGATATTCAAAGGCCGGAGCGTCAGCCAACTCGCTCCCCAGCCGCACTGAGAGGATCGAAACGCGCAAGTCCGCCTCCTCCTCGGTGTAGAACCCCAGGTCCCCCGACCCGCGCGGCAGGCTGGAAAGATGCTCCATCCCCTCGATCACCCGGCCCACCACGGCAAGGTTGCGATCCATGTGCCGCTGCGGCTGCCCGATGATGGTATAAAGCTCCGCCCCGGTCCCGGTATCGGGCGCCATGTTACGGCCGACGCCGACGGCGCCATAGCAGTGGATGGGCCAGAACGCTTCCGCCTCGCGTCCGTGGAGGGAAAAATTGCCGCCGACAGGCCACCCGGCCACGAACGTCGCGATGCCCGCATAGCGGTCCCCAACCTCAGGCATTGAGAGCTCGCTTGGTGACGTCTGTGCATTGCCCTCCAATGCTTGGCGCATCTCGTCTGATACCGCCAAGTCACCGTTGGCCGCCAGTCGGGCGTTGCGGACCATCAACATGCCCAGCGTATAGTTCAGGCGCGGGCGCCCTCGCGGATCGGGCACGGCAATCAGCCCGGTTGCCGCGTAATCCGCAACCGGAGACACCACCCCCTCCGGCAGCGGCTTGGCCTCGGTGACGTCCCCCCATTGCGTCACATAGTTGTCCTGCACCCGGTTGACGCTTGTCCCGTCCCACCAGTGCGCGGCGGCGAGCGTGCGGATGTTCGCCACCCACGGCTGGCTGAACGGCGGCGGCATCAGCTGGATCATCACGCGACGTGCGTTGCCGCGCGCATCGGGAGAGAGGTCCATTATCAGCAGGTCTGCGGGTGCGATCGCCACCCAATCCTCCGCGCTGGCGGCAGCGATGACCGAGGTCGGGGTGGCGGGTTCCTGCGCCTCCTGCGCGGCGGCTGGAATGGTGAGGGCGAGGAGGGCGAGGCCGACGATGTGCTTCATGTCGCGCATCCTGCCACGCCGCGGCGGGATGGCAAGCCTAGTCCGCCGCATCCTCCAGCGCGTGCATGTCTTCGTCGCTGAGGCCGAAGTGGTGCCCGATCTCGTGCACCAGCACGTGCTTGACCAGAAATTCGAGCTCCACGTCCCCGCGCTCCACCCATTCCAGCATGATCGGCACGCGGAACAGGCGGATGCGGTCCGGCATGGTGCCCGAATGCTCCACGCTGCGCTCCGTCAGCGGCAGGCCCTCGTAGACGCCGGTGAGGTCGTAGGCGCTTTCGATCTCCATGTCGGCGAGCAGCTCGTCCTCGGCAAAGTCCTGCACCTGCACCAGCACATCGCCCAGATGCGCGGTGAATTGTGCCGGCAAAGAGGCCCAGGCGGCCCGCGCCATCGCCTCCATTTCGCCCGCACTGCAAGCCATGCCGAAATCGCGTGTCATGGCGCGGGCGTTAAGCCCAAGCGAGGCGCTTGTCATCCACCCTGCGGCTCGCTAGACGCCCCGCTCTGCCAAGACAGGCATGCGGAGCGGTGGCCGAGTGGTCGAAGGCGCACGCCTGGAAAGTGTGTATACGTCAAAAGCGTATCGTGGGTTCGAATCCCACCCGCTCCGCCACCAACCCCCGGCACTGGTCTCAGCTTGCATGGTCTCCCTGTAACCCCCCGTAACAGGGGCATATTATTAGGGACTTGCGTAACGGCGGAAGGTCATCCGGCGTCTCACGATCGATATCAGGGGCCTTTTGCGGGGCGCGTCTCTAGCGAGATGAGCATCGGTGCGGTTTCCCTGCTAAACAGGGAATAACAGGGAAAATATCTTATTTCGCCTAATAATCAGGCTGATTTAGGGGGTTTGGGCCAATTTGCTCGCCAGAATATCGCGCGATTTCCGAAGCTTGCGCGTACGAAAATGGGGTTTCCCTGTTATTCGACGGAACAGGGTATTAATTCGACCGAACAGGGACATTTTTCCGCGGTAACAGGGATGTTATTGCGCAGAACAGGGATTGGCGTGACCTGTGTTTTGGCCCCACCGGAGGGCCTCACGCTGCTGCGACCAGATGAGCGGAATAGAAAGCGTCTTCAGCGCCTCGACGTTGAAGTGGGGAGGCTGGAGGCCGCGCAGGATATCGCGTTGGAGATCGGGCGCAAGGAACGCGAGCCGCAGGATCGTCCGCTCGTAAAATGACGCTGGTGAGGTAGTCAGCACCGGCAGTCCGCGCTCTCGATCAAGCATCGCGTGGGCCTTACGGAGCGATGCGATCAGTATGGGATCGGGGCGAGCCTGGCGCGGCTGGCCGCGCACGACCATGCGCTTGCCGCCCCGCAGCGAAAGAGAAAGTGGGAGCAGGATGGTCGCAGTGTTCCTGGTCTCGTGAAGGATGCGCTCCTCGTCTGAAATGTTGGTCGCGATCTCGGCCGGGCGTACACCTTCCAGCTCGAACAAAAGCCCGTCGTGGCGCAGTCGTACGCGGGCCAGATGCACGAGACGGCCATCCTGCCGCGGCAGCCATCGCGCTAGGGCCTCCAGAACTACTTTCTCAATCGCCAGGGCAGGCAGGCGGCGCCGCTTGTCGTCATTCACCTTTATGCCCTGCTGCAGCGAGGCCGATACGTAATAGCGGTAGGCACGTCCTGACTGCCCGCGTGAGGTCGTCGGGCTCATGGGCTCGCCATCGCAATCGAACAGCTTGCCCGAGAGAGCTGCTTTTCCCGTGCGTGAGGTTTCGGTCGAGCGATGCCGCCGGGCGTTGGCATCAAGATGCTGCTGGACCTTGTCGAACAGCTCCTGCGGAACGATGCCCAAATGCTGGCCTTCGTGGAGCTGGTCCTTGTGGCGGATTCGGCCGATGTAGATCGGATTGCGCAGCAAGTGGAACAGCGCTCCGCGGCTGAACGGGGTGCCGCCGGTCTCCCGTCCCTTGGCAGTTGTCCGGAGCCGGGAGAAGATTTGCTGCCGGGCGAGCTCTCGCTGCAGGGCGTGAACCGAGCCCAACTCGAGGTAGCGGGTGAACATGCTGCGAACCGTAGCGGCTTCTTCCCCATGAACCTCAAGCACGCGGGATCCCGCCTTGGGCAGGTCATAGCCCAGCGGCGGGTTGCCGCCCATCCACAGACCCTTCGCCTTGGAGGCCGCGATCTTGTCGCGGATGCGCTCGCCGGTTACCTCGCGCTCGAACTGGGCGAACGACAACAGCACGTTGAGCATCAGCCGACCCATCGAACTGGTGGTGTTGAACGACTGGGTGACCGAGACGAAGCTCACTCCGGCCTTCTCGAACACCTCGACGATGCGGGCAAAGTCAGCAAGGCTACGGGTGAGACGATCGATCTTGTATACCACCACGATGTCAACCTTGCCCGCGGCAATATCCGCGAGCAGCGCCTGCAAGCCGGGCCGCTCGATATTACCGCCGGAGTAGCCACCGTCGTCGTAGTGATCGGGTAGTTGGGTCCAACCCTCACTCGCCTGGCTAAGCACGTAAGCGGCACAGGCCTCGCGCTGGGCATCCAGACTGTTGAACGACTGCTCGAGCCCTTCCTCCGAGCTCTTGCGGGTGTAGATCGCGCAGCGAAGCGTGGGGCTGGCCATCAGCTCCTCCGCAAGCCGAAGAAGCGTGGCCCGTTCCACCGCGAGCCGGCAATGGCGCTGGCAGCTGCCGAGAGGCTGGCGAACAGCTGGCCCTCCCAGCGGAAGCCCTCATCCTCGACGATAACTCTCACTTCGCGACCCTGCCAGTGGCGGGTGAGAACGGCGCCGTTACCCAGATGCTGTCCCTCGGGCTCAACCGGGCCGCTGCGGGAGAGGAGCCTCCTTGTCTCCGCATCGAGTCCCCCCAAAGCGGAAGATTGGATGCGCCATGCCAGGAGCAGCCGGAGGATCGGCGCTGAGCGCAGCGGCGGCGGCGCGCCCCAGAGCTGTCGCCACCGGTCGCGCAGTTCCTCGAGATCCATCGCTTCGAGGGCCTCGACCTGTGCATCGACAGCTACGCCGCTCATGCTGCCATCTCCGCGCAGTAGCGTCGGACGCCATCAAGCTTCTCCGAGGTGATGATGAGCCCTCGCTTCTTGAGCGCGCCGGCCAGCGCCCCGCGGACCGAGTGCTGCTGCCAGCCGGTTGCGGCGACCATCTCGGCAATTGAGGCGCCATTCTCGCGCGTCAGCAGCGCCTGCAGCTGGTGGAGGCGCGAGGTTGCCTTGGGCGGGGGAGCGGCAGACGTGGAAACAGGAGCAGCAGCGGCCTCAGGGGTGCGGGCCATGCGGCGCGGCTTGCGGGTGGTCGTGGTGGTATTTGGCATGTCGGTGTCCTTCGGTAGCGCGAAGGCCCGAGTGGCCGCCGCTACCGGGACAAGCCCGGCTCGGCCGGGCGCGGGATCAGCAATGCTCGATTGCGCGCCGCAATCCAGTCCTCTTCGCGAAGGCTGGAAAGTATCTGAGCGCGTTCGTTGATGACGCCTTTCCGCAACCCCGGGGATAACCTGGTGGCCGTCTTGGTCCCTGATTTGCGTTCCTGTATTGTTCACGCCATGAGCGACACCGACGAGCCGGCAACTCTGACTGCCACCCGCCCGCTGGAAGTGATCTATCGGCCCCTGTCCAGTCTGATCCCCGATCCGCGCAACGCGCGCACGCATCCCAAGCGGCAGATCGAGCAAATCGTCGCTTCGATCCGGGCTTTTGGCTTTACGAACCCGATCCTGGCCGATCCCGCCGGCAACATCATCGCCGGGCATGGCCGTCTGCGCGCGGCACGCGAGATAGGCCTTGCCGAAGTACCGGTAATCACGCTGGTGGGACTTTCCGAGGCGGAGAAGAAGGCGCTACGGCTCGCCGACAACAAGATCGCCCTCAACGCTGGCTGGGATGTCGAGATCCTCAAGCTGGAGCTCGCCGAGCTTTCGCTTCCCGAGATCGACATCGACCTTGGCCTCACCGGGTTCAGTCCCGGTGAGATCGACGTGGTACTGGCCGGCCAGGATGATCCCGACGACGAGGTAATTCCGGAGGTTCCTGTGACCGTGAGGGTGCAGCCCGGCGACATCTGGCAGCTGGGCGAACACCGCATAGCCTGCGGCGACGGACGCGATGTCGCCTTCCTGCGACAGCTGGTGGGCGAAGGCGCTTCGATCGACTGCGCGTTCCTCGACCCGCCCTACAACGTGAAGATCAACGGCCATGCCAATGCCAAGGGCCGTCACCGCGAGTTCGCCATGGCGTCTGGCGAGATGACAACATCCCAGTTTCGCACCTTCCTTGGCGATACGTTGGGAGCCTGCGCCAAGGTATCGCGCGGCGGCGCGGTGCATTTCGTCTGCATGGACTGGCGGCACATGGACGACGTTACCGCAGCGGTTGGCGATGTCTACACCGAGCTCCTCAACATCTGCGTCTGGAACAAGAGCAATGCGGGCATGGGCTCACTCTACCGCAGCAAGCACGAGATGGTTTTCGTCTACCGGGTCGGCGAGGCGCCGCACGCCAACAACGTCGAGCTAGGCAAACACGGGCGCAACCGCACTAACGTCTGGGACTATGCCAGCGTCAACTCAATGCGCGGCTCGCGCCGCGAGGATCTTGCGCTGCACCCCACGGTCAAGCCGGTCGCCATGGTTGCCGATGCCATCTGCGACGTCACCCGGCAGGGTGAGTTGGTCCTCGACATCTTCCTTGGCTCGGGCACCAGTCTGATAGCGGCAGAGCGGGTCGGGCGGCAGTTCCGCGGTCTCGATATCGATCCCGCCTATGTCGACCTTGCCATGACCCGCTGGTCTGAGATCACCGGGGGAGAACCGGTGTTGGTCGAGCGTGATGGCCTGAAGGTCGAGCGATGAGCGGGGCGGGGGATGGCCGGTTCGTAAAGGGTCGGTCCGGCAACCCGGCAGGGCGGCCGAAGGCACGACGGCCCAATGTCTCGGCGTTCGACATCATCTTCGACAAGACGCTGACGGTGACGCAGGGCGGCAGGCAGCGCGAGCTCAGTATCGACGAGGCGCTCGAGCTGCAGACCTATCACGCAGCGCTCAAGGGCAGCCGCATGGCGATCCGCAAGGTTCTCAAGATGATCGAGAAGCGCGAGAAGGCACTGGCGAAGGCCAACACGGCTCCAGTGAACCCGATCACGATCCGTGCTCAGTACTCCTCCGGCAACGCCAACGAGGCGCTCCGTCTGCTCGGCATCGCCGAACCTGATCCCGGGTTCGCAACCCGCATCAAGGTAAACGCTTGGGCAACACAGGCAGCGCTTCGTCGGCCAGGTCGTGCGAAGTTCTCGCCTAAGGATGTCGCGGATATCAAGTTCTTCACGTTCGATGCCGAGCGCCTGCGCTGGCCGCGTGGAAGGAACGCGTGATGGACCGTGAACCGGTCGGTTACGCAAAACCGCCTGCCGCGACACGGTTCGCGAAGGGACGATCCGGCAATCCGAAAGGTCGACCAAAGAACCGCCGTCGCCAGCTGCCCCACGACGCGGTGCTGGGTCAGATGGTCACGATCCGGGAGGACGGGCGCGAGCGCCGGGTGACCGCCGCCGAAGCCTTCCTGTTGCAGCTTACCCAGAAGGGTCTTGCTGGCGACAGCGCCGCCGCGCGCGCTTCGCTCGAGGCGATTGAAGCGGCGCGTGCCAGTCGTGGCATCGAGGAAGATCCCATCGAGGTCATCATCCTCAAACCGATACAGAACGGAGCCGACGCGATCCTCGATACGCTCGACCTTGCGAGGCTAAAATATCCTGGAGATGAAAAGCGGGTTCGCTGGGAGATCCGCCCTTGGGCTGTTGAATTAGCGCTCGCCCGAATGGGCTCGAATAGGCTGACCGAAGAGCAGCAGGGGGAAGTCTGGCGCAACACCCAAACGCCCCATAAGGTCAGATGGCCGGACTGGTGGATTGTGCGCCAGTGAATGGCAGCTTTGCGCCCCAATCTCGGTCATTCGCGGTGAGAGCCGACGAACTCAAAAGCAGACATTGTCGCCGTGCAAAACGGTCGCGACGGGGTTAATGACGCCGACGTCGTCGCCCTCTTAGCGCTGGGGCTAGCGCCCGCGTTTCGTGTTCGACTGGACGATCGCCACGATGATCAAACTGAAGGCCAGCAATCGGATCAAAAACAGGGGACTGCGCTCCTCGACGGGAATATTCGTCAGTGCCAGCCAAGTGTAATTGACCGCGAGCAGAAAAAAACTTGCTGAAAAGGTCAGGAACAAGCTCTGCCCTGTGCGCCGCCAGTACGACAGGAAAAGCAGTGCGGCGACGGCGAATCCCATCACGATCGCGCCGGACAGGAACTGGTCGAGCATCACCGTTCGCGCTCCGCTTCCCAGATGAATCCGAACAAAAGAACCGCGACCGCGACAAGTGTCAGGAGCAGGCGCGGGGTGCGGAACGAAACCTCGGTCAGGACCAACTGATCGATTACTACGATCAGGTTCGAAAGGGCCAGGAACACGAAGCACACGGCGCTCCAAAGCAGGACCGGGGTCCGCGACGCTGCGTATCGGCGCACCAGCAGAACCGCGCAAAGTGCACTCGTCAGGAAACACAGCAGGTAGACGAGATCGGGCAGGGTGAGGGCCATGCTCAGTCCTTTCTCAAGCGGAATGCATCGGCAAAGGCGTCGAGTGCCGGGTTCTGCCGCGAGACAATCAATCGCCGGGTCCGTCCCGGAAAGCGCCCGTAGAAATCGCACGCCGCGCGGGCGAGATCGCCGATCGCTTCACTGCTCGGCTGGAACCGGATGCGACCTCCATCTTCGATCACTGCGATCCCTGCCGCGCTGAGCGCCGAGGAGCCCTGCAAGACCACAAGCTCGCTCGCGCGCATCCGCTCGACCAGATTTTTCGCCGTGATCGAGCCTGAAGGGTCCCCGAGCAACTCGCGAAGCAGCTCCAGGTCCCAGATCGAGGCGAAGCAGTCGCGAATGAAGTTTTCGATTTCCCGGTCGGTTGCCATGCCGCCGCCTGCACTCCCCGTCTTCTTCTGATGGCCCGTTCTAGGGGTCTCGCCCGTCGTTGGCAAATCGCCTGGCCACGGAACTTTTCGGTGAGGAACGGATTTGTCCCTTGGGGTTGTGTGCTTGTAAGAATGGCAGGCACTTCAGTTCGCAACAGACTCTCGCCGAATGGAGCGGCCGATCACTCCAGGGAGATTGGGACGTGGGGTCAGCGCAAGAAGCCGATAATTGTGCGCATCTGCGCGAAGGCCTCATCGCCGCGCTCACGCGCTTGCGTGAAGGCGATTTCACCGTGCGTCTCGAACTCGATTCAGCCGATGCGCGGGATGCGGAAATTGCCGTCCTGTTCAATCAGGTCGTTGGTCTGAACGAGACCATCACCGACGAATTCAATCGCGTTGCGAAAGTCGTCGGCAAGGAAGGCGAGATCACCCAGCGTGCCACGGTAGAGGGCGCGGCCGGGGGCTGGCAGATGAAGCTCGATGCGGTGAACGAACTAGTCGACGACATGGTCCAGCCGACCACCGAGGTTGCCCGTGTCATCGGCGCGGTGGCCGAAGGCGACTTGTCGCAGCACATGTCAGTCGAGATCGACGGCCGCGGCCTCAAGGGCGAATTCCTTCGCATCGGCAAGGTGGTGAACACTATGGTCGACCAGCTTGGCTCGTTCGCCTCCGAAGTTACGCGCGTGGCGCGCGAGGTCGGTACCGAGGGAAAGCTCGGCGGACAGGCGCGGGTGAAGGGCGTCGCCGGTACTTGGCGCGACCTGACCGAGAACGTGAACTTGATGGCCGAGAATCTTACAGGCCAGGTCCGCAACATCGCCGAAGTGACGACCGCCGTGGCTCGCGGAGATCTGTCCAAGAAAATCACTGTCGATGTGAAGGGCGAAATCCTCGAGCTGAAGGTAACCGTCAACACGATGGTCGATCAGCTCAATGCCTTTGCGAGCGAAGTTACACGCGTTGCTCGTGAAGTGGGCACCGAGGGCAAGCTGGGTGGTCAGGCGGAAGTGCCCGGCGTTGCAGGTACTTGGGCCGATTTGACCGACAACGTGAACCTCATGGCAGCCAACCTGACTGGCCAGGTGCGCAATATCGCAGAGGTGACCACCGCCGTGGCGCGCGGCGACTTGTCAAAGAAGATCACCGTGGAAGTGCGCGGTGAAATCGCCGAGCTAAAGAACACTATCAACACGATGGTCGACCAGCTCAATTCGTTCGCTTCCGAAGTGACCCGCGTGGCGCGCGAAGTCGGCACCGAAGGCCGCCTCGGCGGGCAAGCGCGCGTTGAAGGCGTGGGCGGCACGTGGAAGGACTTGACTGATAACGTGAACGAGCTGGCCGCGAACCTGACCGGCCAGGTGCGCAACATCGCTGAAGTGACCACGGCGGTGGCGCTGGGCGACCTCTCCAAGAAGATCACTGTCGATGTGAAGGGCGAGATCGCGGAGCTCAAGAACACCATCAATACCATGGTGGACCAGCTCAACTCGTTCGCCTCCGAAGTGACCCGCGTGGCGCGTGAAGTGGGTTCCGAGGGCAAGCTGGGCGGACAGGCCGAAGTGCCCGGCGTCGCGGGCACCTGGGCGGATCTCACGAACAATGTGAACGAGCTTGCCGCAAACCTGACCGGGCAAGTGCGCAACATCGCCGAAGTGACCACCGCGGTGGCGCGGGGCGATCTTTCCAAGAAGATAACCGTCGATGTAAAGGGCGAGATTCTAGAGCTCAAGGGCACCATCAACACGATGGTCGACCAGCTCAACTCGTTTGCGTCAGAAGTGACGCGTGTCGCCCGCGAAGTGGGCACGGAGGGCAAGCTCGGCGGCCAAGCGGCCGTGCCGGGCGTCGGCGGGACGTGGAAGGACCTCACCGAAAACGTGAACCTGATGGCCGATAACCTCACCGGCCAGGTGCGCAATATCGCTGAGGTGACGACCGCCGTGGCGCGCGGCGACTTGTCCAAGAAGATCACCGTAGACGTGAAGGGCGAGATTCTCGAACTCAAGAACACCGTCAACGTAATGGTGGACCAGCTCAATTCGTTCGCGTCCGAAGTGACCCGCGTGGCGCGCGAGGTCGGTACCGAAGGTAAGCTCGGCGGTCAGGCGGAAGTGCCGGGCGTTGGCGGGACATGGAAAGACCTGACCGACAACGTGAACCTCATGGCGACGAACCTCACCAACCAGGTCCGCGGTATCGCCGACGTCGTGACTGCGGTGGCGCAGGGCAACCTCAAGCGCAAACTGACGGTGGACGCGAAGGGCGAGATCGCAGCGCTCGCCGAAACGATTAACGGCATGATCGAGACTTTGTCCACATTCGGTGATCAGGTGACCAACATGGCGCGCGAGGTCGGCGTCGAAGGTCGACTTGGCGGCCAGGCGCGCGTGCCAGGCGCAGCGGGCCTCTGGCGCGACCTCACTGACAACGTGAACCAGCTTGCGGCGAACCTCACCAATCAGGTCCGCTCGATCGCCGAGGTGGCGACTGCCGTGACCAAGGGCGACCTTACACGGTCCATCTCAGTCGAAGCATCGGGCGAGATGGCCTCCCTCAAGGATACGATCAACGAGATGATCGTGAACCTGAAAGACCAGACCCTCAAGAACGCCGAGCAGGACTGGCTCAAGACCAACCTCGCCCGGTTCAGCCGCATGCTGCAGGGCGAGCGCGACCTGGCAACAATCTCAAATCTGATTATGAGCGAGCTCGCACCGCTCGTGAACGCACAGTACGGCGTGTTCTACGTCGCCAACGACACCGATGGGCCGAGCGGGTCGCTCGACCTTGTGGCCAGTTACGGCGCCGGCGATCCGGACAAGATGAAGCCGCGCTTTTCCTTGCGAGAGGGCCTGATCGGTCAGGCAGCAGCGGACAAGCGGCCGATGCGGCTCGACAACGTACCCGGCGACTATATTCGCATCGGCTCGGGCCTTGGCGAGGGCCGCCCGGCGCACGTCAATATCCTCCCTGCCCTGTTCGAGGATGAGGTAAAGGCCGTCATCGAACTCGCGTCGTTCGAGGAGTTCAATGAGACCCACCACAGCTTCTTGACCCAGCTGATGGAGACCGTCGGCATCGTGCTGAACACGATTGCGGCGACCATGCGGACAGAGGAGCTGCTTAAGGAATCGCAGCTGCTCACCACCGAACTGCAGACTCGCCAATCGGAACTGACGATCAAGCAGGAAGAATTGCACAACACCAACGAGGAGTTACAGGAAAAGGCGCAGCTGCTCGAGAACGAGAAGAAGCAGGTCGAAGCGAAGAACTTCGAAATCGATATGGCGCGCCGCGCGGTCGAGGAAAAGGCTGAGCAGCTGGCGCTGACCTCGAAATACAAGAGCGAATTTCTCGCCAACATGAGCCACGAATTGCGCACGCCGCTCAATTCGCTGCTCATCCTTTCAAAGCTGCTGGCCGACAACCAGGGCGGGAACCTCAACGAGAAGCAGACCGAGTTTGCGCGCACGATCCACGGCGCAGGAACCGACCTGCTCAACCTCATCAACGACATCCTCGACCTGTCGAAGATTGAGTCTGGTACCGTGTCGATCGAACTCGGTGACATGCCGCTCGCGGCTCTGCAGCAGCACATGGAGCGTACTTTCCGCCAATTGGCTTCGGAAAAGGGCCTGACCTTTGACGTCAACTTTTCGGCCGAATTGCCGCAGTCGATTCACACCGATGAAAAGCGGCTGCAGCAGGTCGTACTCAACCTCCTGTCCAATGCGTTTAAGTTCACTGCACACGGGAAGGTCGAGCTCGATGTCGGGATTGCCGCATCGGGCTGGAACACTACTCATCCCGTCCTTCGCGATGTGACCGAAGTTTTGGCGATTTCCGTGAGCGACACCGGAATCGGCATTCCATCCGACAAGCAGAAACTCATCTTCGAGGCATTCCAGCAGGCGGACGGCACCACCAGCCGCAAATATGGCGGCACCGGGCTCGGACTGTCGATCAGCCGCGAGATTGCCGGCTTGCTCGGCGGCGAATTGCAGGTCAGCTCGACACCCGGTGAAGGATCGACGTTCACGCTGTTTCTGCCCCTTCGCGCCGCCAGTGCGCCCGCCCTTTCGCATCCAGTGGCGAGCGATGCCGCGCCGATCCTTCCGGTGGCGGAACCGACCGACGACCGCGGCAACCTCGGCAAGGACGCCGTCGTGCTCATCGTGGAGGACGACCCAACCTTCGCGTCGATCGTCCTCGACATGGTCCACGAGGAAGGTCTCAAGGGAGTGATTTCGCCCACCGGCAGCGGAACGACTGCGCTCGCCCGCAAGATCAAGCCCGCCGCCATCACGCTCGACCTAGGTCTCAGCGACATGGACGGCTTCGTCCTTCTCGACCTCCTTCGTGGCGACGCCGAGACCGCGGCAATCCCGATCTACGTCATTTCAGGAGGCGAACTGGCCGAGGACGCGCGCAGCCTAGGCGCGACCGACGTGATCGAAAAGCCTGTCGAGCGCGAGCGGCTGACCGAGCTCTTCAAGGGTGTGGCGCAGCGCAAGCCGCGCAAGGCCGCATCGTCCAAATCGCGCAAGAAGGCCTCCGTTCCGGCAAACGAGCTTGCCGGTAAGCAGATCCTCATCGTCGATGACGACATCCGCAACATCTACTCGTTGACCAGCGTGCTCGAAGCGCGCGGTGCTTCGGTCATGCACGCGGAGCGCGGTCAGGAGGCCATTGACCTGCTCGAAAGTCATTCCGGCATCGATGTCGCTCTGGTCGACATCATGATGCCCGAGATGGACGGCTACGAAACGATGCGGCGCATCAGGGCCAAGCCGCGCATCGCGGAAATCCCGCTCGTCGCCGTCACTGCAAAGGCCATGGTCGGCGATCGCCAGAAATGCCTCGACGCTGGTGCCGACGACTACGTCGCCAAGCCGGTCGATGTCGACGTGCTGATGGCACTGTTGCGGGTGACGTTCGAAAGGGCCGCGCTTGATCGACCAGATGGTCGCCGCGCAAAGAAAAAGGCGGCTGCGTGAACCAGCCCGTGATCAGCGACAGCCCTGCCAAAATCCTGATCGTCGACGATGACGATCGAAACCTGCTTGCCCTCTCCGAAGTACTCGCGCCGATTGCCGAAGTCGTATGCACCAGCTCCGGTCACGACGCACTACGGCAATTGCTGCGCGAAGAATTCGCCGTCATCCTTCTGGACGTCTTCATGCCTGATCTCGACGGGTATGAGACCGCCGCGCTGATCCGCCAGCGAGAGCAGACGGCGGGCACGCCGATTATCTTCTTGTCCGCCGTCAACAAGGAAACCGAGCACCTGATGCGCGGCTACGAAATGGGTGCGGTTGATTATGTGTTCAAACCCGTCGACCCGGTTGTCATCAAATCGAAGGTCGCGGTGTTCGTCGACTTGTTTCGCACCCGGCGCCAGCTCGAGACCAGCGAGAAGCGGCAAGCCTCAATCCTGCGTGCGCTGCCCATGGCGATTTACGAGATCACCGACCGCAACGGTGAAATGTTCCGCCAGTTTCGTGGCGGCGACCTGGCCCATTTTCTCGGCGATGAAGCGGAGTCCGTGCTCAGAGGCGACCGCGAGTGGCAGGAATGGGTTCACCCGGACGACCGCCTGCGCCTGTCGCAGGATGCCGAGCGCGGGAGCGACAGCGTTGTGATCGAATACCGCTGGATTGGCCCCCAAGGATCGCGCCACCATATCCTCGATCAGCGGGTGCGAACCGGCACCGGCGCTGCGCGTGGCTGGGCCGGGTCGCTGCTCGACATCACCGAGCGCAAGGAACTGGAGGCCCGGCTGGTCCACGCCGGCAAGCTCGACGCACTGGGCCAGCTCACCGGCGGCGTCGCCCACGATTTCAACAACCTCCTCGCCGCCATGCTCGGCGGGATCAGCATCCTCGAACGAAGACTGCAGCTGGGTGAACGCGAGCAGCTCGTGGTCGATCAGATGCGGCACGCTGCAACGCAAGGGACCGAGCTGGTACGGCGTATGATGGCCTTCGCCCGCCAACAGGAATTGACTCCCAGCAGTATCGACCCGGCGAGCCTGTGCGATTCGGTGGCCGGGCTCGTGAATCATACCCTCGGCGGCAAGGTCGAGGTCATCTGGGACTGCCCAGACGCGGGGCACAACCTGTTCGTCGATCGCGGACAACTGGAACTGGCGGTGATGAATCTCATCATCAATGCGCGCGATGCGATGCCCGATGGCGGCACGATCCACGTCTCGATTTCCGAGGGGAAGACTGCTGACCCAAACAAGCCGATGCTGAGCATCGTAGTCGCGGACACCGGGACGGGCATCCCAGACGACATCCTTGCCAAGGTCAGCGAGCCGTTTTTCACCACCAAGGAGGCGGGCAAGGGCACTGGTCTCGGATTATCGATGGTGTCGGGCTTTGCGCACCAGTCCGGCGGAGAGATTCGCATAGACAGCAAGGTCGGCAAAGGCACTCGGATCGAGCTCACCCTGCCGGCGACGCGGTCCGAAGCAAGCGAAGGAAAGCCGGTTCGTGTCTCTGACGAAGACTTCGACTGGATCAAGGGAAAGGCATTCCTTCTGATCGATGACGACGATGCGGTCCGCGTCGTGCTCGGCGAGCAGTTACGTGATGCGGGGGGAACCGTGCGCGATTTCGCCAGTGGCAATGCGGCGATAGCCGGCGTCGAGCGGGATCGGGAATCTGTCGATTTCGTGCTCAGCGACTTCGCGATGCCCGGCCTCGACGGGATCAAGACATTGCAAAAGATCGGCGAACTCATTCCCAACGCTCGGCGAGTTCTGATGACAGGAAATGCCGACGATCCGCGTCTTACTTTTAGCAAGGACATACCCGTCCTCCGCAAGCCGCTGAGCTTGCAGCAGTTAACGGAAATCATGACCGGGTAAGGAGCCGAACGTATCTCCACCCTAGCGACTGGCCGAAAGGCTGATTTGCAGCCCAATGCGGACGGAGTGCTGGAACGCTTTCTGGCCGACTACAGTAAGGCAGTCGTTTCGCCCCAAGCCATTGTGCCCACCGCCACAGGCGCAATCAGCCTCTTCAAGTCCACGAGGTCGTCATCGAAATGATTGCGACACATTCGCAGAAACACCTTGATCCTCCAGTAGCTGGAGGTTGTAGGGGGCAGGAATGACTGACGACGAATCAGATAGCTGCGGCTGCACCGGCGACACCAAAAGAGCGGAAACGGATCCCGCGTACCGCCGCGCGCTGTGGTGGGTGGTCATTCTCAATGTCGGCTTCGGTATCGTCGAACTCGTCGGCGGATTTGTAGCGAACAGCCAGGCGTTGAAGGCCGATGCGCTCGATTTCCTCGGAGACGGCTCGATCACCTTCGTCGGTCTGCTCGCTCTCGGCTGGGCGGCGTCCACCCGTGCGCGCGTCGCGATGACGCAGGGACTCTTTCTCGGCATTCTCGGCCTAGCGGTCATCGGCATGGCGATCTGGCGGGCACTGAACGCCATCCCGCCGGAGCCGGAGCTGATGGGTGGCATTGGCGTCGCCGCGCTAATCGTGAACGTGACCGCCGCCTTGATCCTGGCCCGCTTCCGCGAGGGGGGCGACGCTCAAGCGCGCGCGATCTGGCTGTTCTCGCGCAACGACGCCATCAATAACGTGGCAGTGATCGCCGCGGCAGCGTTGGTCTTCTGGCTCGATAGCGCCTGGCCGGACATCATCGTCGCCGCCGTGATCGCCGTGATCTTTCTGCAGTCGGCGTGGGAGATCATCCGAGACGCGCGCGGCGAGTTGCGAGCAACGGCATGACGACCTTCCGTTACTTCCGGGCGCTGGTCCTCGCGCTTCTGGTGGGCTGCGCCCTCGCCGCTCCCGCTCGCGCTCAGACGGCACCTGCGCAGACCATATGGCGCCTCCTCGATTACATCGCAGTCGATTACGCAGGTGCGGTCTCCGACGGCCAAGTGGTGAATGAGGGCGAATACGTCGAGATGGTGGAGTTCTCCGCGAGCGTGCTTCAGCGGCTTGGCGAGCTTCCGCAATCCGAGGCGCGGGCGGGTCTTCTCCAAGGGGCGACCCGCCTAGAAGCAGCTATCGCGGCGAAGGCGGCTCCGGAAAGCATCGCTACGTCGGCCCGGCAGCTGGGAAGAGTCCTGTTGGCTGCTTACCCGGTGCCGCTCGCCCCATCGAACCTCCCCGATCTGGGTCGAGGCGCAGCACTCTATGCTCAGAACTGCGCCAGCTGCCATGGATTGGCGGGCGACGGGCGCGGCGCGGCCGCGACTGGCATGGACCCCCCGCCGATCGACTTCACTGACGAGGCTAGAGCGCGTGAACGGAGCCTATTCGGCCTCTATCAGGTCATCGAACAGGGCCTCGAAGGCACCGCAATGCCGTCCTTTGCACAGCTCAGCCCCGACGACCGATGGGCGCTCGCATTCCACGTCGGCCGCTATGCATATCCACGCGAGCTCGCTCGGTCGGGAGAAACGACGTGGTCGAGTGAGGATGCACTACCCCGCCTGATCCCGAACATGACTGCCCTGGCCGGCATGACTCCGGCGCAGCTAGAGAATGAGTTGGGAGCTGAGAAGGCGCGGGCCGTCACGGCTTACTTGCGCGGCAATCCAGAGGCTCTTTCCGGAGCGGAAGGTTCGCTCAGTCTGGCCAAGGAGCGATTGCAGGAGGCGCTCGACGCCTACGAAGCTGGCCAGCGGGCCAGAGCAACCGATCTGGCGCTTTCTGCCTACCTCGACGGTTTCGAGCCCGTTGAGCCGCTCCTGACGGCGCGTGATGCTTCGCTGATGAGGCGGATCGAAGAGGCGATGGCCGAGCTGCGCGCCCGCATCGGCCGCGGCGCGCCGGTAGACGAGGTGCGAGCGCAAGTCGCGATAGTACAGACCCTCTTCACAGACGCCGAAGTTCAGCTCAGCCCTGATAAGGCCAGCACTGCATCAAGCTTCTTGGGTGCCTTCACCATTCTTTTGCGCGAAGGGCTGGAGGCGCTTCTCCTCGTTATCGCGATGATCGCGTTCCTCAGGAAGGCCGATCGCCAGGATGTGCTGGGCTATGTTCATGGCGGGTGGATGGCAGCGCTTGTGGCTGGCGTAGCCACCTGGGCTGCAGCGACGTATCTGATCAGCATAAGCGGGGCGAGCCGCGAGCTGACCGAAGGCTTCGGTTCCATCTTGGCTGCGGTAATTCTCCTGTCGGTCGGAATTTGGATGCACGGGAAAGCCCAGGCTGGGGCATGGCAACGCTACATTAACGAGCGGCTCAGCAAGGCGCTCTCGAAGCGGTCTGCATGGTTCCTCTTTGGGCTTACCTTCCTCGTCGTCTATCGCGAGGTGTTCGAAACGGCACTCTTCTATGCAACGCTCTGGAACCAGGGAAATTCCGGCGCCGTTGCAGTGGGAGCGCTCGCCGCCATCGTCTTGCTTGCAGTGATCGCTGTTGCCATGCTTCGTTACAGCCGGAAAATTCCGATCGCGAAGTTCTTCACCTACAGCTCCGCGCTCATCGCCGTCCTGGCCGTGGTCCTCGCAGGCAAGGGAGTATCGGCCCTTCAGGAAGCGGGCTTTATCGACGTGCGGCCGCTCGCAGTTGTTCCTCGGATCGACCTGCTTGGTCTCACGCCCACTGTTCAATCGGTGCTCGCTCAGCTGGTCATGCTGGCCGCAGTGCTGTTCGGCTTCTGGTACAATCGGCGAGTGGCTCAACAGCGCTCCGCCCAGGTTGCCTCAATCGGCCGGCCGGCATGACCCGGACGCAAGGTCGAGGACGGGAGCGGGGGGAGAGCCGGTCCGCGATGACGCGGCCGGTTTCGCCAACGGCCCCGCGCGGTGCGGAGGAGACCTTGCAATCGTCGTCCGCTCCACGGCACGCTTCTGCAGCGTTCGCGGCGGCGATTGCGGCTGTCGCGGCCGACCAACTGACGAAGTCGCAAGCCTTCGCTTATGTGGCGCGCAATGGCGATCTCGAGCTGAACTCGTTTCTCGCGATCACCGCCGGCACCAACTCTGGGATCGCCTTCGGGCTGGCAACAGCGCTGCACCCATTGCTGCTGGTCGGAATGGCCGGTGCAATCTCGGTGTGGATCCTGATCCTCATACGAAGGTCGCAGGGCTTGCTGCGACAGGCCGCGCTTGGCATCATACTTGGCGGTGCGCTCGGCAATATTATCGACCGAGCCAGGCTGAGCGCCGTACGTGACTTTATCGACCTCCATTGGGAAAGTTGGCACTGGCCTACTTTTAACCTCGCCGACGCGTTCATCGTTACCGGCTTGCTGCTGATTGTCTTCCTCCCCGATCCGACGCGATCCGAGCCTTGCGACGAGCGAAGCGGTGACGCCACTGTCGCCAAGACAGGAACATGAAAGAGCTCCGCGCACCAACTTCGGATATCGCCGCGACCCTGCTTCGGGCACCCTACGATTATGTCCGCCGCACCTGCGGCGATCTTGGTTCCGATCTCTTCGAGGCGCGGCTGCTGCTCCGCCGCACCACCTGCATGCCCGGCTCGCGAGCAGCCGCTTTCGGCGATGACCCCGCCGGCGAAAACAAAGAACGTGATTTTCGAAAAGCGCGTGGCCCCGCGCTTCCATTTTCGGGTTCGGGTGAGCGCCAGCAGACTGAGCGCATACACGATTGCGTCCGACGAATTGTCGAGCCCGTTGGCGAGCAGTGCATCGGATTCGACAAAGTAGCCTGCCGCAAGCAATCCACTGGTTGTGATATTGAGTTACAGGACGAACCATAACGTGGGGCGCTTCTCGGCCGAGTCGAGATCGAGATTGGCTGAGCTCATGCCGTGCGCACCGCAGCTACTACCTGTTCCTACCTGGTGAAGGGTACCTCTCGAAAGGCCAGAAGTCGCAATGCGTTGAATACCACGAGCAGGGTCGACCCTTCGTGGGCGATAACAGCAGGTCCGATCCCTAGCCCGAGTATTGTTGCGGGCAACAGCAGCGCCACCACGCCCATGCTGACGAACACGTTCTGGCGAATGATCCGCCGCGTCCGCCGGCTGAGGTCAACCGCAAACGGCAACTTGGCAAGGTCGTCGGCCATCAGCGCGACATCGGCGGTTTCGAGCGCAACATCGGACCCGGCCGCTCCCATGGCGATCCCGACCGTGGCCGTGGCTAGTGCAGGGGCATCGTTGACGCCGTCGCCGACCATCGCGACCTTGCCCTCTTCCGTTCTGAGCTTCTTGATTGCCTCGACCTTGTCTTCGGGCATGAGATCGCCCCAGGCATCCTCGATGCCGACGCTTGCCGCGACGGCCTTTGCGACAGGTGTCGCATCTCCCGAGAGCATGATCATCCGGGTGATGCCGAGCTCGCGCAGGCGTGCGGTCGTCGCGGGGGCCGATTCGCGTGGGGTATCCATCAGCCCAATCACGCCGAGGTAGCGTGCGCCCTGGCGAGTGATCATGATCGTCCGGCCCTGCGCGCGCAGCTCGTCCGCAGAAGCTTTCACTTCCTGTGGCAGCGGCGTGCCGCCCGCCTCGGAAAAGAGCTCGTCGCGTCCGATGTGAACGACCTCGCCATCGACGACGGCTTCGACACCGCGTCCCGTGATTGATTTAAGGTCGGTCGCCTTCGCGGCCGGGCCTTCGAGCCTCTCCGTCCCATCGCGGACGATCGCCGCGGCGAGTGGATGGTCGCTGAGGACTTCCACCGCGACCGCCGTCCGCAACAGATCCTGTTCGGTGGCGTCAGCCACTTCCACCACATCCGTGACGCGCGGTCGTCCCTCGGTCAGCGTTCCCGTCTTGTCGAACGCGATGGCATTCAGGCCGCCCAGGTTCTCGAGCGGTCCCCCGCCTTTCACCAACACCCCGCCGCGGGCTGCGCGAGCCACGCCAGACAGAACAGCGCTCGGCGTTGCTATGGCGAGCGCGCATGGGCTGGCAGCGACCAGAACCGCCATCGCGCGATAGAAGGTGGCGCTGAACGGCTCGTCGATCACGGCCCCTGCGAACAACAGGATCACCACCAGCCCCAGGACGAGCGGCACGAAGATACGCTCGAACCGGTCAGTGAAGCGCTGGGTCGGAGACTTCTGCGTCTCCGCTTCGCTGACGAGCTTCACCACCTTGGCCAGTGTCGTGTCGGAAGAGAGACGCGTTACGTGAATGGCCAAGGCGCCCGAGCCGTTGATCGTCCCCGCGAATATCCTGGACGTGGCGGCGACGCTATCTGCAGCGGCCGCCGCAGCCGCGGCGTCCGGTACCGGCTGCTTGTCTACTGGAACGCTTTCGCCTGTCACTGGCGCCTGATTGACGCTGCTGGTGCCCTCGATCACGAACCCGTCCGCGGGCAGGCGCTCGTTGGGTTTGACGACGACGACGTCGCCGATCGCCAGCGCTTCGACAAGAACTTCCTCGGTCGCGCTTCCCCGCCGCACGACTGCCGTTTGCGGCGCCAGCTCTGCCAGCGCTTCGATCGCTTTCTTGGCACGCCCCATGGCGTAATGTTCGAGCGCATGGCCAAGGCTGAACAGGAACAGGAGCAATGCCCCCTCTGCGAACTCCCCCAGCGCGGCCGCACCGGCGGCCGCGACGAGCATGAGCGTGTCGATCTCGAAGCGGCGCAGCTTCAGCGAATCGAAGGCTTCCCGGACAGTAAAGAATCCGCCGAAGAAGTAGGCGGCGAGGTATAGGCCGGTCGAGACGAACTCCGGCGCGGCCCCGGTCCACGACAGGGCAAAACCAGTCGCGAGGGCGGCACCGGATATCAGCGCGAAATACAGTTCGGTGTTCGATCCGAAGATACTGCCGTGGGCGTGACCCGAACCCTCTCCGTGTTCATGGGAGCGCTCGGCATCTCTATTTTGCTCGTGCGTGTACTTACCGCCAGGGACCGGGGGCGCGGCCGCGGCGGACGCATCCGCGTGAGACGAAAGGGAGGTGGCGGCCGTCTCGGATTGCCTACGCCTGACACCGAGCGAGGCTAGCGCCGAACCGATCCTGGCCTCGTCGATGGCGCTTCGGTCAAACTCCACCCGGACCGCTCCGCTGGCCGTAGCTTGCGCTTCGAACACGCCCTCGAGCCGGTACAACGTCTCACTTACGGTTCGCGCGCGCCGCTCCTGCTCGATCCCATCGACCTGCCATACGAGGTGTCCAAACCGGGCGGTCAGGGTGGCTCCGGACGCACGCGCCGCCTTGCGCACCTGTGCAAGGCCGAGCTTTTCTGGATTGAAATGGACACAGAGTTTGGCCGGTTCGTCCTCGGCCGTTGCGATTACATGCGCTTCGCCCACGCCGTCTCGCTGCGTCAGTTCGTCAAGCAGCCGCGCGACACAGCGATCCGCCTCATCGGGAATGGTCGGCAGAAGGAGCGGAAGATAAAGACGTATGTGCTCGGTCACAGGGTGTATTCTCCTCAAAGACCGTTCTTGGACAGATCATGCTGGCAGCGGCTCCAAGCCGGTCTCCTGGGTGGCGAGCCTACCCGCTTCTTCGCAATCGGGTGGGTGGTCGTGGGAAGGATGTAGAGCGGCACGATGGTATCGACAACCAAATCGGCGATGACCACAATCGCGAGTGTCTTCTGGACGTCGGCACCGCGCCCGTTTGCAAGCGTTCTCGGCGAACGCCTCGCCAGCCGGTGGCCTGGTTTAGACTTGATGGTTGAACAAAAGGGTTGTTCTTTGCTAAGGGGCGCCAGATCTGATGACTCGCACCTATCGCCATTTTGTCCTGCACCCATTGGCCGTCCTGCTCATGCTGGTCGCGATGGTAGTCGGGACTGCGGCCGATGCGGCCACATGTGGGACCGAGGTGGCGCCAGTCAGCTTGGTTGACGCTGCTTCGTTCGCGGAAATCGAACCGGCGAGTCCCCAGGAACAACGTGACGGAACGGGTTCGCCTGGAGATCAGCACGGCATTTGCGGTCATGGCCACTGCCATCACAGCGCGAGTGTCACCGCGGCGATGTCTATGGAACGGGCTCCTGCTTCTGCGCTCACTGTGGTACCACCGAATACCATCGTTCTTTCTTCGGAAGAAAACGCGCGCCTGAGACGCCCTCCTCGCGCCTGACATGACCAAATGCGTCGCTCCTTGCGGCGCTTTTCGGCACGTCAGCAGAGGAAGAACCTAATAATGTCAGCCAAAAGATGGCGGGGCGCCCTTATCTCGGGGCTGTCCTTCGCTGCATACGCGATGCCTGTGGCGGCGCAGGAGCGCGAGCGCGAGCTCCTTTCGCTCGAAGAGGCCTTGAGCCGGTCAGGCTTGTCCGAAGGTGCCGCAGAAACGCAGTCGAATCCTCGCATCATCGGGCCACGTGCCGACACCGAGGCAGCGCAGGCGCTCGTCGGTCAGGCTCGATTGAGGCCAAATCCGGAGGTTTCGCTCGAGGTCGAAAACATCGCCGGAAGCGGCGCTTTTTCCGGCCTGAGCGCAGCCGAATACACGCTTTCGGTGGGACAGCGGCTTGAGCTCGGCGGCAAGCGCAACGCGCGCGTCCAGGCTGCCGAAGCCGAGGCGCAACTCGCAGGCGTTCGGGCTGATTTGGCGGAGGCCGAGCTCGGCTTTCTCGTGCGCGATCGCTATGTTGCCGCCGCGGCGGCAGCGTCACGGGTGGAGCTGGCGCTCGACATTGTCGAGAGAAATGTCGAACTTGCCCGAATAGCCGGCGTGCTTGTCGAGGTCGGCCGGGAGCCACCGCTCCGGGCGTTGCGCGCTCAGGCGGCACTGGCCGAAGCGCGAGCAGAGCTGCAGGCTGCCGAGGCTGCCAGTCTGGCCGCGCGCACCGCGCTTGCAGCGCTTTGGTCGGATGAGGGTGCCCCGCCGGTTGTTCCGAGCGCCTTTCCCAATATCGTGCCGCCAGGATCGGTGCTGGTCTCTGCGACGGGGCTTCAACTGCAAGTGGCGCGGGCCGAAAGCAGGGCCGCCGAAGCTGAAATCGACCGTGAGCGCAGCTTGCGCATTCCCGACCCGGTGGTTTCCGCCGGTGTGCGACGCTTTGAGGAAACCAATGACAACGCGTTCCTAGTCGGCGTTTCGATCCCGCTTCCGTTCGCCAATCGCAACCAGGGCAACATCGTTGCTTCCGAGGCCCGACTGCGCGCCGCCAACGCCCGCGAAGCGATAGCGCTTGCCGATTTCGGACAGGCGGTGACACGCGCCCGGGCACAATATCTCGCTGCCGAAGCCCGCGTCGAAACCCTTTCCGCCACGTCGCTCCCCCAGGCCGAGGAGGCGCTGCGGCTCGTCCGCATCGGCTACCGCAATGGCCGCTTCCCACTGATCGAGGTGCTGAGCGCGGCCGAGGCGCGCGATGCCATTCGCGAGGCTTTGATTGCCGCGCAGGAAGACCAGGGACAGGCAGCCGCCGAGCTCATCAGGCTGGCCGCACAATGAGGAATATATCCATGAACCGCAGAAAACTGGCGATCATCGCCGGGATCGCCATTCTTGCTGCCGCGCTGCTGATTTTGCTCTGGCCCGACAGCGAAGCCGAGACCCACGCCGAGGGTGAGGAGCATGCCGAGGGCGAAGCGCACGCCGGAGAAGAAGGCGGCGAAACAGAGCAGCCTGAAGGACTGGTCCTGCTCAGTGACGAGCAGATCCGCACCGCGGAAATCGAACTTGCCACCGTCCGGACAGGCGCCGCGGTCGAGCTCGTCTTCCCCGCGACCGTTGCCGCCAGCCCGACCGCAAGCGCGCGTATCGATGCGCGTGCCTCGGGCGTCGTGCGCAGCATCGGCAAGACGCTGGGCGACTATGTTCGGGAGGGCGAAACCGTCGCGCGGATCGAAAGCGCCGATGCTTCGGCGCTCGCATCCCAGCTGAGTGCCGCCCGGGCTCGGGTAACCGAGCTTTCGTCTGCCTACGAACGCGAACGCCGTCTGTTCGAGGAGAATGTCACAGCACGGCAGGACCTCGAGGCCGCCCGCGCCAATCTCGACGTGGCCCGTTCCGAATTGAATCGGGCACAGGCCGCCGTCGCCGCGGCCGGTGTCAGCGGTGATGGCCGTTCGCTGGCAGTGACCAGTCCCTTGGCGGGCCGCGTGACGGCCGCACCGATCGTGCTCGGTTCCTTCGTCGATGCCGGCGAAGAGCTCTACCGCGTGGTCAACCCCAACGCTCTTCAGGTCGAAGTCGCCCTGCCGTCCGACGATGCCTCGCGCATCCAGCCGGGCGACGAAGCTGCGCTGATCGTCGGCGATGGCCGCGAAGTGGGTGCGCGTGTGCGCTCGGTAACGCCATCGCTCGATCCGGAAAGCCGCAGTGCGACCGCCGTGCTCAGCCTGACGCGACCGATCCCCGGGCTCCAGCCCGGCGCGTTCCTCCAGGCGCGTATTCGTCCCTCGGGAGAAGTCGACCGCGACCGCATCGCGGTGCCCGAGGACGCCGTGCAGGTGCTCGAAGGACGCGATGTGGTCTTCGTGCGGACGCAGCGCGGGTTCCAGGCGCGCGAGGTGGAAACGGGCAGCCGTACGGCTGGAATGGTGACGATCCTGTCCGGTCTCCAGCCTGGCTGGCGCATCGCCACCGACAATGCCTTCCTGCTGAAGGCCGAAATCGAGAAGGAGGGCGCGTCTCATGGCCATTGATCAGACCGCCGCTCCCGCAGCCGAGGATGCACACGAGGAAAGCCATCGCCACGGTCTTGTCGGGATGGTTCTCGATATTTCCGTGCGCTTTCGCTGGGCGATCATCGTCCTGACCGTGTTCGCCGCGATCTACGGCGCCTTCAACTTGTTGCGCCTGCCGATCGATGCGGTTCCCGACATCACCAACACGCAGGTCCAGATCAACACCAGCGCGCCCGCGCTTTCGCCTTCGCAGGTCGAGACGCAGGTGACCTTCCCGATCGAGACCGGATTGGCCGGGATCGAAGGGCTTGAAATGACCCGCTCGATCTCGCGCAACGGCTTCAGCCAGGTGACCGCGATCTTCGAGGAAGACACCGACCTGTACTTTGCCCGCCAGCAGGTCAACGAACGGCTGGCACCGATCGGCGCCTCGCTGCCCGAGGGAGCGGAGCCCACCATGGGTCCGATCTCGACCGGCCTTGGCGAAGTGCTGATGTACACTATCGAATACGATTATCCCGGCGGCAAGGGTGCGCCGACCGGCGGACGAATTGGATGGCAGGCCGACGGCAGCTTCATCACCGAACGCGGGGACAGGCTCGAAAGCGAGGTGGCCAAGGCGGCCTATCTGCGCACCGTGCAGGACTGGGTCGTGGCGCCACTGATGCGTTCTATCGATGGCGTCGCCGGGGTCGATTCCATCGGCGGATTCGAAAAGCAGTTCCTCGTCCAGCCCGACCCGGCCCGCCTTACCGGCTATGGGCTGTCCTTCGATTCGCTGATCGATGCGCTCGAGGCCGCCAATCTCGCCGCTGGTGCCAATTTCGTTGACCGCGCTGACGAGGCTCTGCTGGTTCGGGTCGATGCCAGGCTGGGCAGCATCGCGGATATCGAGGAGGCGGTCGTCGCCACCCGCGAGGGTGTGCCGATCCGTATCGGCGACGTGGCGACTGTCGAAATCGGCGGAGATCTGCGGACTGGCGCCGCCTCGCTCAACGGCGAAGAAGCCGTGGTCGGCACGGTGCTGATGCGTGCGGGTGAAAACAGCAGAACGGTCGCGGCCGGCGCTGCCGAGCGGCTCGAGGAAGTCCGTGCGTCGCTGCCGGACGGGATCGAGGCCGAAATCGTTTATAACCGGTCTTCACTGGTCGATGCGACGATCGCCACGGTCGAGAAGAACCTGCTCGAAGGCGCCTTGCTGGTCATCGCCGTGCTGTTCCTGCTGCTCGGCAACATCCGGGCCGCGATCATAACGGCCCTCGTTATCCCGATCTCGATGCTCATGGCGGCGATCGGAATGAACCGGCTCGGCGTTTCCGGCAATCTGATGAGTCTGGGGGCGCTGGACTTCGGCCTGATCGTCGACGGTGCCGTCATCATCGTCGAGAACAGCGTCGCGCGTCTCGCCATGCGGCAGCATCGCGAAGGGCGCCTGCTCACTCTGGGCGAGCGTCTGACCGAGACCCGGCTCGCGGCACAGGAAATGATCAAGCCAACAGTCTACGGGCAGGCGATCATTTTCCTCGTCTTCGCGCCGCTGCTCACCTTCACCGGGGTCGAGGGCAAGACGTTCTCGCCGATGGCGATCACGATGATGCTTGCGCTCGCCTCGGCTTTCGTGCTGTCGCTGACCTTCGTGCCGGCGATGATCGCGGTCCTGCTCAACAAGAAGCTGACCGAGACGGAAGTGAAGCCGATCCGCTGGACCAAGGACCGCTATGGCCCCGCCTTGCGCAAGGCCATCGCGCGGCCCTGGCCGGTAATCGGCGGCGGCGTCGGTGTGTTCGCGCTGGCGGCATTCATTTTCGGCTTCCTTGGCAGCGAGTTCACGCCGCAGCTCGACGAGACCGATCTCGCGGTGCAGTCGCTGCGCATTCCGTCGACCTCTCTCGAACGCTCCTTGTCGATGCAGCGACGCGTGGAAGACAGGCTGGAAGAGTTCCCGCAAGTGGAGCTGGTGTTCTCGCGGACGGGCACGGCGGAGGTCGCCAGCGACCCGATGCCGCCCAACGCCTCGGATGCGTACGTCATCCTCAAACCCCGCGAGGAATGGCCCGACCCGGATCTGTCGAAGGACGAGCTCGTTGCGCAGATGGAGGAAGGCCTCGGGGAACTGGTCGGCAATCTCTACGAGTTCAGCCAGCCGATCGAACTGCGCTTCAACGAACTGATCGCGGGCGTGCGCGGCGATGTCGCGGTCAAGCTCTACGGGGACGACCTCACGGCGTTGACCGAGGCAGCCGGCGAAGTCGCGGGCGTCCTGCAAGGCGTCGAAGGCGCGGCGGACGTCAAGGTGCAGCAGGTGACGGGGTTCCCGACGCTCGACATCGCCTTCGACCGCCCGACCATCGCGCGATATGGGCTGACCGTGGAAGACGTGGCGCAATCAGTGGCCATCGCGCTCGGCGGGCGGCCTGCCGGTCTGGTCTTCGAAGGCGATCGCAGGTTCGAGGTTATCGTTCGTCTGGAAGCTGCGGCGCGGGACGATTTCGACCAGCTCGGGGCGCTCCCGATCGTCCTTGAAAACGGCGTCACAGTTCCACTGCGGGCGCTGGCCGATTTCCGGGTCGTCGATGGCCTCGCCGAAGTGCGCCGTGAACAGGGACGCCGACTGGTAATCGTCTCGGCAAACGTTCGCGAACGCGATCTCGGCTCCTTCGTCGAAGAGGCCCAGGAAGGCGTTGCTGCCCAGGTCGATATGCCGCCTGCCTCGTTCATTGAATGGGGTGGCCAGTATCAGAACCTGCAAGCGGCGCAGGCACGGCTCGCTGTCGTCGTGCCCGTGTGCTTCGCCCTTGTCCTGCTCCTGCTGTTCATGGCGCTTGGCGGCTGGGTTCCGGCCCTGGCGGTGTTCAGTGCCATTCCCATGGCGCTGGCGGGTGGCATCTTTGCGCTCGCGCTGAGGGGGCTGCCCTTCTCGGTATCGGCGGCAGTGGGCTTCATCGCGCTTTCGGGCGTAGCGGTGCTCAACGGGCTCGTCATGATGACGGCCATCCGGCAGCGTCTCGAGAAGGGCATGGCTCTCGACGAGGCGATCGAGGAGGGCGCCATGGCGCGGATGCGCCCCGTGCTGATGACCGCGCTGGTCGCTTCGCTCGGCTTCGTGCCGATGGCGATCGCGACCGGTACCGGTGCCGAAGTGCAGCGTCCGCTGGCCACCGTCGTCATCGGAGGGCTGATTACCGCAACCATTCTGACCCTGTTCGTCCTGCCTGCGATCGCGCGGCTCGTGCTGCATCGTTCCGACGATGAGCGCAGCTGGCGTGAGAAATGGTGGGATCGCCTGCGCCGCAATGTCACGGGGGAGGAACGCGACGAATTGCGAGAGGTTACATAAAGGAAGGGGCTCAAGAAATCCGACCGAAGAGGCTGTTGTGCTGGATATAGTAGAAGGGAATGGGCTGATCCGGGTCAGAGCTGGAGCAACCCTCGAAAGCTCGGACTACGACCGCTTCGTGCCCCTGTTCGAGCGCATTGCTGTGCGCAAGCGGAGAGCGGTGCCGATGGTCATCGAGCTCGCTCCGGATTTCTCGGGCCGGGATGTCGGCGGCATCTGGCGCGACCTCCGCTTCGATGTGAAGCACAAGGAGCAGTTCGGCCGTATTGCGGTCATCGGCACGAGAGACTGGGACGAATGGGCAACAGAGCTGTCCGATGCTCTCTTCCCGCCGGCCGAGGTGCGCTTTTTCGAGCCGGGAGCCGGAGGAAGCGCCGAACTGTGGGCATGGACCGGTCCGGCAGGCGAAGGTGAAGCCCCATGAGCGAAACGAACCTTGACCTCGGCTCGGCCGACAAGCGCCGGACCCTGTGGATCGTGCTCTGGCTCAATCTTGCCATTGCGGTTGGCTTCTTCATTACCGGCGCAATCGGCGACTCCAACGCGCTGATCGCGAACGGACTGGACAATACATCTGACGCCGTCGTCTATGGCCTGAGTCTCCTCGCACTCACCCGCTCGCGGGTGTGGAAGCGAGGCGCGGCACGTGTTTCCGGTATCATGCTGCTGATCTTTGCGGTCGGCGTCGTGCTCGATGCCGTAAGGCGCTTTCTCGAGGGATCCGAACCTGCCGGCGTAATGATGATGGCGATGGCTGCCGTGGCTGCGGTCGTGAACCTTCTCTCGCTCTACCTGCTCAAGAAGCTGAAGAACCGCGATGTGAACCTGCGCGCGGCGACCACTTTCAGTTTCAACGATTTCGTGGCTAACGGCGGCATCATTATTGCCGGTGTCATCGTGCTTTTCACCGGCGCCAACTGGCCAGACCTTGTGGTCGGCGTCGCGGTTGCGTGCATTGCGCTCTATGGCGGTGTCGAGATCCTTCGCGATGCGCACATGGACATTCACGAGGAGAGGGGCACCGAACACCAGGGTTTCGGGAAAAAGTGACGGCAGTCTGGGCAGCGGTCCTTCTCGCCGCCGTCTGGGCAGCGCACTGGGGCTCGGAACGGCTGTCCGGCCCGCTCAAGAAGCTTCGCAAGCAATGGGGCTATTCGGTCGCCGCAGGCGGTTCCTTTCTGGGTATCGTTGCCGCCTCGCCAGAAATAGGCATCAACGTCACGAGTGCTGCGCGCGGCGTATCGGACATCGGGTTGGGCGCAATTCTGGGTTCGAACGTTCTCGCCATTCCGCTCATGGTGGCTACCGCCTACTTTGCGACCCGCAAATCCGGCTTACACGAAGCGGGAAAGAACCACGAGCAGCATCGGCGAACGCATTACGTTGCGGTCGATAAGGAGGCCGTCTCGGTTCAGGCGCTACCTTATCTCGCGATCGTTGCGGTCTTCGCTTTGCTGACGCTGCCCGCCCCGTGGCGGGGCTTGCAACCGATCGATGCTCATGACCTTCGGCTATACCCAGAGGGAAGTCGTTGCAGCGCTCATCAACCTGACCACGCTGCTCATCATCGGCTTTTACCTGCTCGTGGAGGCCATCAATCGCTTTGCCAATCCGCAGTCTGTTGAGGGCTGGACCGTTATTGGCGTGGCGGGAATTGCTTTGGTGATCGATCTCGTCACCGCCTTCATCACACATCGCGGCGCAGGCCACAGCATAAACATGAAGGCGGCGTTCCTTCACAACGTTTCTGACGCGATGGATTCCGTTGGCGTGATCGCGGCAGGGGTTCTGATTCTCCTGTACGATTTCTACCTCGCGGACCTGATCATCACCGTGGTTATTGCTGGCTATGTGATCTGGCAGGGTCTGTCGCTGATGCCGAGGACGGTTCGCCTGCTGATGGGAGCCGTGCCTGATGAAGTGGAGTTCGATCAGATCGTTCGCGCCCTGCAGGAGCACGATGGCATCGCTGGCGTGCATCATGTTCATGTCTGGAACCTGGGCGAGCACCGCCGCTCTGGAAGTACATCTCACTCCCTCGACATCCTCACTTCAGGCGTTCGAGAAGCTCAAACAACCGATAAGGGATATGCTGCTGGAAAAGTTCGGCATCGCTCACGCAACCCTCGAGGCATGCCTCGCGACCGAATGCGACGATCAGCTGATACCGACGCATCCTCCGGCTAGCGACCCCGATCACTGATCCACCGCGGTAATGCGCGGGCGGGATGCCGGCAGTGAACACGGCGCTGGCGCAGCTTGCGCCTGTACCGGGCAACTCCGAGCGCAACCGGCACAGCCTTGGTATCTTCGCTCAAAACTTGAAAGCTGTCAGAGGCAGAAGCGCGCTGAAAGCGGTGTGATTCGTCGGTTTGATTGCAGCCGATGCTAATCGAGGCCGGACGAGCTCCTCGTTATCACCATCTTTTCCGGGCTCATATCGGACATTGTATATCCGATACCGCCTGTTCCGAGACCGGAGTGCCGTCGACCTGCGAAGGGCATCCAGTCGACTCGGAAGGCGGTATGGTCGTTGACCAGCACTGTGGAGCCCGACAGGCGCTCGACGCAATAATCGGCAATGTGCTGTCGCTCGGTAAATACGGCGGCCTGAAAGGAATAAGGCAGCTCGTTCGCCTGGGAAATGGCTGCATCGATACTGTCGTATCCGTAGAGGCACACAACGGGCCCGAACACCTCCTCTCGCGAGACCTTGGCGGCGCGAGGCGGATCGATAAGAACGGTGGGATGATACAGCGTCGGGCCGATGCGCTTGCCACCTGCGGCTAGCTCGGCGCCGCTCTCGACGGCGGCCGCGACCCAGGCTTCGATCCGGTCGACCTCGGCAGGGCGAATGAGAGGACCGCACTGAGTTTCCTCGTTGGTGGGGTCCCCCACCTTCAGTGCCTTTGCGCCCGCAGCGAGCGCGGCAGCGAAGTCCGGCAGTTCGGCACGCGGAACGAACACCCGCTGGACCGATACGCAGACCTGACCGGAATGATAAAACCCCCCTTTCAGGAGCGACGGAATGACGTTTTCGCGTGGTATATTCTCATCGACGATGACCGGGGCCGCGCCCCCATGTTCCAGCGCCACACGTGTACCGGGTGCGAGCCTCGAACGGAGCATCCAGCCTACCTTGGCTGAGCCGATGAAGGAGAAGAACGCCGTTCGCGGATCCGTGACCATTTGTTCGGCGACATCGTCCGTGCAGGGCACGAAGCGGCACCAGCGTTCGTCTAGGCCTGCCTCGTACAGGATTTCCACGAAACTCTTGCAGGACAACGGAGTATCCTTGGCCGGTTTCACCAAAACGGGACATCCCGTCGCGACAGCGGGGCCAACCTGATGGGCGATCAGATTAAGGGGATGGTTGAACGCCGAAATCGCGACCACCGGCCCGATCGGCTCCCGAAAGGTGTAGGCTGTTCGGCCTGCGCCCGCCTCGGTCAGCTCCATCGGAATCTGGCGTCCGCCGCTCGCGAACAGTTCATGCGCGCAGAGTTCGACGCTCTGAACGGCGCGGCTCGTTTCCGCACGGGCGTCGACAAGCGGTTTTCCGCCCTCGCGCGCGATCTGCATTGCGAGGCTCTCTGCACGCTCGTGCATGAGCGAGCTCGCACGCTGCAAGATGGCAATCCGCTCGTGAACCGGAATCCAGGCCTGCCGGTCTTCGTGCAACGCACGCGCCTCGTCGAGCCAGCAATCGATCTTCGACCAGTCGACCAGGTCCACGCTGCCGATGCACTTCTGGTCGTAAGGATTGAGGACCTGCCAGGTCATTGGGGGCACTCCATCGCGCTCAGCTCATCGATCAGAACTTTGCGGTTCTCGGAGTAATCTACCGGCAGATCCACTAAGTGAACGCCGCCGCTTTCGAACGCCTCGCTCAAGGTCGGAACCAGTGCTTGGCTGCTGTCGATCCGGTGGCCCGTGGCGCCATAACTTTTCGCGTAGGTGACAAAGTCGGGGTTGGCGAAGCTCAGACCGTAATCGGGAAAGCCAAGTTGCTCCTGCTTCCACCGGATCATCCCGTAAGCGGCATCGTTGAGAATGAGCACAACCAGATTGAGGCCAAGCCGAACCGCGGTTTCCACTTCCTGCGAATTCATCATGAACCCGCCATCGCCGCAAACGGCCAGCACACGGCGTTCTGGCGAGAGCATCGCCGCCATCATGGCCGAGGGCAGCCCGGCTCCCATAGTCGCCAGTGCGTTGTCGACCAGAATGGTGTTGGGCTCATGCGCGATGTAATTGCGGGCGAACCAGATCTTGTAGATACCATTATCGAGCGCCACGATGTCGTCCCGCCCCATGACCTTGCGCACATCGGCGACAACGCGCTGGGGTATGACCGGGAACCGTGCATCGTCACTGCCGCGACGGATATGCGCGGCGATTTCTTCGTGCACACCGGCATATGCTGTCAGGTCGCACGGTCGCTTTCCGCGAAGCCGCTCTCCCAGACGTTCCACCGACCCGGCAATATCGCCGATAACCTCCAGCTGCGGAAAATAGACCTGATCGACCTCGGCGGCCTTGTAATTGATGTGAATGACGGTTTGCCCGCCGGGCTCCATGAAGAAGGGTGGCTTTTCGACAACGTCATGACCGATATTGACGATCAGATCGGCGCGCTCGATGGCGCAATGAACATAGTCGTCGGAGGACAGCGCCGCGGTGCCGAGATAGAGCGGACTCGCTTCGTCGAGCACCCCCTTGCCCATCTGAGTATCGAAGAACGGAAACTGGGTATTGTCAACGAACTTGCGGAGCGCTTTGCAGGCGCTGCGCCGGTTGGCTCCGGCTCCCACCAGAAGGAGTGGGCGTTCGGCGGCGACGATCCGCTCGGCCGCTTCATCGAGCGCGGCATCGCCCGCCACGGCATAGTGACGCGGGTGAGGCGCAACGACGGGTTCCGACGTTTTTTCCTCCGCGATATCCTCGGGCAACTCCAGCAGTACTGCGCCGGGTCGTTCTTCCTGCGCCCTTCGGAAACCCTCGCGAATTAAGGACGGAATGCGATTACCGTTCACGATCTGCTTTGCCATTTTGCATAAAGGGGTGAAGAGCGCGACCACATCGACGATTTGAAACTGGGCCTGCTTCGAGACCTTGATGGGCTTCTGGCCGGTAATGATAACGAGGGGGAAAGCGCCCAGCGCAGCGTAGGCGGCCGGCGTTGTAAGGTTGGTCGCCCCCGGTCCCAGCGTCGCCAGACAGACGCCGGGTTTTCCGGTGAGGCGACCATATGTTGCTGCCATGAAGCCCGCTCCCTGTTCATGGCGGGTGACGATCAATCTGATCGAAGATGTGCGAAGCGATTCAAGCAAATCCAAATTCTCCTCACCGGGCACGGCAAAGATGTACTCGACACCTTCGGCTTCCAGGGCGGCGACTAGGAGATCGGATGCTTTCATCAGCGAAGTCTTTCTTGGATTTCTGTTGATAGGTCTGCTGCGGTTGCGTTCCGGTGTTCGACTTGATGGGACAACAGCCATGAGCCAGAGGTAACCTTAACAGGCTCGTGCACCAATTGCAGGAGAAGCCGCGATGAGCCGTGCGAGTAGATAACAACGGTGCCGATGGTGCACCGTTCCAACGTGCGAGGATCGCTGTTCTAGTCCCGACTCGTGGCAGCCGCTTTGCTTTCGCCGATCCACGGGCAGACCGCCCCTATCCGGTTCTCGACGCGAAGCTCGAGCCTTTCGCCTCCCTTCGAACGCAGACCGAACTCAGGCGCTTCAACGACGCTTATATCGTTCTTCGTCCGAGTGGCTGCTCGTCGGTCGAAAGCACCATAACATCGGACCGACAGGAACGTGGGGACAGGGCCCTGCGTTAAACGAGCGAGCGCGCCGTAGCAGCGCAACTATTTGCCAAAAACCTAGGAGAAATGACATGGAAATTCGCGAACTGATGACAAAGGATCCGGCATGCTGCAGCCCATCGGACAGTGTGAAGGAAGCCGCCTCGCTGATGGCAAGCAACGACTGCGGTCAAATTCCGGTGACCGACACTGAAGGTCAGCTTGTCGGCGTCATCACCGACCGAGACATCGCTTGCCGCTGCGTAGCGCAGGGCAAATCCGCAGACACCAAGGTGGAAGAGATCATGTCATCTTCTCCCGTCACCGTGACTATCGAGGCGAGCGTTGCCGAATGCTGCAAGAAGATGGAAGACAATCAGGTCCGCCGCCTCCCGGTCGTCGATGGTGCTGGCAGGTGCTGCGGTATCGTGTCGCAAGCCGATATTGCGCGGCACGCTGGTGAACATCAGACAGGCGACCTCGTGCGCGAAGTGTCGGAGCCGGCGCAATAGTTTGCTTTGGCGCGTATGCTAAGGCGCCTCGGCGTCGCGGCTGAACGCTCGCGCGGATCCTGTCAGAGCAAATGCACCAGCTGTCAGAACGGGCCTAATCAGCTAGAGTCGCGGCCATGCCAAGACCTCGTAAGCCAGCCAGTCCATTCCGCTATTTCAACTCATCACCTGAGGTGATCCGCCTTGTAGTGATGATGTACGTCCGCTTTCCGCTGAGCCTGCGGAACGTCGAGGACCTGTTGTTCGAACGCGGCATCGACATCAGCCACGAGACGGTGCGCCATTGGTGGAACAGGTTCGGCCCAATGTTCGCCGCCGATGTCCGTCGCCAGCGGGTCAGTAGGATGAAGGGCTTCCGCCAATGGAAGTGGCATCTCGATGAGGTGTACGTGAAGATCAACGGGGAGATGCACTACCTTTGGCGAGCGGTCGACCAGGAAGGCGAGGTACTCGAGAGCTACGTTACGAAGACCCGAGATAAGAAGGCTGCGCTGCGGTTCATAAAGAAGGCGCTGCGACGTCACGGCTCACCGACTGAGATCACCACTGACGGTCTTCGCTCCTACAGAGCAGCGATGACCGAACTGGGCAACGCCGAGAAGCAGGAGGTGGGGCGCTGGGCCAACAACAGGGTGGAGAACAGCCATCTCCCATTCCGACGACGAGAACGGGCGATGCTCAGATTTAGACAAATGAAGTCGCTACAGAAGTTCGCCTCGGTCCACGCCAACGTCCATAACCACTTCAACCTCGAACGCCACCTCATCGACAGACAGACCTACAAGACCCGCCGCTCGGCCGCACTGGCCGAGTGGCAGAACCTCATGGCCTGAGCTGACTGAGGGGAGGGGGAGAGCTCTGCCAATCGGAGACGAGTTGCGGTTAGACTGACAGCACCCCCCTGGCGGGATCAGCCCCGCCAACTGCGACATTTCTGGTCAGACCCTGCCGGGCATTTCCAAATGGTCGTTCTCGTTCGGAGCCGAAGGCAATCTACCGGTGACCCTCCTTGGCCTATCCGGTCAGGTCTACCTCGGCTACGACGGCAGCTACCGGTCGCGTTTCTCCTCCAACCCGACCCCATCCGCCTACACCGGCATCGACGGCTATTCGCTACACAACGTCCGCCTGGGTTTTCGGAGCGAAGAGGGCTTCAACATTTTTGGGTGGGTCCGCAACGCCTTTGGTCAGGATTACTTCGAACAACTCCAGGTTCCTAGCGGCAACACCGGCTTGATCGTCGGCAACCCGGGTGATCCGCGAACCTACGGGTTGACGATCCAGACGCAATTTTGATCTATCTGACGAGGGGGTCCTGTCAGAGCAAATGCACCCGCTGGCAGAACGGTCCTAATCAGCTAGAGGCGCGGCCATACCAATACCTCGTAAATCAGCCAGCCCATTCCGCTTTTTTAATTCGTCGCCTGAGGTGATCCGCCTGGTTGTGATGATGTACGTCCGCTTCCCGCTGAGCCTGCGGAACGTTGAAGACCTGCTCTTCGAGCGCGGGATCGACATCAGCCACGAGACGGTGCGCCATTGGTGGAAAAGGTTCGGCCCGATGTTTGCGGCAGACGTCCGGCGCCAGCGGGTCAGCCGAATGAAGGGCTTCCGTCAGTGGAAGTGGCATCTCGACGAGGTGTACGTGAAGATCAACGGCGAGATGCACTACCTGTAGCGAGCGGTCGACTGAGAGGTTGAGGTGCTCGAGAGCTACGTCACCAAGACGAGAGACAAGAAGGCGGCCCTGCGGTTCATGAAGAAAGCGCTGCGACGTCACGGCTCGCCGGCCGAGATCACCACCGATGGGCTAAGTTCCTACAAGGCAGCGATGACCAAGCTGGGCAACGCCGAGAAGCAAGTAATGGGACGCTGGGCCAACAACAGGGTGGAGAACAGCCACCTGCCATTCCGACGTCGAGAGCGGGCGATGCTACGGTTGCGACAGATATCGAGCCTACAAAAGTTCGCCTCGGTCCACGCCAACGTACACAACCACTTCAATCTCGAACGCCATTTGATCGACCGACAGACCTACGAGATCCGCCGCTCGGCCGCACTGGCCGAGTGGCAGACCCTCATGGCCTGAGTTGACAGCGGGGAAGGGGAAGCCTCGCCAATCGGAGACGAGTTGCGGTTAGACTGACAGCACCGAATTCAGCGCCGGTGCTCTCGCCGCTCTGACCGACGCGCGGCTGCGGGCTGCTTGCCCACGCCTGGTCCTCACCTAGCTGGTTGGTAGAAAAAGCGAATCCTCAAGGGGACCGCCCTGGCTCATCTGGATGCTATCGGCATCGCCGTCGAGGTCTTTGATCTGTGGAGCCATCCACGCGCGCTTGGCCAAATTGTCGTCAGGTTTCATTAAATATTATCCTTGGATAGCACTTGCGCCTCGCCTTATCGCGAACCGCAGTTTGCGCAATGGGCGCCGTTGGCGTGGTGTGCGCCGGTTGCGTATCGCATGTGGACTATGGTCACCGCGAGAATAGCTGTCTGGCAGCTAAGGACCCCGTTGCAGACCTTCGTCTCCGCTCTCACACATATTTCAAATTTGTTAGCAAATATTCACGGAGATTATCGAGAATTACCTCTTGTGCGCTCCCCCATTGAATCCAGAGAATTGCTCAAGTAGCTCGGCCAGCCAGCTAGCGGCACGGGAACTTTCGGACCGGGAGGGATCATTCAACAAGCGCATGACGTGACGGGATACGAATTGCGAAGGACCATTATAAGCCATGCTCCAGTCCGGAAAGCGTCGTGCGGTCAAGGGGTCTTGGATGACGATTTCCAGCTTGGTGTGCCGTTCGTCGCGGCCAATTGAAGCAATAAGTTCACTAACTACCGTCTCTTCGCCTTCCACTACCTGCGCGAAGTGTGTTCCTGTAAATACAAGTGCACCGGTGACGCCCACCGACGCATTGAACGTGTGGGCTGTCGCAAGGATGCGTTCCACTTCGCCTTGAGCGTTGCAGGGCTCGATCGTGCTTTCGCTGATGTAGAGTAACGATTGTAAACCCATGTCTCGCCCTTGTTTTCGCCATAAGCGGTAATGCAGTTAACCACCCTGAAGCGGACAATACATTTTCGTGAACCCGATCATTCGTCGGATAGAATCGACCACGCCTTGAGGGTCGTAGGGTCGAGCAAGATGCGGCCCCTCCTGACAGAGTTCGGCGGCCCTTTGTGCTGCGGACTTGATGTTGTCTGCTAGTGCTATTTCAACACCGTCGCGAAGCTTCTGTTCACTGGCCCACCGATGGAACTGAAAGGGATTGAGGGACCCCGGAGCCTCTGCGTCGCTTAGGATAAGATCGTTGAATTGTTATAACGCGCGAGAATGATATTCGGGCCCGGACAGTCGGAACATCAACTTTCCACCCCAAGGTGGCCACTTCGGCGCTTTTCCAATCTACCTGGAAGCGGACACACAAGAAAGTTAATGCACACCCGCCCCCGGCTGCCCATAGACAGGTAAGGAGTGAAGTCGGGGCCACGCCTACCCGAACCCCGCCTTCGCATCGATCACGAGCGCTAATTCTCACCTCCAACCTTGGGTTTGCAAAACACATTCGCCACCCGATTCAAAAGATTCGCGTCGAACCCTTTCTAAAACATACTCGAGCAGCGGTTCGTGGAACGCCACACCAAACGCATTCGCACGCTTCCATGCCACCTGTCTGCCCATCGACCGGCAGCGGACCTGCGCGTAGCAGCGATAGCCGCGCCCGAGCTTCGCGCCACTTAGCCAGCTCATCGGGGTCATCCGCCAGGTATTTCATCATCGTGTCGATGTAGGCGTGCGCTTGGTCACCGTGGGCCCAATCGACCCACAGCGCCATTGCCCAGATTTCCTGATCGCGGGTCATCGTGTTCTCAACCCTTTGTCGGCTGCACGCATCACCAGCGTCTACGCCGACCGATCTTCCGGTGGGCGGATCGCCGGCTGCGGTAGTGAACAACCGCGGACGCTAGGATCAGCACGACTCCGAACAACGCGATGTAAGCTATCAGTTCGCGGGTCATGATAATGGATCTGTGCTAGGCAGAAATGACGGGCTTCCTCATGTTCATTGGGGTGATGGCGAGGCTGCCTTAAGCCATAGAACTCCCGATTAGGGCGCAGCCGAGGGGTTGGGGCCTGCTAATTCAGGAGGGGCATGTCACGTGGATATCGAGGCGAAGTTCCCTTCTTTTCTGAAGCAAGATACGTTAGCCCCTATCTCGGGTGCATGGACAGGCTAACGTCGTCGTGCAATTGCCATGCGATGGAAATTACCGGCATCTACGATCCTCTACTCGTAAGCCTTTCCCTGTTCATTGCGGTTTTCGCGTCCTTTACAGGACTCAGTCTGGCACAGCGCATGAGCACCGCTGCAGGTCGCGTAAGTTCATTGTGGTTGATTGCCGCCGCCTTTGCCCTCGGGGGTGGCATCTGGTCGATGCACTTCGTCGCCATGATGGCCTTCAGCCTTCCTGGCATGAATACTGAATACGATCCTTGGCTTTCCATCGTATCTTTGTTGATCCCCATCGCACTTACCGGGTCTGGCCTCACACTCGCAGCGCCGTCCGCTCAATCCAAAGGCCGACTTTTTCTTGCCGGTCTCCTGATGGGTGCCGGTGTGCTCGCAATGCACTATTTGGGCATGGCGGCCATGCGTATGCCAGCGACGATCGCCTACAATGCGATGTGGGTTGGTGTTTCGGCCGTAATCGCAGTTCTGGCGTCGACGGTTGCTATCTGGCTTGCGTTTGGAGAACACAGGACGGGTCGTCGCCTCGCGGCTTCGGTTGCAATGGGTATAGCCATCGCTGGAATGCACTACACGGCCATGCGTGCCGCGACCTTTGCCATGGTGCCAACGCCAGATGAGCCATTCGAAGTGACGGGGATCGAGCAGTCCAGCCTCGCGCTGATAGTGGCAATCTTCGCAATCGTTTTGCTCGTCATGGCCTTGGGCGCAGCACGCATCGATCACCTGTTCAAAACATACGAACGGCGCGAGGCTCGGATCGCCCTGCGGCTGCAGGTTGCGGACATTCTCCGGGAAAAAGGCAGCGTTGCGGCTTTGGACGAAATCGCCGCCCTCATGGGCTCCCACTTTGGTGTAACTCGCACGGGTTATGGGCAACTCGACCCCGACGAGGACTTTTTCGACTACGAGGTTTGCTGGTCGGATGGAACCGTGCCGCCGCTCCTTGGCAGGTATCCTTCTGCAGCTTTTGGTGAGAAGATCGTTGCCGCTCTGGCTGGCGGGGTGACGGTTGTTGTCGAGGACCTTCTCGCCGAGCAGATAAGTGACGAAGCCCGCACGCGCGATACGGCGCGCGAGGTGGATACGCGCGCCATACTTGTAGTCCCCTTCGTGCGGGAGGGCCGCCTGCGCACGATCATCTATCTCAACGACCGCAATCCGCGACGGTGGGATAGCGAAGACATCGCATTCATGGAAGAACTCGCCGAACGGACGCGGCTTGTCATCGAGAGGGATATTGTCGAACAGCAGCTTCGCGAACTCAATGCCACGTTGGAACAACGCGTCGACGAACGGACGCGCGAACTCCAAAAGGCGCAAGAAACATTGTTGCAAAGTCAGAAAATGGAGGCGGTCGGCCAGCTCGTTGCCGGGATGGCACACGATTTCAACAACGTTCTAGCCTCCGTTATCGGCGCATTTAATCTGATACTTCGGAGAACGGACGACCCGGAAAGGGTGCACAAGTTTGCAGAGGCCGGCGTGGAGGCGGCCGAGCGCGGGGCGAAGCTGACCGGGCAGCTTATGGCATTCTCTCGCTCGCACAAGATTCAGCTTCGACCCATGCTTGTGTGCGATGTTATCAAGGATATGGAAGATCTTCTCGCCCGCACCCTGGGCCCACAAGTCAAGCTGGAGAAAGCGCTGAATCCCAATCCTGCCCCGGTTTTAGCGGACGCAATTCAAGTTGAAATGATGATTTTAAATCTCGCGATCAATGCTCGCGACGCAATGCCGGACGGCGGTACGCTGACCATCTCGACCCGCAAGCACTCTTTTGTGGGAGACGCCGAACTCGCAGATGGCGATTACATTGAGCTTGCCGTGCGCGACACCGGCGTTGGCATGGACGAAGTGACATTGCGGCGCGCGATGGAGCCGTTCTTCACCACAAAGCCTTTGGGCAAGGGGACCGGGCTGGGACTAGCGCAAATTTATGGCAGCGCGCGCCAAGCTGGCGGAACGGTACGGATCGAAAGCGAAGAAGGCGTTGGAACCGTTATCCGGGTCTTCCTGCCATGCACCGACCGAAAACCAAAGCGTCCCGCCTCGGGTATTACGTCCGATGAGACCGACATGGCTTTGGGGTCTCTTCACGTTTTGCTGGTAGACGACGACGACCATCTCCGCTCGGTCCTTGTCCAGGGTTTGAACGATCAGGGTCACAGAGTGAGCGCGGCTTCGAATGGGAAAGAAGCCCTGCTCATACTCGAAACGGAGACACCACAGGTTGCGGTGCTCGATTTCGCCATGCCGGATATGAACGGGGCAGTGCTTGCCGAACAGATTGCCGCCCGCCTTCCTCACTTGCCAATAATCTTCGTGAGCGGTTATGCCGACACATCGGCGATCAAAAACGCGGCTGGTGAAAACGCGTCGATCTTGCAAAAGCCATTCAATCTCGACCAACTAAGTGCGACATTGAATCAGGTCTGCTCGCAAACTGAGAGCCGCAAATCTGAATCCTAGTTGTCTTCAAACGTGCTCGTATTCAACAGAAGAACGAAAGCCGAACTTGCGCTTTGGCGCCACGTCGGATGGTACTATCAGACTAGCCACCTTGGTTCGTCACCTTCAATCGCTCTCTCTTTGAGACCAACTAGACGGCTCGCAGTCCTGTCAGAGCAAATGCATTAGCTGTCAGAACGGACCTAATCAGCTAGAGGCGCGGCCATGCCAAGACCCCGCAAGCCTGCCAGTCCGTTCCGGTATTTCAACTCGTCACCCGAGGTGATCCGCCTGGTGGTGATGATGTACGTCCGCTTCCCGCTTTCGCTCCGGAACGTAGAAGACCTGCTGTTCGAACGAGGGATCGATCTCCGCCATGAGACCGTGCGCCATTGGTGGAACAGGTTCGGCCCGATGTTCGCAGCTGATGTTCGGCGGCAACGGATCAGCCGAATGAAAGGCTTCCGGCAATGGAAGTGGGTCTACGTAAGGATCAACGGCGAGGTGCATTACCTGTGGCGAGTGGTCGACCAGGAGGGCAAGGTCCTCGAGAGCTACGTCACGAAGAGGAGGGACAAGAAAGCTGCGCGGGGGTTCATGAAGAAGGCGCTGCGACGCCACGGCTTGCCAGCCGAGATCACCACCGATGGCCCACTATAAGGCAGCGGCGACCGAACTGGGCAATGCCAATAAGCAGGAGGTGGGACGCTGGGCCAATAACCGGGTGGAGAATAGCCACCTGCCGTTTCGGCGTCGAGAGCGGGCAATGCTGCGGTTCCGGCAGATGAAGAGCTTACAGAAGTTCGCTTCGGTCCACGCCAACGTCCACAACCATTTCAATCTCGAACGCTATCTCATCGACCGACAAACTTACAAGACCCGTCGCTCGGTCGCACTGGCCGAATGATAGAACCTCATGGCCTGAATCGCCACTGAGTCGGGGACAGCTCCGCCAATCGGAGACGAGTTGCGGTTAGACTGACAGCACCCAACCGGACGTCCGCACGAGCGAATTTGCTGAAGGTCCAGTCGAAGCTAGCCAGCCATTCATCGATAATTTTCGATAAGAGTTGAAGGCTTTCTATCCCATCGATATATGCCGATGGATGCAAACGACTGACGCTCTTGAGGGTCTTGCTGCACTCTCTCACCCAACCCGCCTTGACGCCTTCCGGCTGCTGGTGCGTAACGAACCGGGAGGCCTTTCTACCGGCCAACTCGTCGAAGCCTCAGAGCTTAGCCAGAGCACGTTCTCCAGCCACCTCGCCATCCTCGTCGCCGCCGACCTCGTCGTTCCAGAAAGGCGGGGGCGGCAGATGATCCAGCGCGCGAACATAGAAGCTCTGCGCGGCCTGATGCTGTTCCTCGCGAAAGACTGTTGCGGCGGACGTGCGGATCTGTGCGAACCGCTCGCCGCCGAGCTTTTGCATTGTTGCTGAGCAACGCGTGCCTGCCACGCGAATTCCTAAAGAAATGCCCATGACCACGGACATCGTCATCTACCACAATCCCGAATGCGGCACCTCGCGCAACACACTGGCGATGATCCGCAATGTTGGGATCGAGCCGCATGTCGTGGAATACCTCAAAACGCCGCCGTCACGCGCCATGCTCGAAAACCTGATTGAACGCGCCGGGCTTAGCCCCCGAGAATTACTCCGTGAAAAGGGCACGCCCTATGCCGAACTGGGACTTGGCGATGAGAGCCTGAGCGATGCCGCGCTGGTCGATGCGATGATGGAGCACCCGATCCTCATCAATCGCCCGCTTGTGGTCTCGCCGCTCGGCGTTCGCCTGTGCCGTCCGTCCGAGGCGGTGCTCGACATCCTGCCAAGTCCCCAGCGGGGCGCATTCGCCAAGGAAAATGGTGAGCAGATCGCAGACGCGGCGGGCGCGCGTATCACCTGATGCTCCTCGCAGTCGGGATCTTCATTGCTACCATTATACTGGTGATCTGGCAGCCGCGCGGGCTCGGCATCGGATGGAGCGCGATCGGCGGAGCATTGGTGGCCCTAGCCAGCGGCGTCATCTCGCTCGCTGACATCCCGGTCGTCTGGGAGATTATCTGGAACGCCACCGGCGCCTTCGTCGCGATCATCCTTATCAGCCTCATCCTCGATCGTGCGGGGTTCTTTGAGTGGGCTGCGCTTCACATTGCCCGATGGGGCCGTGGAAACGGACGCATGCTGTTCGTACTCGTGGTACTGCTCGGTGCGGGCGTTTCGGCGATTTTCGCCAATGACGGCGCCGCGCTGATCCTGACCCCGATCGTGATCGCGATGCTCCGGGGATTGGGCTACAACGCCAGGGCGACACTCGCCTTCGTCATGGCGGCAGGCTTCATCGCCGATACCGCAAGCCTGCCGCTGGTCGTCTCGAACCTCGTCAATATCGTATCGGCCGATTTCTTCGACATAGGGTTCGGCGAGTATGCGCTGGTAATGGTGCCGGTCGACCTTGCCGCCATCGCAGCTACGCTGGCAGCGCTGTTGCTGTTTTTCCACAAGGATATTCCCGCCAGCTACGACGTCACCCAGCTACGCGCTCCGGCAGAGGCGATCCATGATCAGGCGACCTTCAGCGCCGGGTGGGTGGTGCTGGCCCTGCTGCTTATTGGTTTCTTCGTCCTCGATCCGCTCGGAGTGCCGATTAGCGCGGTCGCTGCCGTGGGCGCACTTGCGCTGATCGTCATCGCTGCACGCGGACACGTCATTCCGACTGGCCACGTGATCCGGGAGGCGCCATGGCAAGTCGTGATCTTCTCGCTCGGCATGTATCTGGTCGTCTACGGCATGAACAACGCCGGACTCGCCGCCGCCCTCGCAGGCATGCTCGAACGCTCGGCCGAAGGCGGCGTGTGGGGTGCGACTTTCGGGACAGGCATCCTGTCAGCCGTGCTTTCCTCCGGCATGAATAACATGCCGACCGTTCTCGTCGGCGCGCTGTCGATCGAAGCAACCGGCGCCACTGGACCGGTGCGCGATGCGATGATCTACGCCAACGTGATTGGATGCGATCTTGGGCCCAAGATAACGCCGATCGGTTCGCTTGCGACGCTGCTATGGCTGCACGTGCTGGGACAGAAGGGCGTGAAGATCGGCTGGGGCTATTACTTCCGTGTCGGCATCATCCTGACGACGCCAATTCTGTTGGTGACGCTGGCAGCGCTCGCCCTTCGCCTGACGTTGGTCTGATCCTCGGAGCTCAATCATGTCCCGTTTACGCCCGCTCACTGATCCCGACAGCTTTCCTGCGTTGGATCCGGCGTTCGTTCATTATCGACCAGCCGCCGGCCTAAGCGACGACCAATCGCCTCCTCGTATCCTGCTCCCCTACGGGTCCTTACGCGCGCGCTCCTATTCACGGCTCGCGGTAGAGGAGGCCGCACGTTTGCTGTGGCTGTTCGGCGCGGAGACACGCATCTTCGATCCCTCTGACCTGCCGTTACCCGATCAAGTCAATGGTGATGACCATCCTGCCGTCCACGAACTGCGCGAACACGCCTTTTGGTCCGAAGGCATGGTGTGGTGCAGCCCGGAACGACACGGCCAGATTACTGGCATCCTTAAGACCCAGATCGATCACCTGCCGCTCAGCATCGGAGGTATGCGTCCCACCCAGGGGCGAACGCTGGCCGTCATGCAGGTGTCGGCTGGCTCACAGTCCTTCAACACCGTCAATACGCTGCGCCTGCTTGGCCGCTGGATGCGGATGTTCACCATCCCCAACCAATCCAGCGTGCCCAAGGCATACGAGGAATTCGATGACGCCGGTCGCATGAAGCCGTCTCCGCTTTACGATCGGATCGTGGACGTCATGGAGGAACTGGTGCGGTTCACGGTGCTGCTGCGCCCGCATGCCGAAAAGCTGGTAGACCGCTATTCGGAGCGAAAGGAAACAGGTCGCGTCATCGATCCGAAGAAGGACATATCGGCGATTGCTTTATCCTTCCCGTGATGACCAGAACGGGGCGCAAAGCTGCCATTGACTTTGGCTTAGCCGAGCGTCTGCAAAGGGGTCGTTAGCTGAATTTCCGCCAATGGCGAGATCCGCGAAACGCTGGAACGTCTGACAGTGGGTTGAAAAGCTTCCGGTCTGCTTTGGAGGGGTATTTCATCAGTTAATACCGATCTGCCGTGAATTCTGTTTCCGGGCCGGACTCTAGCCGCTTTCGCCAGAACCCGAACCTGAACTTCCGATGCCCATCCCCAATCCGCCAACAGCCATGCCCCCGTCCATGCCGCCGCCGGCGCCTCCGGCACCGCCCCCACGACCGCCTCGTCCTTCCTCGCCGCCGCCACGGCCCTTGCCACCGCCGCTGCCAGGGCGGGTGGGCCCTTGCGCGGGGATCGCAGCGAGGACGTCCTCGGGGATCGGCTCGAAAGGTTAAGTCTTTCAGCGGACGTGTGGAAGCTCTCCGATTGATTGCTCGTCATGCTCTTGGCGCTTTTGAGCTCATGTTTGAGCGAGGTCTGTATCGGGGTCGTTACCTGAAGGTCTGCTGTCTGAGCTAGCACAACCAAAGCCAACTCTTTACCTCCGGCCCAAAAGCCGTTGGTCTGCGACGGTCCCTAGGCTCGGTTATTCGATAGCTGCAATTGGATCCGATAAGCCCCTACTTTTTCACACAAGCAGGGATGATGGCTAGATGGCCAACTATGATCATAGTCGCAAGCTGGACGAGACCGGTTAGCGAACAACGCTGACCTCCTAAACTCCGTAACCTGCAGCTTTATACACGCGCTCGCTATCCAGTAAGCGCAATCAGATGTGCTTTGCCCCCCTGAACAGCCGTCATAATTTAGCCGCACTGTCTTTGTTGCGACGCACAATTGCCACACCCTCGAAATGTCCCGGCCTTAGCTACCCCGCCAGAACACGGGGTCTAAATGAAACGTATCGCGATCATTATCGCCGCTGTCGCAGCAAGCACCGCGACACCTGCCCCAGCGCATGACCGAGGTCATGATCCAGTTCAGGTGCCCTGGCAGCCGCCAACCAATTGGCCTGACAGGATTGTCACCACCATGGCCGATGATCCGGCGACGTCAGTCAGTGTCTCATGGCGAACGTCTGGATGCATCACCGGGACTAGAGCGCAAATTGCTAGGGCGCTGCCCGATCCGCGCTTTGACCTACTAGCGACGACTGCAGTCGCCGAAACTGAAATTCTGGATCTTGCGCAAGTGCAGGTTGCCGGATTGACCTTGCCCATAGAGCCCAATCAGGGCCTGCCACCCACCAGCCATCACTCGGTTATTTTCACGGGACTGGAGCCCGATACGCTGTACGCCTATCGCGTGCAGGGGGCAGAAGGCCACTGGAGCGAGTGGTTCCAGACGCGAACCGCCCCGCGCTCCGGTCCGTTTCGGTTTATCTACCTTGGCGATGCACAAAACGGGCTTGCCTCGCACTGGCCCCGCGTTGTGCGCGCGGCATTCCAGAGCGCGCCCGACGCTCGCTTCATCCTTCATGCGGGTGACCTAGTGAACCGCGGTTCGCGCGATCTCGAATGGGCACACTGGTTTCGCGCCGGTGGCTTCATTCACGGCATGATCCCGGCGATCCCGGTCACTGGCAACCACGAATACGACGATTACGAGCTTTCGGAGAGCGAAGAGGTCGAGCTGCTGTCGATACTCTGGCGACCGCAATTCCGCCTTCCTGAAGAGCCGACACTTTCGCCCGAACTCCAGGAAACGGTATATTCCATCCGCTACTCGGCAGACCTCCAGGTCTTCGTCCTCAATATGAACATGTCCGACATGGCCGAACAGGCGGCATGGCTGGATGCGCAGCTGGCAGCCAGTGATGCGCGCTGGCGTATCGTCACCATGCATCACCCGATCTTCTCATCCGGACGGGAGCGCGACAATTCCGCGCGGCGCGAAGCTCTTCTGCCGGTCCTGCTAAGGCATCAGGTGGATCTGGTACTGCAGGGCCATGACCACACCTACGCACGCGGATCGCACCGCGGGCGGGACCAGGTGCCGGCCCGGACAGCGGCCACAGATGATGGCAGGGTCACCACGATGTTCGTCAATTCGGTTTCCGGGCCGAAACAGTACGAATTCAGTGAAAGCGGTTGGGATCAATATGCTTCGACCGGCGTAACACTGGATCGCCGGGCCGAGAACTCGCAGTTCTACCAGGTCATCAGCATCGACGGCGCTGACCTGCACTACGCAGCCTACACCGCTGACGGCGTTCCCTACGACGATGTGCGACTGCGCAGGTCGGACGACGGACTGAAATCGATCTCTTCCGCCGAGGGCTCACTCCCACCCGAACGTCGGTTCGAAAACACGCTCTCGTACGAGAGCGTCGAAGAATAATTCCATCCATCATCCACATTCAGATCAGGGAATTGACATGACGGGATCTTCCGGCCGCAAGGCGTTCGCATTTCTCACTTCGACAGCGATGCTGACACTGACCACCGGCACGCTTCATGCACAGGATGTGCCGAGAGTTTCCGCAGACAGCGAGCGCCAGGCGACGGTTACCGGCCGGGTGTTTGACGCACAGACCGGCAATTCACTGCGTGGCGCGGTCGTCAGCGTGGCGGGGACGAACGAACGTGACGTCACTACCGAAGATGGTCGCTTCCAGATCCAGGTTCCCGCGGGCACCAGCACCATAGAAGTTGAATACGTGGGCTTGGACAGTGCGGTACGGACCGTGGATGTGCCGGCAAACGGGACAGCGGTCGCGGACATCGGCCTGGATAGTACAGCATTGTCCGGCGATCAGATCGTAGTCCGTGCCAATGCCGTTGGCCAGGCGCTGGCGATCAACCAGCAGCGTACTGCCGACGGTATCGTCAACATCTACTCCGAGGAAATCTTCGGCCCTGCACCGGACGGCAATATTGGCTACGCGTTGCAGCGGCTGCCCGGCATCAGCGTCAACACCAATCAAAGCGGCGAGCCCACGGGTGTTAACATCCGCGGTGTGGAAGGCGATTACAATTCGTTCCAGATCAACGGTAATCGCCTCCCTTCCGCCGGTGGCGCCCGCGGCCTGAGCACGAGCGACTTCTCCGCCGACGGCATCTCCAACATCGAGGTTATCAAGGCGGCGACACCCGACCGCGATGGAGATGCGATCGGGGGGATCATCAACGTGGTGACCCGGAGCGCCTTTGAACGCAGCGGTCGGCGCATCAATGTCGAGGCAGCAGGTGTCTACAGCGACCTGCCGGAAGACTGGGGCTATTCCCTTAGCGGCAACTACTCGGACATCTTTTCCCTCGGAGGCGATTTCAACAATTTCGGCGTCAGCGTGTCCCTCGGCAGTTACGAGATCGACCGAACCTCGCTCAACCGGGACATGGACTGGGTTCAGGTAACGCCGGAGAACAATCCGCAACTGAACCTAGACCAGTACGATGAACCCGTGTGGTTCATGGAATCGTCGCACTGGGAAATCGACAAGCAAATCACCCAGGTCAACACCGCCAACATCGATCTGGATTTCCGGACCGACGCGTTCAACTCCTTTTATCTGCGCGGTTTCTACAGCCAGTCGGATCGCACGAATGACGTGTTCGAGACCGATATCGACATCGATACACGCTTTCAAGACGCCATCGGAGGCCGCAAAACTTACGCTGAACTGACCCCGACTACCGGTCGTGGAACGCCGGGCAATTCAGGGTCCCGCGGATCGCGCGGCTGGATCGGCACCGATGAAGACCGCACAACCGAATTGTATTCGATCAACTTTGGCGGTCGTCACGAGATGACCCGGAGCCTGGTGACGTACGACCTGTTCTATTCGCGAAGCGAAGAGGATTTCAAGAACGCCAACGAACTCAACTTCGTGATGGAACCGGACAATCCATGGTTCGTGTTCGAATATACGCTGCAGGATGTGACGCGCGGCGAAGTGACCATTACCGAGATTGGCGGCAATGACAGCTCCGACCTATCGCTGGTAAGCGAAGGTGAGCTGGTGCTGGAAAGCGCCTTCTCGACGGAAAATATCTACAATGCCCGCGTGGATTTCGAACGCAGCTTCGACATCGGCGAGAGCGAACTGACCTTGAAAACCGGCGGTCGCTACTTCCGCAGCGAGGCGAGGCGGGACGTGACCGCCGATGTTTACGAGATGGACGAAGACTTTCCCTACGCCGACATTCTGGACCCTACCGACGAAGTCCAGCTCGGCGGAGCGAAGATTTTCAACGTCTTTCCATCGCGCGGTGTCGCACTGCTCGCCAGCAACCCGGAATTGTTCGAATTGAACGAAGAGGATACTCTGGAGGATAGCTTCTTCGGCGATTTCAATTCGACCGAAGAGACCATCGCAGGATACGGCATGGGTACGTTGCGCGCGGGCATCCACACGATCATCGCCGGCGTACGTTACGAGAGCATCGAATTCGACAACACCAACTTCGACGTGAGCTTCTTTGATGGCGAAGGATCGGTCACTCCGGTCCGTACCCGCAATTCCTACGATTTCTGGCTGCCCGGCATTCATTTCCGGCACGAGCTCATGCCCAACCTGATCCTGCGGGAAAGCTACAACCGCAGCTACGGCCGCCCTCGTCGCAGCGAATTGGCTAGCGGGCGGTTCACCAACGAGGATGGCGATATCGTCGATGGCAATCCCAATCTGCGACCGGCGGTATCAGAGAATTTCGATGCGCAGGTGGAGTACTACACGACCTCGGGCGGCCTCTATTCGGTGGGCGTCTTCTACAAGGATATCTCCGACTTCTCCTTTGATCGGGTGTACAATTTCGACCAGCTAGACGCTAACGGCATCCCGATCCCTGATGAAGATGGCGCCTTCGAATACGAAGTGCCAACAATTGGCACGACCGCGCAGAACTACGGCCTGGAACTGATCGCTCGCCAACGTCTCGTGTTCCTGCCCGGACCCTTGCGCGGACTGACCGCCGGCGTGAGCGCCACCTTCACCGAAACCCAGGCGAACTACCCGGATCGCGATGACCGGGACGACCTGCCGCTTCCAGGGTTCTCCGATTTCCTTTTTACCGCGACACTTGAATGGGCATGGCAGGGCTTCAATATCCGCGCCGATTACATCAATCGCTCGGACTATGTTGAAGGTCTCGGCAGTAACATCGAGAGTGACGAATTCTTCGGGCCCGAAGAACGGCTCGATATCTCGGCCTCGTACGAGTTCGGCAACGGCCTGCGGTTCTTCGGCAGCGTCATCAACCTCACCGACGAATCGCAGTTCTCCTACCAGGGTTTCCCGGCCTTTGCCGAAGACGCCAACCTGACCGGACGCAAGGTCACGGTCGGCCTTGGGTACTCGTTCTGATGGGTAGTCGGGTGGTCACCAAAACCTTCCGGACGGGGCTTGCCGCGGTTCTCGCCGCAACGTCTTCTGCTCCCGTGCTGGCACAGGATACCAGCGCAAATCCCGCATCGGCGCTGGAAACCGAAGCCGGTCACCCGGGCCCAGCCAGGAACATCATCCTGTTCGTGGCAGATGCGGCCGGCGTATCGGTACTCCATGCAGCAAGTATCCTAGCCCATGGCGAGCCGCTGAGCCTTAACATCCAGCGGTGGCCGCATCTTGGTTTGAGCGAGACTTCGCCGGTCGACGAATTCGTATCGGACTCGGCCAATGGCATGTCTGCGATCATGACCGGAGTGAAGACGCGCAACGGCGTGATCAGCCAGGGGCCTGATGCGGTTCGCGGGGAACGGGATGGCGCGCCCACGAAGACGCTGCTTGAATATGCCGAGGAGCGCGGCCTGCTGACCGGGGTGATCTCCAGCCAGTCGATCGCCGATGCGACGCCAGCGGCAACCTATGCCCATGCCAACGATCGCGGAAAGCAGGGGGAGATTTTTACGCAGCTGTTCAATCCCAGATTTGGAGACGGCGTTGACGTGGTGTTTGGCGCCGGCCGCCAACGGATCGGTGAACAGCTGGGCGCTCTGGAGACCGGGTTCGAGCAACTGGCGCAGGAACACGGGCGCCCGATCTACACTTCGCTTGAAGCCGTGCCTGAAACGAACCGGCATCCGATCGTTGTGGCAGAGACGATGGACGTTGCCCGCGCCACGATGGACGCCCTCGATATCCTGCAATCGTCGCCACGGGGGTATTTCCTCGTGGTCGAGTGGGATGCGCATACCGATGACCCGCAAGAAGGGCTGCAGAACATGGCTGATTTCGACCGGCTCATCGCGGAGGTGCAGGCCAGGGTCGACCTCGACGATACCTTGTTGCTGTTTACGGCGGATCACTCGTTCGGGTTGCAGGTGGACGGGGGAAGTCGGGGGGAGGAATTGCTGGCAGGTTATGATGCTTGGAAAACGACCGGCAGCGATGAAGTGATCGTTCGCCTTGACCACGTTCTTATCAACGACACCCACTCTGCCGAGGAAGTTCCCGTGCTTGCCATCGGCCGGGGTGGAGAGCGAGTGAGCGGCTATTTCCCAAACACACACCTCTTTGATGTAATCCTCGATGCCTGGGGTTGGCGGCATGACTAAACGATCACCATGGGCAACCTGCTCGTTTCGTCTTGGTGCCGTTGCCGCTTCAAGCCTCCTCGGATCATGCGCGGCTATGAGCGAAAGCGATCTTGCCTACCGGGTCCGCTCGGATATTGCAGCGCCGCTGAACGGAGATTCTGGCTGGGCCGCCGGGATCGGCACTCCTGCGGTTGTCGAGGTTGATCGGCCCTTCCGGGTGCGGATGGAAGTGGCTGCGAGCCCAGACCCGAGACGCTATGCTCTTCAAGCCCGCCGCAACGGCGGCGAATGGGAAACGCTTGAGGCGCACGATTTCCCCTATCCGAACCGGGAACTGGAACTCCAGTTCGGCGAACAGGCGCCTGGCTCCCCCGCGGCAGGCTGGACCATAGCCGCAGGAGCGGCCGGCAGCCTTGCTATCGTCGAGGACGCGCCCTCAAATGTTCTGCGCGCCAGTGGTGATGCTGGCGGGTTGCTGGCAATCTATCCCGCCCCGTGGCCCCTGCCTGAATTTTCAATCGCTACCCGATTTCGCGTGCCATCCTCTGGCAGCGGGGGGTTTGCCATGCTGTTCGGCTTCGTCGACGAGGACAATTACGGCCTCGTCCGGTTCCAGCCCGAGAACGGCATCCGGATCGAGCGGATTGTAGACGGCCGCCCAGTCCTCCTCGCGCAGCGGTCAACGGGCTTTGCGCGAAACGTCTGGCAGGATGCTGAAATCGAACTGGAGGGCGGAACGATACAGATCACCCTCGGTGACGAAGAAGCTAACCTGCAAGCGCCTCTTTCCATTCCCGCCGGGGAGGTAGGCATCGCGGTAGCCGCTGGTGAAGTGGTGGATATTGACGAACTAACCATCGAGGGTGTCGCACGCACGCCGGGGGTAAGCATCGTGGCCGCTCCAGCCTATGATAACGGCACCGCCACGACTGACCTGCTAGACGGAACGTCTTTGCCCTTCGTCTCCGCGACGGGCATTTCATTGCGAGAACTTGCACCATCTCTGGATCGAGCCGATAGTCACGGCGAATTCGAATGGCCACTGGTGATACGCCGGTTTGCCGATGGGCCGCTTCTCAACGAGAATGGCGACCGTTTCGAATTCCGCATGATCGATCCTGCGAGCCCGCCCGCATCGGCGAGCGCCATTGCAAAGGTGTCGATCACGGTCCCGCCCGGCCATCTCGGCGGAACCTTTGTCGAAACGCCAGGGCGGATCGGACCGTGGCAGACGGCGAATGGCGACCTCTATTTCATCATGGAACCGACCGAGACGGACAATAAGTTCATGATGGTGAAATCCAGCGATGGCGGACGCAGCTGGCAGGAAGTCGACGGTGCCAACCGTCCCGCGACGGGCGATCTCGAGGCAGTCGACGGCAGGCGAGTGGATCGCCGAATCCACATCATTCACCAGGTTACCGAGTCGGTTAGCTATCACGTCTTTCGGACATCGGATCATCCCACGCATCCCGATAGCTGGGAACTCGTCGATGAGGTCGCGGCCCGTGCCGACGCCATTGCCCAGGCGGCGACAATCGCAGTTCGCTCGAACGGCAGTGTCGTCAGCGTTTTCCTCGCAGAGAGGCTGTACTACGTCGTTCGTGCCCCTGATGGCACCTGGAGTGCACCCGTCGAACTGGACCCGGGGGAGCGTTTCATAAACACCGGTCCGCAGGCGATTGTCGGCCGCGACGATGTCGTGCACCTTGCATATGCCAGCGACGATGGCGGTATCTGGTATCGCCGATTGCTGGCCGACGGAACGCTGACGCAGCGCTGGCAAATTGCTGGGGCAGCAGGAACAAGCCGGGCGGATTACGGCGCTGTCCTTCCCCTCGCGTATGATGCGCAAACCGATATGCTCACCATTGCATACCGCCTGTCTGATGGGATGCTGTGGGAACGGCAGATCCAGGGTGGTTCAGAACCCACTCAGCCCAGACGCATATCGGACCGGCCCGTCGTGACCGACGCAGTGGATTCCCAACAACCTGCGGGGGATATTACTCACGATGGAAACTCGCTGATTGCGCTTTTCGTAGACAACGAGACCCGCAGCATCTTCAGTTCCGTCCTCGTAAACAACCGATGGCAGACGCCGCGACTGGAGATCGATGAGATCGAGGGATCGTGGGTGCGGGGCAACATCATTCGTCGGCACGATGGACAATTGGTGTACGGCTATGTTTACGATGCCGGCTCGCAAGGCGGTGCCGGGCGCAATGAGTATGCTGAACTGGTGCTTGAACGCGAATAGCTGAGACACCGATGTGACGGCGGGATATGTCAGAACCGCACTGTCAGACCTAATGCGACGCCATTTTCCATAAGGGTTAGATAAAGGGTCTAGATAAACTGGTTGGTGGTTTGAGCATGTTTTAAACCGCGAATGTTCCGCACTGCCAACCGCCCCGTCGGGTTCAAAGAGGGAGCGAATGAAAGTGACAAACAAAGTGCGGTTAGTCTGACAGTATCCACAAGTTCGACACAGTGGCCGTCAAGTTAAGGTGCGCCGAGTGTGGCCATCAGCCTGTTCGGATCGGGCTGGCGTGTGGGAATAGCAGAGAAGCCGCGCTAGGGGCCCGAACCTTCCGTTACGTCTGCGGCCCATCTCAGGACCTAAGCCGCGGCATCTCGGCTACGCCTGGTTTAAGAAGTTTGGCGTGGCGCTAGGAACGTCCGATTTTGGGGTGGGAAGCGGACACTCGCTTCACTTCTGATCGCGTCCTCGTGCGTTAAACTTTCGCACCAAGGCAACAGCGACCCACGCTGGCAGGGCAAGGAGCACCGCCCAACAAAATATCGAGATAATGGTTGTTCTGACTGCGTGCGGACCCGTAGCCATGGCCCAAACGTCGAGCATTTGGCCTCCGGTGAACCCAACGATCATCAGGACGTAAGCTAACGCGAGCGCATACGCCACGGTGGCAAAAAATTCGAGAATCGGATAGACGAAAAGCTTGAGCACAGCTGTCGAGCCTAATGACTCACACTATGTCTGCAAAGGGGTCGTTAGCTGACAGGCCCTTCTTGGTCCCAACCGTGTCATAGCTGCCAGTCGGCTTACGGGCAGCGCTCCCTGACCGCGCGAGGTCGACAATTAGGGTGGGAATTGGACATTAGAGTATGACCACCGTTTCTCCAATGAATTCCCAGCCAAGGTAGAAGCGCCCAGCTCTCCGCATCGCATCTCTTGCCTCCGGTGCAAGAAAAACGAATGGCACTGCACTGCGATTCTGCTCGGCTGCAGCGGCTCACTCAGGACCGGCCACCCAGAGTAACCGGACAACGGTCGTTGTGGGCTGACCATGCATGGGCAGCCAGAGCCCGGCAGAAGTGAAATCTGTTTACCTCCTTCATCTGTAGGATAGAGATGAAGATCGGCGATTAGCCCCGGCGTCATCTGCCTAAAAATTGCGGCGCGTTTTTCCGATGAGTCTTAGGGGTCGTCTGTCATCGGACTAGTATTACTCACCGGGGTCCTGTCAGAGCGAACGCACCCGCCGGCGGAACGGGCCTAATCAGCTAGAGGCGCGGCCATGCCAAGACCTCGCAAGCCTGTCAGTCCGTTCCGGTATTTCAACTCGTCGCCTGACGTGATCCGCCTGATGGTGATGATGTACGTCCGCTTCCCGCTGAGCTTGCGGAACGTGGAAGACCTGCTGTTCGAGCGCGGCATCGACATCGGCCATGAGACCGTGCGTCACTGGTGAAACAGGTTCGGCCCAATGTTTGCTGCTGATGTCCGCCGTCAGCGGATCAGCCGAATGAAGGGCTTCCGCCAGTCGAAATGTCATCTCGACGAGGTTTACGTGAAGATCAACGGCGAGATGCACTACCTGTGGCGAGCGGTCGACCAGGAGGGCGAGGTGCTAGAGAGTTACGGCACAAACACTCGCGACAAGAAAGCGGCCCTGCGGTTCATGAAAAAAGCCTAGCGACGCCACGGCTCACCGGCGGAGAGCACCATCGATGGCCTGCGGTCCTACAAGGCGGCGATGACCGAGCTAGGCAATGCCACCAAGCAGGATGTGGGACGCTGGGCCAACAACCGGGTGGAGAACAGCCACCTGCCATTCCGGAGATGAGAGCGAGCCATGCTCAGGTTCCGACAAATGAAGTCGCTACAGAAACTCGCCTCGGTCCATGCCAACGCCCATAACCACTTCAACCTCGAACGCCACCTCATCGACCGACAAACCTACAAGACCCGCCGCTCAGCCGCACTGGCCGAGTGGCAGTCCCTCATGGCTTGAGTTGAAAGCGGGGAGGGGAAAGCTTCGCCATTGGAGGATGAGTTGCGTTTAGACTGACAGTACTCGCACGTGCCAATCCGCTTGAAGCCCAAAGATTACAGAGCCGCCAAGCAAGATTCGCGACGTCGATCGTCATTTGCGTTTCCGACCGGATGTCATGGGGTCGGGCTTTGGTGGCGGCCTCCATCCTGTTGGAAGCACTGGTTGCTGCCGGCTCGTGCCCAGCCCCATCGCGCCCGCCTGCTGACGAACCAAACCCGACGTATCGGCTTCTGCCGCCTCTGCAGCGCTCGCTCCGCCTCGCATCAGGTTGATACGGTCACGAATTCGCCGCGCCTCGTCAAAATCGAGATCTCGCGCCGCAGCGTCCATATCGTTCTGAAGATCTTCAATGGTCTTGCTCATCTCCTAGCAACGCTCCGGCGTGATTTTCGGGACCGCTGCGCTTCCTCATCGCGTGTCAGATCTCGTCGCAGCACGGGTAGAGTAGATGCACCAACTGGCAGCATGTCGAGGCTTGGCGTGGCTTTGCCTGGTGCCCGAAAACCCGCAAACCCCTCTCGCAATTCAGATCGATAAGCCCGCAGTTCCTACAAACTGAAGGGAAACCAATCCTTGTTATCTGCAAGAGATTGTCCGGAACGCTCCGCATCGGGGCCGGTTATTTCAATCCAGATGCCAAGTAAGGCCGCGCTCTGGCGATCGACGGGACCGTGCCGAGATGAACGATGCGCATTCGCAAAACATCAACAAGATACTGGCCAGCAAGATGTTCGCTGAAAAGGTGAACGTTGCGCGTATACATTCCCACGCGCCGGATCTTTATGCTCACGCGATCGCGGTTCCGGTTCGTGACGAAGAAGAGTTACTTCCGCGCATGCTGAATTCGCTCCTCGTCGCGATGCGCGGCTCCACTGGAGGGGCGCTAGTATTTGTTATCAACGACACACGGGATCGCTCGGCCGCAATCATCGAAACGGCAATGCGCAACGCGGGGCAATCCTATCTGATGGTCGAACTGTCTTTGGCGGCCAGTATCCGGGACGCGCCGCATGCCCGGCGATTGGCACTGGACCTTGCCGCGATGCTGGCGCCGGAGGGTAAGCTGCTTACGACCGATGCCGACAGCTACGTAGGGCCGGATTGGGTCGCGAGCCGCTTGCAAAGCCTGTCCACCGGCAATGACCTGGTGTGCGAGGATGTGCACCTCGACGATGATGAACTGTCCCTCTTGCCTCCGCAGGTGCGTGCGGTCGGCGATGCGGAACGCGCCTATTTCGAGGCCAGTGATCGCCTTTGGAGAAGCTGGACGGGCGGCGAGGCCGGATCGTTCGCCTATCGGGCCTCGGGCGCAAGCCTGGCCATCCGGTCAACCGCCTATCGTGCGATCGGCGGCCTGCCGACCCCGCCCGTCGGCGAGGATGTCGCATTGTGTGCAGCAATGCTTGCCGCGGGTATGCGCGTGGTAACATCGAACGATGGCGGAACCCGCACATCGGCCCGGCTGCAAGCGCGCGCCGAAGGAGGATGCGGGGCGTGTCTGACGAGCCGAGCGCTGGCCAACGACCCGCCCTGTGATGCGGCGCTGGTGCCGCTGTCGATCTTGCGCGAACGCGCTGCGCTAGCGCGTGGCGCGCGCCTCACAGGCGCAAGCGCCAATTCCGCCATCTGGCGTGGTCAGAAAGCGGATCGCGCGATGTTGTATTCAGAAGTGCTTGTCGAACTGGAACGGGCGCGCACGCTCGAGCAGGCATTGGTCGATGTCGATGCATGATGCCCTCCCCGCCGATGTCGATTGGGCAGGCGTTAGAAATGTGATCGCATCGCGCGCGGCAAATGCCGACCGGTACGATGGCGATCTGGGTCCGGACGTCGATCTGCTCCGAAGCGAAGGCTGGTTGCGCGCTTGCCTCAAAAGGGACGATGGAGGCCGGGGGTGGGGCACCGAGCCCGGCGGCGCTCAGGCCGCACTGTCCGCTCTGCGCATTCTGGGCCGTGCCAATCTGTCGGCTGCGCGATTATTCGAAGGCCATATGAACGCGGTCAAGCTGGTGGCGTTATATGGCCATCCCGCACTGCGCCGCAACGTGGCCGAGGACGTTCGCAACGGCGCGTTGCTGGGGGTCTGGGGTGCGGACGAGCCGGACAACCCATTGGGCTTCTCGCGCGAAATGGATACCGTCCGACTGACGGGCGCAAAGAGGTTCGCCTCGGGGCTCGGGCTGGTCGATTATGCTGTCGTTTCCGCTCCGGGTTTGGATGGCCAACCACAGCTTATTCTTGCTCCCGTGGGCGACGCGCCCCGCGCGGATGCCTCGGGCTGGAGGATGGCCGGAATGCAAGCAACGCGATCCGGCCGGTACGATTTCCACGATCTGATCCTCGCAACCGGGGATCTGCTGGGGCAACCCGGCGATTACCTGCGCGAACCGCATTTCGAAGGTGGCGTCTGGCGGTACTGCGCAGCGCATCTAGGCGGGGCCGAGGCGCTTTATCAGGAAATGCTGGAAGCTTTGAGCGCCAGAGGGCGCACCGAAGATAGCGACCAGCGACGGCGCATCGTGGCGTGCGCCACCGCCCTTGAGACGGCACGCCTGTGGCTGACACGGTGTGCGCTGGAGGTGGAAGGCCCGGATGCTGCAGAGAGCAAGGCCACGCTCAGCCTGCTGGGGCGAGAGGTGGTGGAGAACGCCTGCCGTACCGTCATCGATCAGGTGGATCGCGCGCTCGGCATGGCGGCGCATGAACAGGGCAGTCCGATCGAGCGTATTAAGCGCGACCTCGCACTGTTCCTGTGCCAAGCCGCACCTGATGCCAAGCGCGAACGGGCGGCGAGCGTTCTGGTATCCTCCGGCCGCCTGGTCGAAGGGCTGTGAGCGTCTCGGAAATCTGCGATGGTTCGCTGCTGCGTGCCTCGGTCGCAGCACCGACCGTGGGTCTGGACGAGCTCGCCCCCCGGGGCCCGGTGCTGGTGGTTGCACCGCATCCCGATGACGAGACGTTCGGATGCGGTATGGCAATCGCGGCCGCCGCGGCCAACGGACGCCGGATCGTCCTGGCCCTGCTGACGGATGGAGAGGCGTCCCATGCAGCTTCGGATACATGCTCGCGCGACGATCTCGTCACCTTGCGTTCCGGCGAACTCGCACAGGCCTTGGATATCCTTGTTCCTGACGGTGATGTTCCGTTACTGCGATTGGGGGCACCCGACGGACGCAGCCGTCCCGACGATGAGCTGGTGCAAAGCCTGCACGCATTCGCCCGTAAACATAGCGTTTGCACGGTGTGGACCACATGGCACGCCGATCCCCATTGCGACCACGAAACCGCCGCATTGGTTGGCGCTGAGGTAGCGCGCGCGCTGGCAATTCCCATGTGGGAGTACGCCGTTTGGGGCCGGTTCGGGGAGCGTGCCGTGCCAGCCAGCATGGTCACGTTCCACGATACCGCGATGGCCGGACGCAAACGTGCCGCGATTGCTGCCTATCGGTCGCAAACCGATGAGAGCGTCGTCGGCGACCCAACGGGTTTCACCATGCCCCGGGCGTTCGTGAGCCATTTCGCCAGTCATCCGGAGGTGTTTTTCCGTGCCTGATCGGCCTGTCGCCCGCCGTGAACGGTTCGAACAATTGTTCCGTTCCGATCCCGACCCATGGGCGTTTGAAACCAGCGATTATGAACGTGAAAAGCGGCAGGCGACCTTGGCTGCCCTGTCGACACGGCGGTTCGCGCAAGGGTTGGAAATCGGTTGCGCGACCGGGGTGCTGACAGAGGAACTGCTGACAGTCTGCGACCGGATGGTGGGGATCGACGTTGCGCAAACCGCGCTCGACATCGCGCAAAGGCGGCTTGGCAGTTCGCCATGCATAAGCTTTCGCCAGGGCGAGGTTCCGCAAGACTGGCCCGAAGGCTCGTTCGATCTGATCGTCTTTTCGGAAGTCCTGTATTTTTTGAACGAGGCAGAAATCGCGCAAGTCTCTTCCCTGGCAAACGGCGCCCTGTGCGCTGACGGCATGTGCCTGTTGGTGAACTGGACCGGACCGACCGATTTGCCGATCGACGGAGATCGCGCAGTCGCATTGTTCGCGCACGGCGCCGCGTGGCGGGCTGAAGCCGTCCTCGAATGTCCGAAATACCGGATCGACAGATTGGAGCGGAGCTGATTTTCGCCCGCAGTTGGCATCACCTGTATGTCCAAAGACGCGGGATCGAAGAACTGCGTGACCCGGATTTGCTGCATCCCCCTCTTACGGCGGACCGTTCTACGGTTGCCCGACAGTCGATGCAGTGACTGCCAGCATGCTTTCCAGCTCATCGGCACGGAAAGGTTTGGTGAGCCGCGCGACGTCCGAAGGCAAACCTTCAAGGTCGGCATATCCCGAGACGATCAGAACCTGGATCGTGGGCAATCTGGACCTGACCTCCGTCACCAGTTCAGTGCCGGTGATACCGGGCATCAGGTGATCGGTAACCAGCAGGATGGGTTCGAGGCCTTGTGCGATAAGTTGCAGTGCTTCCTCGCCCGAGCCAGCTTCGACCACCTCATATCCCATGTCGGAAAGCATGTCCGCGGTACTGAACCGCACGAGAAACTCGTCGTCGACAACCAGCGCGATGCCCCGTCCAGCGCGCTCGCTGGCTTTAGGCTCTTCCGGCTTCACCACTGTCGGCGTGGCGCTGACAGGAAGCCACAAAGCGATCTCGGTCCCCTCGCCAGGCTGGCTTTCAATGGTCAGCGTTCCGCCAAGCTGAGCGGCCAGGCCGTGCACCATCGACAGGCCGAGCCCGGTTCCCTTCCCGATACCCTTGGTCGAAAAGAACGGCTCGACAGCGCGGCGAAGCGTTTCCGGGTCCATTCCGGTGCCGGTGTCGCTGACGGACAGGCGGACATAATCACCGACCTTCAGGTCGGCTATTTCGTCAGACCCTGCCCGTTCGAACGACGCGCCGATCCGAAGCACCCCACCATCAGGCATGGCGTCGCGCGCGTTCACCGCAAGGTTCAACAATGCCATCTCGAGTTGATTGGGATCCGCCGTCGCCGGCGGCACCGCAGCTTCCGCGTCAACGGAAACCTTGATCTTCGGGCCGGTCGTGCTTTCGATCAGGCCCGCCATGTTCTCAACCAGCTGAACGACATCGACCGCCACGGCTTGCAGCGGTTGCCGCCTGGCAAAGGCCAGCAAGCGCTGGACGAGTGTCCGGGCCCGGTCCGCAGACTGGATGGCACCATCGATCAGCCGCTGTTCGCGCTCGTTCCCGACGCCCTTGCGTTTGAGCATGTCGAGAGAGCCGACGATCGGGGTGAGAAGATTATTGAAGTCATGCGCGACGCCGCCTGTCAGACTTCCCATCGCTTCCATCTTCTGGCTCTGACGAAGTGCGTCGCGCGCCGCATCTAGCTCGGCTTCCCTGGCCTTGGCGAGGCTCAGGTCCCGGCCGACCGCGATGAAATTCACCCCGTCGGGTTCGGGCGCGACAGTCCATTCGATTGATTTCCACCCGCCATCGCTCGTCGCGATCCGGTTCTCGAACCGCGCGGGCTGGCGTGTTTCTTCCATCGTCCCGATGGCAGCAAGGGTCGCAGCTTCATCCTCGGGGTGCATGAAGCTCGCATAGCCCCGGCTGAGCAAGTCCTGTTCGGACCATCCGAGCACATCGGTCCATGCCGGGCTTACAGCCGACATCATGCCTGAATAGTCGGCCCGCGCGAGCATGTCCTGCGACAGGTTCCACAGCCGATCCCGCTCTGCCGCGCGCGCTGCAACCTGCTGCTCCAGCGTATCGTTCAATTCCCGCAAGCGTTGTTCTGCCAGACGGCGCGCGCTGATGTCGTTGAACAGGATGGCGATGCGCTGGCTGTCTGCGTCGCTTACGCGAAAGGCGTAAACGTCAAACCACCGGCCAAGCGCGTCGGAGCCGCTTTCGAAACGGCGCGGTTCTCCGGTCGCGGCGACGTGGCCGTACGTCTGGTACCAGTGTTCCTCGAGCATGGGCGTTGCTTCGCGCAGCCAGTTGCCGATGATATCTTCGGTAAAGCCGCTCTGGCGATAGAATGCCGGGTTTGCCTCAATGATGCGATAATCGATCCGGCCCTGATCATCCGCCTGGTTCACTTCCGCGACGCAAAAGCCCGCCTCGATGGATTCAAACAGTGTGCGATATTTTTCCTCACCTTCACGCAGTGATACCAGGCGGGCGCGGGCGTCGTATTGCCGCCGGCGACCTCTGACTGCCGCCCGGGCCAGACTGACAAAAGTCGTCGGATGAAAGGGTCGCTCGAGAAAGGTGACGTTTCCCAGGAACGCGAGATGGCGAGCCGCGGCGGGGTTGCGCTCCAGTCCACCGCCCTGGTTCGTCAGCAGGATAAACGGCAGATCGGACCATTCCTCCTGCTGTGCCAGCCACGCGCTAAGTGGACGCAAGTCGGCTGTGGCGATGGCCTCCTCGGTAACGACGACGAAACCCGTCTCGTCACCGAGCTCGGCGACCAGCTCGGTTAGCGAGTTGACCGTCCGGGCTGCGATCCCCGACTCGCCGAGCATGTTCTCGGCGATTGCTGCGTCGCGTCCGCGTGGCGCAAGGACAAGCGCTTCGTCTGACACCTTCGATTGCTTCACGCATCCTCGCGCTTCATCAGTTCATCCTCGCCGACAATCCGGGGCACGCCGCGCAGGATACCCTGGAAGCCCGACAGTGGCTGGCCCAGCGTCAAACCCTTCTTGCCGATCTGGTATTCACGGATCGTGTCCTCGTGGAAACCCGCCCTTTTCTTGATGACGGAGATCGCCCGGCGGACCCGGCCCAAGGCCTCGAAATAGCGTAGCAGCAACACCGTATCGGCGATGTAGGTCAGATCGACGGGGCTCTTCATCTCGCCCATCAGGCCGTGTTGCGCCACTGTAAGAAAGGTCGTGGCGCCCTGCCGGTTGAGATACTGCAACAGTTCGTGAATGTGCAGGATCAGGGCGTTTTCGCCAGTCATCGCGGCCTGGTAACCGTTGAGACTGTCGATCACGATCGTCCGTGCGCCATGCAATTCCACGCACCTGCGGACCCGCTCGGAAAACTCCCCCGGAGTGAGTTCGGCCGCGTCGACCTGTTCCAGCACCAGGCGTTCGCTCGCGAGCAGCGGTTCAAGATCGATGCCGATGCCTTTGGCGCGTTCGATCAACAGCGGCAATTCTTCATCGAACACGAACATGGCGGCACGTTCGCCCCGCTCCGAAGCGGTCTTGATGAAGGTAAGGGTCAGCAATGACTTACCCGATCCTGCAGGACCAAGCAGCAGGACGCTCGACCCGCGATCGACGCCGCCGCCCAAAAGTGCATTCAATTCCGCGGAATCGGTGCGCAAGAGTTCCTGGTCGAAGGCGCGCTTGTGTTCGGCTGACACGAGCCGGGGGAACACCTGCACACCGCCGTGCGCGATCGCGAAGTCGTGATACCCCCCGCGAAACTTGCGGCCGCGATATTTCAGAACCCGCAGGCGACGGCGTTCCGGGCCGTAATCAGGGGCCAGTTCCTCCAGCCGCACCACGCCGTGCGCGATCGAATGAACCGTCTTGTCGTTGGCCTCGGTGGTCAGATCGTCAAGCATCAGCACCGTCGCGCCGCTGCGCGCGAAATAGTGCTTCAGGGCAAGGATTTGGCGTCGATAGCGTAGCGAACTTTGTGCCAGAAGCCGGATTTCGGACAAACTGTCGACGACGACCCTGGTAGGCTGCACCCTTTCGAAAACGTCGAAAATGCGTTTCGTCGCTTCACCGAGTTCGAGATCCGACGAATACAGGAGACTCTGCTGCTGATCCTCGTCCAACAGGTTTTCTGGTGGGACCAATTCGAAGATGTCGAGCCCGTCGACAGACAGATCGTGCGATGTCGCACTCCCCTTCAGTTCGTCCGCAGTCTCCGACAAGGTGATGTAGAGGCACTTTTCGCCCTGCGCGATCCCCGCGAGCACGTATTGCAAAGCGATCGTGGTTTTTCCCGTGCCAGGTTCCCCTTCGAGGAGAAATACCCGCCCCCGCTCTAAGCCTCCACCGGTAACATCGTCCAGTCCGACAATGCCGGTCGCGGCACTTGATAGGGTAGGTTTCGGCACTGCGCGTCTCCATTTGCCGGCCAGAGGAAGGTCAGCATAAATAGGGACCTAGGCGACGACAGGAATGTTCGCAAACCAGAAAACCTAGGCTTCCCGTCCCTCGAGCGACGGCCGATGAGGCAGCACTTTGTCCTGTCAGAGCAAATGCATCTACTAGCGATACGCGACCGATCAGCTAGAGGCGCGGCGCATGCCAAGACCTCGCAAACCAGCCAGCCCGTTCCGCTAATTCAACTCGTCACCCGAGGTGATCCGCTTGGTTGTGATGATGTACGTCCGGTTCCCACTGAGCCTGCGGAACGTGGAAGACCTGCTGTTCGAACGCGGGATCGACATCAATCACGAGACGCTGCGCCACTGGTGGAACAGGTTCGGCCCGATGTTCGCTGCCTATGTGCGTCGCCAGCGGGTGAGCCGAATGAAGGGCTTTCGCCAATGGAAGTGGCATCTCGACGAGGTCTACGTGAAGATCAACGGCGAGATGCATTACCTTGGTGAGCGGTCGACCAAAAGGGCGAGGTGCTAGAGAGCTACGTCACGAACACGAGGGACACGAAAGCTGCGCTGCGGTTCATGAAGAAGGCGCTGCGACGCCACGGCTCACCGACCGAGATCACGAGCGATGGCCCACGGTCCTACAAGGCAGCGATGACCGAACTGGGCAATGCCAATAAGCAGGAGGTGGGACGCTGGGCCAATAACCGGGCGGAGAACAGCCAACTGCCATTCCTACGACGAGAACGGGCGATGCTACGGTTCCGACAGACCACTTGCTGTAGGCGCTGCCTAGGCGGCCTCCTGGCGTAATGCCTGTATCTTGCTCAACTTAAGAAGCTTAAGCCTGCAGGGCGTTTCGGCGGGGCTGAATAGGAACCCTTGGCCGTAATTGCAGCCCATCTGCAGAAGGAGTTGCCGTTGCTCCTCGGTTTCAATCCCCTCAGCGATCACCTCTTTGCCCAAATTCTTTGCCATCCCAATCAAGGCTTGCACAATCAGTCGCGACTGGTGCTCCGAGCACATCTTCTGAATGAAGCTTCCGTCGATCTTCACCTTGTCGATTGGAAAGTCTCGAAGGTGCGAGAGCGACGAAAATCCCGTCCCAAAGTCATCGAGGGCAATCCGCATTCCTGCTGCGCGGAGCTTGGACAGTACTCCTTGAACGGTAGCGCCATCGTTGACGAGGAGCATGGTTTCCGTAATCTCAAGCGTAACGTGTCTGGGCGAAATTTTTTGCGAGTTCAGCATGCCCAGAAGGCGGTCGGAAAAATCGCGGCTTAGAAGGTCCGCCTCAGTGGCGTTAAGGCTGACGTATTGGGCATCGGGTTGCGCCTCCTGAATCGCCGGAAATTCCTTGCAAACCAACTCTATCATCCGGTCACTGATCTCGCGGGAGAGGATTGGATCGAGGATTGCGGGCAGGACTTGTGTCGCAGTTAGCTGCTCGCCAGAGCGTGTGTTCAACCGCATGAGAGCTTCGAAGCCTACCAATGTGTTGTTCGAAAGAAGAACGATAGGCTGATAGCCAGCGAAAAGCCGATCCTCACTCAGCGCATTGCGAACCAAGCCGATCGCTTCCTGCCGCAAACGGTTTTCCCTCTCCAAGCTAACGTGATAATGATGGGTGCGGCCAGGCTCCCTCGCCTTGCCATGATACAATGCCAAGTCCGCCCGGCGCAAAAGCTCGCGTGCAACGAGTGACTCTCCGCTTTGTGCGAGACCGCAGGTAGCGCTGACGGCAACATTTCGACCAGCGATTGCAACGTCCTTCGAGACGGCACGGATTAGATCATCACCAATTGCCGTGGCGTCCTCCGCAGACGCACCCATCGCGGTGATTATGGCAAACTCGTCTCCGCCCCAGCGGGCAACTACGGCGTCGGTTGATACGGCTGCAGTTATCCTGGAACTGATTTCCTCGAGCACGACATCTCCCACCAAGTGTCCAAAAGTGTCGTTGATGTCCTTGAAACCATCAAGATCCAGGAGAAGCACAAAGAAGTTACCCCCTGACTTACGGTGTGATCGCAGCCGCTCGCCAAGGTGACGATCGAATGCCTGGCGATTCAGCAAGTTCGTGAGCGAATCGTAGTCAGCCGCACGTTCGAGCGCCATCTGTGAATGGTAGGCTTGGGTCACGTCATGAAGTATGCCTACAACCCGCGCAGGACAGTCGGCCCGGGCCTCGAGGTATTCACCAACAATCTTGATCCGCTTTCGTTGACCTGACCGTGTGACAATATGGGCTTCGATATTTGAGGAGCCGCGGTTTTTGACAACTTCCTCCAAGGCTTTCTCGACCAATGGTCGATCCTCGGGCGAGTACAGATCCAATGCAGCGTCTAGGCAGGTTGCCCCGCCTTCTGCAACATCGAGGATCGAAAGGCTTTCGTCCGAATAGGCGAGCCGGCCAGATTTCGGCTCGAGCTCCCAAGAGCCTATTTTGGCCACTCGTTCAGCCTGAGCAAATAGGCGATTGGATTTGGCCAGACTGTCGGAGCGTTCACTTAGGTGTGCTGTGAGATAACAGGCTTCGAGCCGCTTCTGATGGGCCTCCAGCAAATCCTCCACGATGTTCCCGAAAGGCCGAAGCTTGGCGTGGTGACTCTCGTCGAAAAAGCCGGGGCGCGGATCTGCAAGGCACAAGGTTCCCAAAAGTACCCCATCGTGAGTGGTGATGGGCTGTCCAAGATACGATCGGATATACGGTCCACCGATCACCAATGGGTTGGCGCGAAATCGATCATCCTCAAGCGCGTCGGAAATCATGAAGGTGCGTCCCGCCTGAATTGCGTGACTGCAAAACGAGATTTCACGAGGCGTCTGGCAAATATCTACACCTGTCTTGGCAAGAAACCACTGGCGATCAGAATCGACTAGACTGATCAGAGAAATTGAGCACCCGAAGAGTTGTGTGCAGAGCGATGTAATCCGTTCGAAGCACTCCTGTCGCGGCGTATCGAGAATTTGCAACGCGTGAAGAGCGTCTACGCGCGCTGCGTCTGATTCACATTTGGCTGGCATTTGGGACCTCCGAATGCTGCGGATAGGATCTTCCGCTAAAGCCTCGGTGAACCTCGCGTTTGTCTTTTCACGATGTTCGGTGTAAACGGAAAATTAGAAACTTCTTCGAAACGTACCCGTCGGCGAGGCCGGCTTGTGCGTCAGGATTTCAGACGACGGTCAGCGATACGAGCCGATCACCAAAACGGATTTGCTTCATGACTTTCGCGGCGCCGGCCATGCAGGCGAACCGTCGCCTCAACGCAAAGCATACGCAGAATTGAGGCGCGAATTTTTATAGGGCAGCCAATATAATGGCAGACCAAAGTATAATATTATCAGAAGAATTTAGAAAAATATATGAGAAAGCGCCTGGTATAATTGCGGCAACAAACGGCCCAAACCATGTTTTTTCGTATGCTAATGAGTCTTACAAAAGCTTGGTGGGTCGAGCTGATTTGGTCGGCAAGCGTGTCAGGGATGTATTACCTGAGATTCAAGCTCAGGGAATAGTAGATTTGCTGGACCGGGTGTTCAGTACTGGCGAACCCTTCGTGGGCACCAAGATGCCAATGGACTTTAATCTGAGCGGAGAGGTGCATCCGACACGTCGTTACGTCAGTTTCATCTATCAGCCTGTGCGCGAGGCGAGCGGCGAAGTTTCTGGCCTGTTCTGCGAAGGTTATGATGCTACGACCGAAGTGATAGCCACTGCGCGACTGGTGGCAATCCAGGACGAATTCAGTCACGTAGCGCGTGTCAACGCGATGGGGATGATGGCCGCGACTCTGGCCCACGAACTCAACCAACCACTCGCTGCCATCTGCGCCTATGCCAGTGCAAGCCGCAGGCTTGTATCTCAGGGCAGGAATGTAACCGCCCAGTTGATGGACGCGCTTCAGTCTATCGACGATGCCGCCCTCCGAGCGGGAAGCATTATTCAAACAATGCGCGATCACACTAAGCGCGGGGAAACAACTAGAGCCGGGTTTAATCTCAGGTCCGTCGTCAGCGAGAGCGTTAAGTTGGTACGGGCAGGCGGCTGCTCTTCAGGCAAAGAATTCGAGGAGGAGGTTCCTGCAGACCTTTCCGTTCATGGCAACCGAACACAAATTCTCCAAGTTCTTGTCAATCTCAACCTAAATGCATGTGACGCGAGCAGCGAACATCGACGCAATATCATTCTCATCTCGGCCTGGCGCAGCGGGCCGAGTGTCATCGTAAGTGTCAAGGACACGGGTCAGGGTCTGACCGCCGGTTCGGCCCGGGATGTCTTCACCTGGGTCGAGACCGACAAGGAGGGTGGAACTGGTCTCGGGCTGGCTATTTGCCGCTCGATCCTCGATGCGCATGACGGACGTATTTGGCTTGAAGACAGCCGATCGACAGGCAGCGATTTCCGATTTTCTGTTCCGGTTGGTCCGGCAAGGCACGAGAGATGAATTCGTTATCTGACGCTGCAGCGGATCGCGCGGACGTCTCCGCAGCTTTCGAAACGAAGTCGCACGATGGTCCGGAGATGAAACCAGTTTATATCGTCGACGATGATAGCATGGTCCGCAGGGCGCTTTTTTTTGCGCTCACGGTGGGGGGGTTTAATCCTCGATCATTTGCGTCGGGATTAGATTTTTTAAACGAAGTTGCCTCACTCGCAAACGGATGTGTTCTGCTGGACCTTCGGATGCCGGAGATCGACGGGCTGGAAGTTCTTAGGAGACTTAATCAGAAGAAGGACTCGTTGCCTGTTGTCATCATCACCGGCCACGGTGAGATTTCCAATGCGGTAGCCGCGATGAAGCTGGGCGCGTTCGACTTTCTTGAAAAGCCCTTTGACGACACTGAGCTTTTCGAGGTGCTCGATCTCGCTTTCGAAGGGATCGCGCTTGGCAATAAAAATCCATCGTTAGCTGATGCGATTGATCGTGTAAGTCGCCTGACCCGTCGCGAATACGAGGTTTTGCAGGGCCTGCTATCCGGATATTCGAGTAAGCAACTCGGCCGTCAGTTCAACATCAGTCATCGTACTGTCGACGCGCATCGGGCAAATTTAATGAACCGTCTCGAAGCGAATTCTTTCGCGGAAGTGGTTAGATTCGCAATTCTCGCGGGTGTCGTGCCGCTGCTCCAGAATGGTTATACTGTTCGAAACCCGGAATCTGAATCTTGAAGACGAATCCGGAGATTAGCTTGCTTTACGTGAGCAAGAGCTTGACACCCTCCCAATTGGCCAGTTCGATGGCTGCAACCTTAGTTGAGCAGTCCTGCGCCCGCAACAAGGCGATGCAAATTACCGGGTGCCTACTGTTCGATGGAGATTGCTTCGCGCAGCTTCTTGAGGGGCGTGAAAATGACGTGAAGCTCCTTATGTCAAGTATCGGGCGCGATAAGAGGCACACAGAGATACGTGTTCTTGAGCGTCGTTTCTTACAAACACGGCGATGCGCGCAATGGTCACTTGGCTATTTTGGCCCGTCCCGGCTTATCCATCGTGTCATCCAGCGAACGATGGACGAACCGACGTCCCAAGTCGCCATGAGAGACCTCACGGAGCTAATGATCGGCTTTGGAAATGAGTAAGGCGGTTATGTCGACGAGGTACGGTCCCAAAACGGCACTAATCCGCCTAATGCACCAGCAAGCGAAACCCATCTGATCGGAAAGGGCAGGGACATCTCCAGACTTCGAAAGGCAGCCGCCGGTCCTGTCAGAGCAAACGCACCCGCTGGCGAACGCGCCTGATCAGCTAGAAGCGCGGCCATGCCATCAATTGCGAGATGCATTACCTTAGCGAGCGGTCCACCAGGAGGTTGAGGTGCTCGAGAGCTACGTCGCGAAGAGCAGAGACAAGTAAGCTGCGCTGCGTTTCATGAAGAAGGCCCTCAGACGCCACGGCACACCGGCGGAGATCACCACTGACGGTCTTCGCTCGTACCAGGCAGCGATGACCGAGCTCGGCAACACCACCAAGCGGGAGGTGGGACGCTGGGCCAATAACCGGGTGGAGAACAGCCACCTGCTATTCCGACTTCAAGAACGGGCGATGCTACGGTTCCGACAAATGAAGTCGCTACAGAAGTTCGCCTCGGTGCACGCCAACGTACACAAGCACTTCAATCTCGCCCGCTCTTACCAGTGTCCGGCGCCTGCTCGCGCAGAGGTGTTGAAATCTCACGCCGCTTCCTTCCGCTTTTCTTGCGTCGTCGGCGCCACCACAAGCGATAGCCGGTAAAGCACAGATACGCGGTCACGATGCCGGCCAGCGTCACGATCAAACGTCCGACCAGTCCGAAGGCGTGCCCCGAATGAAGAGCGTATTGCCAGACGAAGAACGCGTCGCCATCGCTTGTTCCAGCGTCGTGTCGCTCGGCGGTTACCCGGCCCGTTTGCATGTCGACGTATGTCCACAAGCGGTCCTGATTATCGACATCGCGCTCGTCGAAAGTGCGCACCGCATAGAGCCCGACTTCGGGAAGGAGCCGGAGACTGTGAAGGAGACGGCGATCGTCGGTCGCGGCGGCTATCGCGGCTTCGAGAGGGATGGGGTTGGTCGGCGGGGCGCGTTGCTCCAGCGTATAGTGCAGGCGATCGCTGATCGGCGAGACGATTTGCACAATCTCGCGGCTTTCCATCGGGAAGGACAGCGTCACACCCGTAAGGGCGAGGACTGCGCTTACGGGCCATAGCCAAACACCGCCCGCCCGGTGTCGGTCCCATAATTGGCGCAGCGATCCGGCATGGCCGCCGACGCACCACGCGCTCAGCCAAGTCTTCAGCCGGGGAAAGGCGAGCGGAAGCGAAAGGAAATGATCGATCAGCCAGGCGAGCGAAACGAGCCCAACGAAGATCATTCCGGCTTCGCCCATTAGAAGATCGGTATGGAGACCATACAGCAGGTCCGGAATTTGGTGGCGGTGCAGGCTCACCTTGCCGCTCTCACGCCATCCCGCGAACGCACCGGTGCCCGGATCAGCGAATACCTGCACCGGTCGTGAGGAGCCGTCCGCCAGGGTCTGCCTGCCCAGCAACCAGTGATTGCGATCCGGTTCCCTTGAGATAAGGATGTTGCTGGGCTCGAAGCCGGGCAGAGCGACCCGAGCATTTGCCACAAGGTCATCGATCGAAGCAGGCGAACCGCGCGAAATCTCGGCGATACGCAAGTCCGGATTCAGCAACCCATCGATCTCGTCATACCAGGCGATCGCGCTGCCCGTGATAGCAAGCAGAAACAGCCACGCCCCGCCGAGGATCCCGAACCAGCGATGCCAGAGCCGGAAGGCGGGGCGCGGGCGCATCAGAAGCGGAAAGACGCACCGAGACGGATGTTGCGACCCGGTTCGTTCACGCCGCGAACGATCTCGTAGTCCGGGATCGCAGTGTAGTCACCGACGCTGGCATGCGCGATGTATGTCTGATCGAACAGGTTGTAGACTGCTGCGAGCAGTTCCAACCTATCCGTCCGGAAGGGCCGCCAGCGGGCGAAAAGATCGACGGTCGTGTAGCCAGGTTTGCTGATGAACTGGGTCGAGGGCACGTAATCCAATTCCGCGTCGCGGAACAGCACTTCGAGATCGTCGACGCGTTCGAACCTCGTCAGGCTCGCTACCAGAGCGACATTGCGCGACGGATCGAAGGTTGCGCTGATGTTCCACTGGTCGCCGAGCGTATTGCCGAGCGCGAGGTGCTCGTAGCCGTTGACGGGCGCGCCGTTCAGTTCGGGATTATAATGATTGTAGAACGCGCTGACGCCGAACGCGCCGGTCCGATATCCGGCCCTGATCTCGAAACCCTCCGACCGGAAATTACCGACGTTCTCGTAGAAGGTGTTGTTCTGAAGCGGCGTGGCCGTGCGATCGCGATAGAGCTGGTCGAGAATAACGTCCGCGATCTCCATCCGGTAATACGCTGCTGAAGCATACAGGCCATTGCGGTCGTAAGCGAGGCCAGCTTCGATATTGTTGACCTGCTCGGGTCGAAGGCCAGGCTGGAGAATTGCCCAGGCGGCGTTGTGTTCGAGCGTGAAGGCATCGCCGATCTCCTTGCCCCGGAACGCCTCGGCATAACCTGCGTTCGCGACCAGACCCGGCAAGATCTCGTAGTCCGCACCGATGTTGAACGAGACGCCGTCGCTGACCAAACCGCCACCGTAAGTGACGAGCTCTAGATCGTAGCGGTCAAAGCGCGCACCGAAACTCACGAGCAGCTGATTGGACACCTGCCAGCGATCCTGCGCGTAGATACCGACCAGTTCACCCTCTTCCGAGAAACTGCCGATGGCCGGGTCCCAGGCCCAGGGTTGCCACATCGCTGGATCGGCGAGATAGGCACTGGTCACGCTGTCATTGCGATACTCGACCCCTGCCGTCAGGTGGTGCGCACCGAGGGCAGCGTTCACCCGGGCGTCGCCGCCCCAGTTTTCGATCCTCGCCCCGTAGAGCCCCCAACGGTCGAAACGGTCGAGCTCGAATTCCGCCTTCGACCAGTATGCGGTCAATTCGACACCGATATGACCGCCCGCGTCGTAGCGGTAATTGCCGATTACCGTGCGGCGCTTTGCTTCAGCGGGAAATAAGGTGTCGCCTTCGAGCACGGGCCAATTGGGCCGCGCGCCGAATTCGCCGGTCTCGTCGCGCTGCTCGTAGCTGAGCGAGAAATCGTGCCCGATGCCGACATTGCCCCCGAGCTTAACGAAACCGACATTCTGTTCGGCACCGCTTCCCGTAACGAGGTTGCCGTCGCCATCCTCGTAAGGATCGCGGTTCTGATGAACGTAGGACGCGATGATACCGACATCGCCGGCGATCCTGCCATAGCCAGTGGCTGACAGCTTGTAGCCCTCGTTGGAGAACCAGCCCGCGCGCACGATGCCCCCGATATCGCGCCCCGGTTCAAGCAGATCGACGGCGTCGCGCGTGCGGAAGCGAATGGCGCCGCCGATCGCACCGAACCCCGATGTCGCCTCGCCGGCACCGGTCTGGACGTCGACGCTCTCGAGCAGTTCGGGTTCGACCGAGACGCGCCCCACGTGGTGGAAGAGCGTTCCCTGGATCTGCGCACCATCGATCGAGATGTTGAGCTGCGCATCCTCGAGGCCGCGAACGTAAATCTTTTCGGCAATACCTATCGCACCGCCGACGGAAACCGACGGCGTGCGCCGGAACAGATCACCCAGATTGTTCGCCTGCGTGATCTCGATCTCGTCGCGATTGATTGCGGAATCGGTCAGCTTGCCCACCACCACGATCGCGTCGCCTTCGCCGTCATCGTCGCGCGGCTCGACCGCAACGCGATCGCTGTCCTCTTGCACGACATCCTGTGCGGCCACCCCGATCGGACACGACAGCGCGGCGGCGGCAAGAAGGCCCGCCCTGATACTGATCATTGAATATTCCCTCATTTTCTTGGTGCTCTAGAAGGCCGCAAAAGCGGACGGCTCGACGTGACGAAATCTGGTTTGGTTGAGAGGTAGAGCGGCGTCGCGCTTACTCCGCACGACCAGTGACGGCGGAGTTCGCGTCGTCGCGTTTGACGATCTTGTGGGCTTCCTCGGCCAGTCCGCTTTTCCAATAGCTGGATAGATAAAGTCGGTCCGAACCAAGCCCCCGCTCCTCGCGGAGATAGGCTCGCAGGCGGCGCATCCCTGAAAACTCGCACGCCGCCCAAGCGTAAAGGCGCCCCGCCGGCCAAGGAACGCTGCGTACCGCGTCTTCGAGCAATTCCGGTCGCGACCCCGGCACGGGATTGATCAGCCAGTGGATATCGATACCCGGCGGTGCGATCAGGTCCTGCCTGTCGGCCTCGTCGCGCACTTCGAGGAAAGCGGCGCCCCTGGCATCGTGAGCCAGAGATTCCAGATTGACGGCGATGGCTGGCAGCGCCGTCATGTCCCCTGCATTCAGAAAGTAATCGAACCCGGCCGGAAGAGGCTTCGCGGCTCCCGGCCCTCCGATCGCGATAGTATCGCCGGGCTGAGCGGCCAGCGCCCAACGCGTTGCTGGTCCCGCCTCGTCATGGGCATCGGCATGAAGGGCGAAGTCGACATCGAATTCCCCGTTCCGCTGATGCCGAATCGTGTAGGTTCGCACAATAGATCGCTCGGCGTCGCCGGCACCGTCCAGCAGCAGCTTCAGGTAACCGCCCGCCTGATTGGGAGGAAAGTCTACAAATTCGGGGCCTCCAAGCGTGATCCGCAACATAGAAGGGGACAGCTTACGTGCGTGGAGGACGGTCGCGTTTTTAGGATTGGGTCGGGCCAAGGATAATCTCTCGTGAAGCATGATCCTCTGATAATGCAAATGACTCGCATTTGCAAGTCAATGCTCTCTCAATGTCGCTTGGGGGGAAGCGAAACGACCAGGAGGGCGAGGTGCTAGAGAGCTACGTCACGAACACGAGGGACACGAAAGCTGCGCTGCGGTTCATGAAGAAGGCGCTGCGACGCCACGGCTCACCGACCGAGATCACGAGGGATGGCCCACGGTCCTACAAGGCAGCGATGACCGAACTGGGCAATGCTAATAAGCAGGAGGTGGGACGCTGGGTCAATAATCGGGTGGAGAATAGCCACCTGCGGTTCCGACGACGAGAGCGGGCGATGCTAAGAATCAGGCAGATGAAGTCGTTACAGAAATTCGCTTCGGTCCACGCCAACGTCCACAATCATTTCAATCTCGAACGCCATCTCATCGACCGACAAACCTATAAGACCCGTCGCTCGGTCGCCTTGGCCGAGTGGCAGGTCCTCATGGCCTAAAACATCGCGTGGGTCGGGCGATGTCTGCTCATAGGAAGGCGAGTTACGGTTAGACTGACAGCACCGTTCTTTAACATAAAAGACGAACCTCGAAGGCGCTTGAGCGAGTTTCCGCTCGCTTCACATCTCGCGGCGCGCCTTCCTCAGTGGGTTGGACACCTCAAGCAAAGATCTCTCTAGCCATGGCAATCTTCCAGTTGCCCTGCACCGGACATTAGCATTTGAAATTAAATGTTAAATTCTTCGAGCCATACTTTGGGTGAAAGAGAGACGATGCATGTCGTGTGTGGGCTGTCAGGATGGTGCGGGCTTCGAGGTCCCGATTACGATGGCTTTCCAACCCATCGTGGACGTTGAAAACCAGCAGGTCTTTGCGTACGAGGCGCTTGTAAGGGGGCAAGGCGGCCAGGGAGCAGCCGACATATTATCGCACATATCGGCCGACAACCGCTATAGCTTCGACCAGCTTTGCAGGAAGACTGCGATCGAGCTTGCAGCAACGTTGAATTTAAGCGCCGGCGGCGCCAACCTTTCCATCAACTTCCTTCCCAACGCGGTGTATGAACCACGGGCCTGTATTCGCGTAACGCTGGCGGCCGCGCTGCAAACAGGATTTCCGCTGAACCGCATCATCTTCGAATTCACCGAAGGCGAGGAGATTGACACCCGTCACATCCTCAATATCCTCAGATGTTACCGTTCGATGGGATTTAAGACGGCGATAGATGATTTTGGAGCTGGGTACGCCGGTCTGGGACTCCTGAGCAAGTTTCAACCTGACATTGTCAAACTCGACATGGACCTCGTTCGCGGCATCGATACCGATCGCGCAAAACGCACGATCGTTCGTCATACTTTAGCGATGCTGCGTGAATTCAACATCGAGCCGGTGTGCGAAGGTATCGAAACCGTTGGCGAATACGACGCTCTTCGCGATTTGGGGGTTTCGCTTCTACAGGGGTATTTGCTCGCAAAACCTGCGATCGCGGCACTGCCATCCGTCTCTTGGGTAAACCCCACTTTTGAGATGGCTCGAAGCGCCTAGCAGCACTTTCAAGGATAGGCGGCTGCCGCCTCGATTCCGTGTGCTATCTTAGGCCCGTGTCTGTCGCGACTGGTGCTCATGTCCGCAATTGAGATCGCTTCGCCACTGCAGGAGCGGCATCGTGTGGGGGGGAAGCGGACATTTGACCTGATGAGGTTAGCGTAGTTCTGACCTTCGTCATGACGATGGAATGCAGCAGTGCGGCCCATCTGCTTTAGCATCTGTGGCATTAGCCAAACGTAGTGCCCGTCAAACTCCCGATGGGACTAAGCGCTTTACTCGCTGTGATATCGGGCGTCGCGTTTTCGATCCGGCGTGGGGTGGGGGAGGGACGGCTCTGCCGTTGGGACAGGGTGGCGGTTGGAATGACAGCACCGGGTCAATCCCCCTACCAAGCGAGGAACGACAAGGACACGGGCTGGCGTGATTGCGCGGAACAGGCGCCCGGAATGACCATTTCTCCGCCATGTTGAAACCGGTTCTTCCCGTGCGCAGTCTGCTGGTCGCCATTTTCATGCTGATGGCAGGCGGTGGGTTCATGACCTCCTTCGTGGGGCTGCGATTGGAGGTGGCGGGTTACCGCGCGCCAGTGATCGGACTGGTAACCACGGCTTACTTCGTTGGACTGACGATTGACTCGCTGCGGGTAAACCGATTGATCGAACGCGTAGGGCACATTCGCACCTTTTCCGCAGTTGTATCGCTTCTGTCGGCCAGCACTCTCGCCTATTCGCTCGAACAGAATGCAATCCTGTGGGCGCTGCTGCGACTGATTGACGGTCTGTGCGTGGCGAGCGTCTATGTTTGCCTGGATAGCTGGTTGAACGAGCGGGCCGAGCCGGCAACGCGTGGCTCCCTCGCGGCCTATATGATCGCGCTCTATGCCGGCCAGGCGGTCGGTCAGTATCTGCTCAACCTTGATGGCGCCACGATGTTGCCGTTCGTCGTGGCCTCGTTGCTCTTTTCGCTCGCGGTGCTGCCGATTTCCCTGACGCGCATGGCGGGCCCGGTGCTGGCGAAGCAGACATCGCTTTCGATAAAGCGGCTCTATGTCGCCTCACCGTTGTGGCTGGTGGGCGTGGGGATCACCGGGCTGATGCTGGGTGCCTTCTACGGCCTTGGGACGGTCTATGCGCAGCGGCAAGGGATGTCCCTCCCGGACACTGCGTTGTTCATGAGCGTTGTCATCACCGGCGGCGTGGCATTGCAATGGCCGCTGGGCTGGCTATCGGACCGCTACGAGCGACGGGGGTCATCGTCGGCGCACTGTCCGGCGCGGCGGCGCTCGGCATTCTCCTGACGGCGACGCAAGCGACCGGCACCGCCTTGCTAGGCATGGGCGCTCTGTACGGCGGGGTCGCGTTCGCCCTCTACCCGCTTTGCGTGGCGCATACGAATGATCACCTGAGCGCAGATGAGCGCGTCGGCGCGAGCGGCGGCCTGGTGTTGGTCTATTCGGTTGGCGCGGCTGTTGGCCCGATGGCGGACTCGGTGGCGATGCTGCTGCTCGGCCCCGCAGGGTTGTTCGCCTGGATTGGGGCCTGTGCCGCAGCCGGGCTCGCTTTTGCTCTGTGGCGGTTGCAGCGCCGCCCGCCGGTGCCCGAGGAGGAGCAGCAACCACACCAGCACTTGCCCCGCACCACGCCGATGGTGGCGCAGCTGGATCCACTGGCACAGTCCAGAGCGCCGCGCGATGTCGAGGCGAATTGAACGATGGCCGCATCCAGGTAGTGTTCGGGCCACCAAGCGGCCGCTTGGCTTGACTACCGCCACGGCCAACGGACAGGAGCGCGAATGGCTGATCCAGTACTGATAGAAGCGGCTCCCGCCGCGCGCGCGCTCCGCATTAAGGTCAATGCACCCCTCTTCGTTACATCGGCTGCGCTGATCCTGGCCTTCGTGCTATTCGGCGCGCTGTTCCCCGAACAGGCGGAGCGATTGTTCACCACTGTTCAAGCCACCATCATCATCGGTTTCGGATGGTTCTACATACTCGCTGTCGCGGGGTTTCTGGTGTTCGTGCTGTTTCTGATGATCAGCCGCTACGGGAACATCAGGCTGGGTCCGGACGATTGCGAGGCCGAATACAGCTACATTTCTTGGTTCGCGATGCTGTTCAGGCTGCTGGTGCCCGTGCTGTTCACCTTCCTGTGGATGACCGTGTTCGGCAATACCGCGATCGCGCTGGACCTGAGCGGCGTTGCCCCGATCGCGCAAATCGTTGCCAACGACCTGCCAGTCGCCCTGTTCGAAACGCTTGCGAAGCTGCCTTTCTCAGGCATCGCTTCGGGCATCGCGACCCTGTTAATCATCACCTTCTTCGTAACATCCGCGGACTCGGGCGCTCTGGTCATCGACATGATCACCAATGGTGCGGCGGACGATCCGCCGGTATGGCAGCGCATCTTCTGGGCGCTGTGTGCCGGGCTGGTCGCCGCTGTGTTGCTGGTCGCGGGTGGGCTACAGGCTTTGCAGACGGCAGCCATCGCCAGCGCGCTGCCCTTAGCAGTAATCATGGTGTTCATGTGCTATGGCCTGCTCCGCGCGCTCCAGACGGAAAGTCTGAGCGCGCCGGTCGACTTGTCGATCGCGGCCTCGGCGCTTCCCGACGAGCCTGCGGGGCTGACCTGGCGACAGCGACTTGCCAGCATCACGCAATCGCATGACCGGACGGAGGTGACAGACTTTCTGGCGACGACGGTGTCCGGTGCGCTGACCGAGATGGCCCAGCAGATGCGCGACAATGGCCTGGTCCCGACCCTCGAACACGATGAAGAGCATCTTGTGCTGGAGGTCCCGCATGACGGGCACGGCACCTTCCGCTATACCGTGCGCGCCCGTGCCTATCGCGCGGCGAGCTTCGCCTATGTCGAAAGCCGCAAGAGCGAAGGCGCCAAACGGCAGCATTATCGCGCCATGGCGCACACATCCGAAGGCGACCAACCGCACGACCTGACCGGATTGACACGTGACCAGATCATCAATGACCTGCTCAACCGCTATGCCCGGTTCCGGCACACGCGGCGTCTGGCATGAGCGACGAAGGCTCTGTCAGAGCAAATGCACCGGTTGGTAATGGCTTGAGGTCAGGGCCATGCCCCGACCTCGCAAACCAGCCAGCCCATTCCGCTATTTCAATTCGTCACCTGAGGTGATCCGCCTGGTGGTGGTGATGTACGTTCGCTTTCCGCTGAGCTTGCGGAACGTGGAGGGCCTGCTGTTCGAGCACGGGATCTACAGCAGCCACGAGACGGTGCGCCACTCCAATTGAGGAATAAAATGAGACGGGTTCCTGCTTCTATTAAGTTGGAAGCAGAGCTTCCGCTATCGGGTCAAATTCCACCGCAGCCCGCCATCGGCTCAGTTCGCAGTGCTTGCGACTGCGCCGACCATTTTCAACTCCATTCCCCTTCCGCTTGCCCGCCATTGAGGCATCATACCCATCGATGAAGCGATGGAATGGATTACCCGTGTCCCCAGACCTGAATTTGTCGCCGCACGCTCGGCTTCTGTGGGGCCAGCGGTTCCGTCATCGCGGCAAACTAGGGTCAGTCGACCAGACCGGACTTCGATATCGACAGTGATCGAACCACTACTCGATCCGAAGGCATGCTTGGCGGAATTGGCAATGAACTCGTTCACGATAAGCACCAGCGAATTGGCCAGTCTCGGACCGACACGGTCATCGCTCACTGTTATAGCGAGTACAATTCCATCAGGCAGCAATTGCCGCAAATCGCTCTCTATACGCATGAACAGCGATTTCAGGCCGACAAGATCGTCGCCGTCTAGCTCGTGGAGTTCCGCATGGAGCGCTGACAGGGAACGAATACGGCCGCTCGCATCCTCAAGCGCACGCCGAACAGCCAGATCGGTCTCCCTCCGCGCTTTCATCGAGAGCAGCGCGCCGATCGAGGAGAGCGAATTTTTGACCCGGTGATCCACCTCTCGCCGCAGCGTCTGCTCCTGATCCAGTGCCAGTCGCAAATCGAGTTCACGCATAATATGGCGCGACAGGACCCGAAGAACTTTGCGCTGATGCTCTGACAATTCCCGTGGCTTATGGTCCAAGACACACAACGTACCTAGCGGGAGTCCGCTGGGTCCTTTGAGAACAGAGCCAGCGTAGAAGCGGAATCCCGGATCGCCGGTGCAGAGGGGATTATCCGCCATGCGCGCATCGTCGAGAGTGTCAGGTATTTCGATATAATCGCCCTGCAGTATCGCGTGGCCGCACAGGCTCGTTTCGAGTGGGGTTGACCTGACACCAAGCCCGACCTCCGCTTTGAACCATTGTCGACTATCATCAATGAAGTTGATGACCGACACCGGAGCTTCGCAGATTTCTGACGCAATCTCGACTAGCTCGTCGAATTCGCGCTCCTTGTCGGTGTCGAGAATGCCGTAGCGACGTAGCTCTCGCAGGCGATCATCTTCAAGCGGGTGCAACGCGGGCTTCATGCGCGTCGGTTAGCAACATCGCGCTGATTGCGGAAGCGATCTGACAGAACTGAATCGAGTGCGGCTAAACGACCGCCTAATCTCGCCTGCCATACGATTCCGGATCGACCGTTGCCGGGCTTTACAGGCCGGTCGAGTAAACGGCACAGTCTGACGATCTGACCCGGCCGGCTCTTTCAACAGCTGGCATGATAAATCGCAGCTTGCGCTTTCGCGTTTCCCCGAAATACCTTTGTCACTAGACTTCGCTCCATGACTGTCGATCAGACCTTCATCACCGTACTGCTGGCGGCCATGCTCATCGCTTTTGCAATGGAGCGTTGGCGTGTCGAAACCGTCGCGCTGGCAGGCCTCACCGTGGCCTACCTGGGGGGACTGGTGCCGGCGACTGCCGTCTTCACCGGCTTTGCAAGCCCCGCTGTAGTCACCGTGATCGAGATCCTTTTGATCGTCACCGTGCTCGCGCGCAGCAGCGTGATCGAGGAAGTGGTGCAGATCGTCGCGGCGCGTATTTCCTCCGAACGCGCGCTGATCGCGCTGCTGTGCTCGGTGGGCGCGCTCGTCTCGGTCTTCATGAACAATATCGGTGCGCTGGCGCTGCTGTTTCCCGTGTCGCTTTCGTTCGCGCAAAAACTGAACATGGCGCCGGGTCGCGTGCTGATGCCGCTCTCTTTTGCGACCCTGCTGGGCGGGATGTGCTCGCTGACCGGCACGCCGGCCAACCTGGTGGTGAACGAGTGGATGGTGACCGAGACGGGCCGTGGCCTCGCCTATTTCCAGCTAGGCGAGGTCGGCGGGCTGCTGGTGCTTGCTGGAATAGCCTGGCTGGTCCTGGCGACACCGCGTATTTTCGCGCGGCTCGGCGCAGCGGCGGACAGTGCGTCAGGCGTCGCGGCGGCCCCGGCAGACCTGCTGCAATTCGTTGCCCAGCGCACGATTACCGCCCGGTCGCGGCTGCCCGGGATGTCGTTGGCCCAGGCCGAGGAGGCAGGCAATTTTACAACGCACGGCGTTCTGCGCGGCGGCCGTCACCTCTTCGCCCGGCGCGATGCGATCGTGCTGCAGGAAGGGGACGACATTCTGATCGAGGGCACGGAAGCCGACCTCGCCGCGCTCGAGGCCAACGCGCGACTGGCAGGCATCCGCGCGGGCGATGAGCAAGAGGTGATGAAAGCCGTCGTCATGCCCGAGAGCCTGCTCGTCGGCTCCCGGGTGGAGGATGTCGAGCCGTTGTCCGGCGGGCAGGTCCGGGTGGATGGGCTCGCAAGCAGGCGGGGCCGGATAGAGGGGCGCTTCACAGACCTGCAGTTTTCCATGGGCGACGTGGTTGCGCTGGTCGGCCCTGGCGATGCCGTGCGCATGTTGGCGCGCGAGGCTGGCCTGCTGCTCCTTTCCTCGCGTCAGCAAACGGAACCAGTCGCACCGCGCGGGCTGGCTGCCGGGCTTTTCGTGCTTGGCGTCGCGGTGACCGCGCTCGGCCTCGCCCCGGTGGAGATTGCCTTCGGGGCGGTCGTGGTGGCGCTGGTTGCGACCGGCCTTCTCGACCTGCGCCGCGCACTGGCCGAGATCAATTGGCGTGTCATCATCCTGCTCGGCTGCATGATCCCCCTTGGCCTCGCAGTTGAGCAAACAGGGGCCGCGCGCGTGCTGGCCGATACGATCGCCGAAGGGCTTCCGGCGCAAGCCCCCATGCTTGTCATCGCGGCCGTGCTGGCTATGGGCATCGTCCTCACGCCCTTCATCGATAACGTATCCACCGCAGTGGTGCTGAGCCCCATCGCCGCCGAGTTGGCGGTGCGTACCGGCACGCCGATCGAGCCGCTGCTGATCGCCGTGGCGATCGGTGCATCGATCGATTTCCTCACCCCGTTCGGCCATCACAACAACGCCATGGTCATGGGTGCGGGCAATTACCGATTCGGCGATTTCTCGCGCCTCGGCGCACCGCTGACGGTTATCTGCTTTGTGGTCGCCTTGGTCGCGCTCCGGGCATTCTACTGAGCGTGTTGCAAAATCCACAGTTTGTAACTAGGCATTCGCGATGATTTCAAACAAGGCCCGCTATGCGTTCCGAGCGCTGCTCGCCATTGCGCAGGCGCCGGTCGGCGAGGCGCTGGCGAGCGCGGAGATCGCGCGCGCCTATGCTATCCCGCACAAGTATCTGGAACAGATCCTGCTGGACCTGCGCAAGGCCGGCATTCTTGAAAGTCGCCGCGGAAAGAGCGGAGGCTATGCCATGCTTCGGCCGGCAGATACGGTGACTTTCGGCGAGGTCCTGCGGCTGTTCGAAGGCCCGCTCGCGCCGTTGCCTTGCCTGTCGCGCCAGGCCTATCGCTCGTGCGAAGACTGCGTGGACGAGCGGAGCTGCGTGCTGCGGCGCGAGTTCGCGCGCGCCTACGATGCCAGTCGCACTGTACTCGACAGCCGGACCATCGCCGCCGCGCTGGAGGACGGTCTCAACGACGGGCTTGAGCGGCGCTCTGCGTAAACCTAGTTGACCGATAGGGATTGTTGGGTATTTATCCAGGTTGTCGCTCCTTGCGGCGAGTCTGGAGATTGTTTCCTATGCGCCTGTCCGCTTCGCTGGTTGTTGCCCCGCTCTTCGTTCTTGGCCTTTCGCTGTCGTCCTGCTCACAGGAAGGGGCGCGTGACGCGGGCGACGCTGCCCCCATCGAGTTGCTGAACGCCTCCTACGATCCCACCCGCGAACTGTACGAAGACATCAACACGATGTTCGCCGCCCGTTGGCGGGAGCAAACCGGCCAGGCCGTCACGATCAACATGAGCCACGGCGGATCCGGCAAGCAGGCCCGCGCCGTGATCGACGGGCTGGATGCCGACATCGCAACGTTGGCGCTCGGCTACGACATTGACGAAATCGCCGCCCAGTCCGACGCCCTGAGCGAAGACTGGCAGGCGCGCCTGCCGAACAATTCCTCGCCATATACATCGACCATCGTGTTCCTGGTTCGCGCGGGCAATCCCAAGAACATTCGCGACTGGGACGACCTCGTGCGTCCTGGGGTCGAGGTCATCACGCCCAACCCCAAGACCAGCGGCGGCGCGCGCTGGAACTTCCTGGCTGCCTGGGCCTACGGCCAGCAGACCTACGGCGGCGATCAAGGGGCGGAGCAGTTCGTCACGCGCCTGTTCCGCAACGTGCCCGTGCTCGACAGCGGTGCGCGCGGATCGACCACCACCTTCTCCGAACGGGGCATCGGCGACGTGCTTCTTGCCTGGGAGAACGAGGCCTTTCTCGCCCGGCAGGAATTGGGTGAGGGCGAGTTCGACATCGTCATCCCCTCGATCTCGATCCTGGCAGAACCGCCGGTTGCCGTGCTCGACGGCAATGCCCGCCGCCATGGCACGCAGGAGGTGGCGCAGGCCTACCTCGAATTTCTCTACACGCCAGAGGCGCAGGACGCGATCGGGCGGCACTTCTATCGTCCCACCGGCGAGGCGGCGCGGGCCAAATATGCCAATCAGTTTCCTGACGTGCCGATGGTCACCATCGCCGACTTCGGCGGCTGGCAGGCGGCGCAGCAGCGGTTCTTCGCCGACGGCGGCGTGTTCGACCGTATTTTCGAGCAGCCACGCTGATGGCCAGCCTCGCGCCCGGGGCTGTGACGAGCGAACAGGATCTCGCATTCCGGTCGCCGCTGCGTAGCAAAAAGGCTTCGCGCGCCCGACGTTCGATCATCCCGGGTTTCGGGCTGACGATGGGCGTCACGATCGGCTGGCTCTCGCTGATCGTGCTGATTCCGCTGTCGTTGATCTTCGTGCGATCGGCGGGGATGGGCTGGGAGGCCTTCGCGGCCGCCGCCTTTTCGCCACGGGCCATCGCCGCCTACAAGGTCAGCTTCGGCACGGCGCTCGCCGCCGCATTGGTGAACGCGGTGTTCGGCCTGCTGATCGCTTGGGTATTCACCCGTTACAGCTTTCCCTTCAAGCGCGTGCTCGATGCTTTGATCGACCTGCCGTTCGCCCTGCCCACCGCGGTCGCAGGCATCGCCCTGACCGCGATCTATGCCGACAACGGCTGGATCGGCGCCTACCTGTCCTCGCTGGGCATCCAGGCCGCCTACAACCCCATCGGCATCACCATCGCGCTGATCTTTATTGGCCTGCCTTTCATCGTGCGCTCGGTCCAACCGGTGCTCGCCGACCTCAGCGTGGACGTCGAGGAGGCCGCGCTCTCGCTCGGCGCAGCGCCCTGGCAGGTTTTCGCGCGGGTGATCTTCCCGGCTATCATGCCCGCCCTACTGACCGGCTTCGCATTGGCGCTGGCCCGCGGCGTGGGCGAGTACGGATCGGTCATCTTCATCGCCGGCAACATGCCATTCCGGTCCGAAATCGGTCCGTTGCTGATCGTCACCCAGCTTGAACAGTACAACATCGACGGGGCGACCGCGATCGCGCTGGTAATGCTGCTCATCTCGTTCTCGATGCTGCTGTTCATCAACGTTGTGCAGGCCTGGAGCCGGCACAGGATGGGCGTATGAGCGTCGTCGCCGCCGCCCCCACCCGCCCGCTCACCCCCGGCGCGATCGGCCTGATCGCGCTGGCACTGGGCTTCCTCCTGGTCTTCCTGCTGCTCCCGCTCATCGTCGTCTTCGCTGAGGCGCTGTCGACGGGGATTGGCCCCTTCATGCAGGCGCTGGGCGAGCCCGATGCGATCTCCGCCATCAAGCTGACATTGCTGGTGGCCACCATTTCCGTGCCGCTCAACGTCGTGTTTGGCGTGGCCGCCAGCTGGGCCATCGCCAAATTCACCTTTCCAGGCCGCAGCGTGCTCGTCACCTTCATCGACCTGCCCTTCTCGGTCTCGCCGGTCGTGGCAGGCCTTGTCTACATCCTGCTGTTCGGAGTGCACGGCCTGCTCGGACCGGTTTTGCGCGAATACGACATCCAGATCATTTTCGCCGTCCCCGGCATCGTGTTGGCGACGGTCTTCGTGACCTTCCCCTTCGTTGCGCGCGAATTGATCCCGTTGATGCAGGAGCAGGGGCGCGACGATGAGGAGGCGGCGCTTTCGCTGGGGGCGAGCGGCTTCCAGACCTTCTGGCATGTCACGCTGCCCAATATCCGCTGGGGCCTGCTGTACGGCGTGCTGCTGTGCAACGCGCGCGCAATGGGCGAGTTCGGCGCGGTCTCGGTCGTTTCCGGTCATCTGCGCGGCCTTACCAATACCATGCCGCTTCACGTCGAGATTCTCTACAACGAATACAACTTCGTCGCCGCCTTTGCGGTCGCCTCGCTCCTCGCCATGCTCGCGCTTGTCACCCTGGTTCTCAAGTCCGCGCTCGAATGGCGCCTGTCCTCCAGCCACAAGGGAACCGTGCTTTGATCACGCTCGAGAACATAACCAAGCGCTTCGGGGATTTTGACGCGCTGAAGGGGATCGACTTGTCGGTACAGGATGGGGAGTTCCTCGCCCTGCTTGGCCCCTCGGGGTCGGGCAAGACGACGCTGCTGCGCATCATCGCAGGGCTCGCCTTTCCCGATCGGGGCAGAGTCCTGTTCGGTGGCAACGATGTGACTCAACTCGCTGTCGCCCAGCGCGAGGTGGGTTTCGTATTCCAGCAATACGCGCTGTTCCGGCACATGAGCGTGGTCGACAATGTCGGCTTCGGCCTTTCCGTGCGTCCGCGCCGCCTGCGCCCGAGCAAGACCGAGATACGCAAGCGAGCGATGGAGTTGCTCGACCTCGTCCAGCTTGGCGACCTTGGCGACCGCTTCCCCGGCCAGCTTTCCGGCGGCCAGCGCCAGCGCGTGGCGCTCGCCAGGGCCTTGGCGGTCGAGCCGCGGCTGCTGCTGCTGGACGAACCCTTCGGCGCACTCGACGCCAAAGTTCGCAAGGACCTGCGCCGCTGGCTGCGCCATTTGCACGAGCAGATGGGACTGACCTCGATCTTCGTCACCCATGACCAGGAAGAAGCGCTGGAACTGGCGGACCGTGTCGCGGTGATGGACCACGGGGTTATCGAACAGGTCGGCACACCCGAGCAGATCTACATGCACCCACATTCCAGCTTCGTGTCGGACTTCGTCGGCGATACCAACAGCCTCGAAGTCGAGCTGGTTGACGGCGAGGCGCACTTCCACGGGCGCCCCGTCTATACCCATATCGGCGCCGCCCCTCATGGGCGCGCTCGGCTGGACTTTCGTCCGCACGATGTCGCGCTCTGCGATGACAGCCCCGGCTGCCTGCCGCTGATCGTCGACACAGCCTATCGAAAGGGCGGGGTCTGGCGGGTGGAAGGAAGTCTCGGCGGCAACGCGCAACCGATCGAGGTCGACATCGACAGCCAACACCCAATGCCCGCCTGCGGCCAACGCTTGGCGCTGCGTATCGAGCGAGCGCAGGTTTTCCCCCTCGATCAGCTCGCCGCCTGACCTGCCTCTTACTGGAAGGATTTGACCATGCTTGAGCGCTTTGCCGGAATGACCGTTCTTGCCCTGTTCATCGCAACCTCGCCCGCCTGCGCCCAGGAGGCCGATACCGATGCGCCGTTCAATCTACAGGACGCGATAGGCAGCCCCGAGGGCCTGACAATCAGCGGCAGCGCGCGCATTCGCTACGAGGTGCTGGGCAACCAGTTCCGCCCCGGCCTCGACGAGAACGACGACCTCGTCACCATGCGCTTTACCCTTGCCGCCGAATATGATGCAGGTCCGGTGCGCATCGGCGGCGAGTTGTTCGACGCGCGGGCCTATGGCGGTGACGAGGGCAGTTCGGTGAACAACGGCGACGTGAATGCACTGGAACTGGTCCAGGCCTATGTCGGCGCCGATCTCGGCGATGTGCTGGGTGAAGGGTCGACGACATCACTGACCGCGGGGCGATTCACCATGGACCTGGGTTCGCGCCGCCTTGTGGGTCGCAACAACTTCCGCAACGCCACCAACGCCTTTACCGGCGTGCGGCTGGATGTGGCGGGAACCGACAGTCGATCGGTGACCGCCTTTTACACGTTTCCGCAACAGCGCCTGCCCGCGGATAAGGCCGGTGTGCTGGATAACGAGGTGCGCTGGGACCACGAGGGCGACGATCTCGTCTTCTGGGGTCTGTTCGGGACCACCCCGGTCGCGGGTCACACGCTGGAGGCCTACGTCTACGGCCTCGACGAGGATGACCGGGGCAGCGTCTCGACCCGCGACAGGCAGCTTACCACGCCGGGATTCCGGTTTCTGCGAGCGCCGCGCGCCGGGCACCTCGATTATCAGATCGAATATGCCTATCAGTTCGGAGAAAGAAGCGTCACCACCGCGGCCGGCTCGCCGGTGCAGGACGTATCGGCGCATTTCCTCCACCTCGACGCAGGTTATCGCCTCGATGTCCCGTGGCAGCCACGCATCGCAGCCGTCTGGGACTACGCCACAGGCGACGGGACGGGCGGCGACTTCGGCCGTTTCGACAGCCTCTACGGCCCGCGCCGTTCGGACTATGGGCCTACCGGCATCTACGGTCCGCTGGGGCGCAACAACCTGTCGGCGATCGGAATGGACTTCGAATTCAAGCCCTCTGCCCGGCTCGACGGCTTCGTGAAGTACCGCGCAGCCTTCCTGGATTCTGCCACTGACAGTTTCGCCAACACCGGAGTACGCGATGCGTCCGGACTGTCAGGCACATTTGGCGGGAACCAGCTGGAAGGCCGCCTGCGGTACTGGTTCGTGCCCGATTTTCTGCGCCTCGATACAGGCGCGTCGGTCCTTATCAACGGCCGTTTCCTTAGCGATGCGCCCAATGCCAATGGTTTCGGGGATCCTGTCTACGGTTATGTCGACCTGACCGCGACATTCTGACGACTCATCTGTGATTTTCGACATTTGTTGAACGACGGACGGCCGACCGGCTCGAACGGTCAAAAAGCCGTCTATCGACATGCGCCCCAGACGCCCAACGCGAACAACAGCCCTTCATGGCGCAGTTGCGCACAAACCAAATGGACGAGGCGATCATTCTGCTGCGGCAGTCATCGCTCAATGGCCGCCAGAACGATCTTTGCAATCCCGGGCGCAGGCAAGTGGGTCCGATAATGGGCTCGCAGCCCGATGGCGAAGAACAACGTTTTGAGGGCGTGGTAGGAAGGTTGGGAGCCCGAAGCCATTTGCGACTTTGCTTACGCGGGGGGGCTTTCCCGGTGATCGCCGCGCCATTTGGGGAATGCAGCGTTTAGGGAATGGCCAGCTCAGGTTGACCAAGCATTTGCGAGGCAGCGCGATGTGAAGCACCCCGTGGATAATCCATGGTTCCCCTAAGCGCGGCGAGCTGGCAACACCGCTGGATGCAGAATTCGGACACGAGCGCCTGGTGGCAACACGGGGTCATCTACCAAGTCTATCCGCGATCCTTCAACGATGGCGATGGCGACGGGATCGGTGATCTGGCGGGCATCATCGCGCGCCTCGATTATATCGCGGCGCTCGGCGTCGATGCGATCTGGCTGTCGCCCATCTTTCCCTCACCCATGGCCGATTTCGGTTACGACGTGGCGGATTATTGCGGGATCGAGCCGCTGTTCGGCGATATCGAAACCTTTGATAGACTGCTGGCGCAAGCCCATCGGCGCGGGCTCAGGATCCTGCTGGATTTCGTCCCCAATCATTCCTCCGACCAGCATCCGTGGTTCCAGGAAAGCCGTTCCAGCCGCGATAATCCCAAGCGCGACTGGTACATCTGGCGCGATGCCAAACCGGATGGCAGCCCGCCCAACAACTGGATCAGCGACTTCGGCGGCAGCGCCTGGGAGTGGGACGAGGCGACGGGGCAGTATTATCTCCACGCCTTTCTTTCCGAACAACCGGACCTCAACTGGCGCAACCCGCAGCTGAAAGCTGCCATGATCGACGTGCTGAAGTTCTGGTTCGATCGCGGTGTCGATGGCTTTCGCATCGACGTGCTGTGGCACATCGTGAAGGCCGAGGGTCTGCCCGATAACCCGCCAAACCCGGACTGGACCCCGGATCGCACCGAACGCGACCGGTTGATCCAGCGCCATTCCACCGACCAGCCGGAAGCGCATGCGATCAGCGCCGAGTTCCGCGCGCTGGCCGACCAGTACAACGACCGGCTCCTGGTCGGGGAGATTTTCCTGCCGCACGATCGCCACGCCCGCTGGTACGGGACGGTCGATAGGCCCCAGGTGCACCTGCCGTTCAATTTCCAGCTCATCGAAAGCGCGTGGGATGCCGACGGGCTGCGCGACCTCATGGCGCAATATTTGGACTCCCTTCCACCGCATGGCTGGCCGAACTGGGTGCTGGGCAGCCACGATGCGCCCCGGATCGCGGGCCGCGTTGGCGAGGCGCAGGCGCGGGTCGCCATGATGCTGCTGCTGACCCTGCGCGGCACGCCCACGCTTTACCAGGGGGACGAACTGGCCATCGGGAAGGTGGAGATCCCGCCCGATCGCATCCGCGATCCGCAGCATTTCCGCCAGCCGGCGCTCGATATCGGCCGGGATCCCTCGCGCACGCCGATGCCGTGGGACGCCTCGCCCAACGCCGGTTTCAGCGCGGCCGAACCGTGGCTGCCGTTCAATCCCGACTGGGCCACGCGCAATGTTGCAGCACAGGACGCCGATCCCTCTTCGATGCTGGCGCTGACGCGGGCCCTGCTGGCGCTGCGCCGGCAGGAAAGCGCGCTGTCCATCGGCGCGATGCGGCTGCTGGATGCACCCGCCGGGGTGATCGCGTTCGAGCGCGCGCATCTGGATCGCACGCTCACCATCCTGCTCAATCTGACCGATGCCGCGATTGCCGTTCCGTGGGACACCGTGCCGCTACTCTCCACGCTCGACGGCGAACCGCAGGCCGGAATCCTGCGACCTGACGAAGGGTTGGTTCTGCAATGAAAATCGCCATGCTCGCGTCGATCGCATGGCGCACTCCGCCTCGCCACTACGGCCCGTGGGAACTGGTGACGCATCTCCTGACCGAGGCCCTGGTGGCGCGCGGCGTGGACGTTACCCTGTTCGCGACGCTGGACAGCCTGACGACGGCCACGCTCGCGGGCGTGGTGCCCGCGCCTTACGAAGAAGACCCGGCGATCGATGCCAAGGTCTGGGAATATCGCCACCTGGCCCATCTGTTCGAGCGTGCGGACGAATTCGACCTGATCCACAACCAGGCCGATTTTCCGGCCCATGCCTTTGCCAACCTCGTCGATACCCCGATGGTGACGACCATCCATGGCTTCTCGTCCGAGCGGATCATGCCGATGTACAAGCCGTTCGATCGCCGTGTCCATTTCGTGGCCATCAGCGCGGCGGACCGCCACCCGGACCTGCGCTATGCCGCCACCATCCACCACGGCATTCGCATGGAAGACTTCCCCCTGGATCGCCACGGCGCCCCCGGCTTGCTGTTCTTCGGGCGCATCCATCCCGACAAGGGCGCGGCAGAGGCGATTGCGGCGGCCAGCGCGGCCGGGCGAGCGCTCGATATCTACGGCATCGTGCAGGATGGCGCCTATTTCGATCGCGAGGTAAAACCGGCGCTGGGTGATCGCGTGCGCTATCACGGCCCGGTGGGCGGCGCGGCGCGCATCACGGCGCTCGGCCAGGCGCGGGCACTGCTGCACCTGATCACTTTTGACGAACCGTTCGGCCTGTCCGTCGTCGAAGCCATGGCCTGTGGCACGCCCGTCATCGCGACCCGGCGCGGATCGATGGCGGAACTGATCGAGGACGGTGTCACCGGGTTCCTGGTAGACAGCACTGCCGAGGCGGTCGACGCGGTGGCCCGGGTCGGCGACCTCGACCGCGAAACGATCCGCCGCCGGACCATGGAGCGTTTCAGCGTGGAGCGAATGGCGGACGAATACCTCTCGCTCTATCAGGAAATCTTGAGGAGCTGAACTTCTCGAGCACGTCAGTTCACCACGCATAGGACGACTCCCTTCGGTCGATGGAAGCGAGACCCCACGCGACATCCAGGTTTTCAGGAGAGCAGCGGCCCGAGTATCCTTTGCAATTCAGTAAGAGCGCGGCCTACCAGCCTCTACAGTTTCTGATCGTGGGTTACGGATCCTCAGTCCCCTGCCAGGTGAATGCGTCACCATTGTCCACGGCGCCCGATTTTACGGTCTCCGGATCGCCGACGCCTGTAGTGAACGACCAGCGCCGCCAGGATCAACACGATCCCGGCCAACGCGACGTATGCTATCAATTCGCGAATAGTCATGGGCGTCCCTCTTGCAATTGCTGCCAAATCGCGCGTACTGCACTCGCCGCATTACGGAAAGCTGTTTGAGGCGAGGGGCAGCGAATATGTGGTCCTTTTAAAACTTTTCCCAGCCAACTTCTGAAAAGGGTCAGACATGATATTTAAAGAGCAATGGTCTAAGCCTGAGATTACCGACATGGATGGAGCGGCACCTGATTTGATAATGGATGGGACTGGTGCGAATATTGAATTCGATAGCGGCCCAACATCTTGATATTACGCGGGTCTCGTCGGTCCTAACCGAATTGCGCGTAGCTCATGACGAAATATCCGACGCTTCGACCTGCGCCTAAAGATCTCGAAGGCGCGCCCGGTCGAGTCTTCGCTCGCTACGCCAAAGGCACCGCCAGCGTTCCGCGGCGGCGAGGGTAGGGCGATACAATGCGCCCGTTGGCCGAAGGCTTTTGACCAGGGAGAAGTCTCGCCAATCGAAGACGAGATGCGATCAGACTGACAGCACCCCTGGCAACGAACATGCTCATGGTCTGGCGCGCACTATCAGCGTCCGATGGGAAAGGTCTGCCCCTTGCTGCCCGGTAACTGCAATCAACGCTTCGAATGAACCCTGAGGGCTGACGTCAGCCAATCCGTCAGGAAGGTCCGCTCCAGCCACAACCGGGCTTACCGCGCGCAAGCCCGTATCCCGTTCGCTGGCCACCACGATGATGGCTGCACCAGTGGGTGCCGTGTACCGAGCGAGATAAGCGTAATCTTCGTAGAAGGCCGGTGACGTAAGGCTACGCGCCTCGTTGCTTATGTAGGCTCTACCGCTTCGGCGATCAGTCAGTTCGTCGTAGCTTTCGCCAACCTTGAAACCGCTTGTTCGGAACGTCTGCTCCTCAAGCACATGCATGCCACTCAGCAGCCCTACATAGACCACATCGAAGTAATTGAGCATGTCAGGTTTGACCGAAGAGCCGGCGATGACGGTTACATCCTTTCCGGCCTCCGAAAGCATCGGGAGCAATTCGCGAAGGGCGTATGCGCTCGAAAAGGGAAGGTAGTTCAGCCCGACATCCTCGGCATTGCCGTACCGGGCTGGCTCCGATTGCTGAAGGGCCGCCAAACCCTCTGGTCCGTTCACCCGGAAATCACGGATCAAGCGCCCATACTCGGGCCGAACGGGATCGATTTCACCAAAAAGGTAGTAATCGCCGATCACCAGCAACACCGGGCGGTCAGAATGGGCGAGAGGCTGCCAGATCGCATTTGGAAATGCGGGGCGTTGAACGAAGGCGAAGACCAGCGCCATGACGGCGGCAGTGATAACACTTCCCAACAAGGCCGGCATACCCCACCGGGATCGCACAGTGGGGGCAAATTCCGGGTCGGTTTCCAGCCGCAAGGCGTATGTTCCGGAAGGGAGAGCTATACGCCAACCCCTCTCGATGTCCGTGTCCATGGCATAGAAGTTGTCGATCTTCTTGCGCAGGCGATGGATGTAGACGCGTACTGTCGCATCGTCGGCGTCAGTCTCGTCTTGCCTGAATACCTCTCGAGCAATCTCGTCTTGGGTCATCGGATGACCATCCGGCCCACGGGAAACCAGATGATCGAACAGATCGCGCAGGCGACCGCCACGCCCGACAACGCCGGCTGCCCTCAACCGTTCGGCTTCCGCCGCAAATTTCGCTGTAACGTCCATGTAACAGGCCGATTACCGTAATTTACGGTGCTGCGCGAGAGTGTCGCTGGCAGTTGACTAAGGATGACACATCCTGCCTCCGGTTTCGCACTGCTTTTCGGCATCGCCATCTCACTGGCACCCGCCATCTCCGCGCGAGCGCAGGTGGATGAAGCAGGGGACGATCCTGATGCAACAGGATCCACAACACAGGAAATCTATGTCTTTGGCCGGGGAGAAGAGCGCATTGGCAATGCAGGGGCGGCCAGCGAAGGCGGGATAGCGGGGGCAGACATTTCCCTGCGTCCGCTACTGCGCCCCGGCGAACTGCTGGAATCGACCCCAGGCCTTATTGCGACCCAGCATTCGGGAGGCGGCAAGGCCAACCAGTTCTTCCTGCGTGGCTTCAATCTCGACCATGGAACCGACTATTCGGTCTATCTCGATGATGTGCCGCTCAACTTTCGCACGCACGGTCACGGGCAGGGGTATCTCGATGTCAACGGCCTCATTCCGGAGTCCGTAGCTCGGGTAGACTACCGCAAGGGCCCGTATCGTGCGGACGCCGGCGATTTCAGCTTCGTGGGGTCATCCGCTGTCGCAACAGTTGATCGCCTTGACCCGTTTGTCACCGTGGAGGCGGGCAGCTTCGACTATTACCGCGTCGCAGGCGGCGGTTCAGTACGCGTTGCAGGCGGGGATCTCCTGCTGATCGGACAAGCAAGATTGAACAATGGCCCGTGGGAATTGCCGGAGGACTTTGAAGGCTATTCGACGCTTGCCAAATTCACACTGCCGCTCGGCACCGGTGATCTTTCTGTGAGCTACAACTATTACAACGCAACATGGGCCCCGACCGAACAGATACCGGATCGTGTCGTGGGCACGCCCCTGTGCGCCGACCGTTATTGTTCGCTCGACGTTACATTGCGCGGGGACAGCGAGCGCGGCATTTTCACGGTCAACTTTCTTTCAGACGACTGGCGCATCACGGCGTTTGCCCAACATTATGATTGGAGCCTGCTGTCCAATTTCACGTTTTTTCTCGAAGATCCGGCAAATGGCGACCAGATCCGTCAATACGACAGTCTCTGGACATACGGTGGGCGTCTGGAACACACGGCGCGCCTGTCCAGCAGCATGACATTGCGCGTAGGCGCCGAAGCACGATACGATGACATCGCGCGTGTCGGTCTGGACGAGACGATCGCAGGTGCGACGGAACGTACCGTGGGCGCCTTTGCCGTCGAGGAAGCTTCGCTCGGTCTCTACGCAGAGGCCGTGTGGCGTCCGATTGAAAGACTGATGGTGATCGCTGGAATACGCGCCGACTGGTATGATTTCGAAACCAGAGCGCTGGAAGGTGCCGCAAGCTGGTCAGGCTCAGTTTCAGACGACGCCCTAGGCCCCAAGATCGGACTGAATTACGAGATTGCCGACGGGTTCGCCGTCTATGCAAACCGGGGCGAGGGCTTTCATTCCAACGATGCGCGCGGCGTGACCAGCCCCATCGATCCGGCGCCCGGCTTGGTAGAAGGAGACTTTGAGGAACTGGGCTTTCGGGTCGAGCGAGGAGGGCTGATACTCACCGGCGTTTACTGGTGGAGCAGTATCGAAAGCGAGTTGATCTATGTCGGCGATTCCGGCGCTGTCGAGCCATCCAATCCCGGCGAACGGCACGGATACGAGCTTACCGCTTTTTACCGTCCTCTGGACTGGTTGGCGATCGACGCGGTGTGGACAGGGACAACCTCGCGCTTCACCGGGCTTCCGAAGGGTGAGAATTTCGTACCGGGCGCCCTTGAATCCTCTGGTGAACTCGGTGCGATTGCGGCTTTTGCAGATTGGAACGCCGCTGTTCGGCTTCGCTATCTTGGTCCGCACGCCTTGCTGGAGGACAATTCGGTCCGCGGCGAAGCGACAACTCTGGTCAATGCTCGCATTGCGTGGACACCGCAAAACCTGCAGTCGAATGAGGGCTGGGAATTTCATCTTGAGCTGCTGAATGCCATGAATTCAGATGGCAATGACATCGACTATTTTTACGAGACCCGTTTGCCAGGCGAGCCTCTCGGGGGTGTCGCCGGCACTAACAGTCGCATCGTCGAGCCTCGCCAGTTGCGTATTGGCCTGACAAGACGTTTCTGACGGGGCGCCCCCTGCATTCCGATCAATCATCGACGACGAAGGTGATCGTCAGCGTGTCGGAATAATCGCCCGCTGCCGCACCGGGCTGCGGATCGACCGAGACCCTAACCGGCAGTGCGGTAGTGGACGCACCGGGAACGACAATTTCCTGCCGCACAAGAGGCTGCGAAAGATCAAGCGCCTGTCCGCCCATCCAGACGCGGTAGGGGATGCCTGGTGCATTCGCGAAATGCGCAAGTCGTCCGCGATTTGCTGATGACAGCTCCGTGCTGACCCTCGCATTACTGGCGATCGAGAAGTCGAGCGTGTGATCGGCGCCTTGGCTCAAATCGCCCAGGTCAATGTTGAGGTCGCGCTGACCCGGCCCGACCTCGCGGCTCTCGACTCTCAATGCACTCGCGACCGGGACGACGATGCCGAGGACCGCTTGGTCAGCAAGTTCGGGTGAACCGAAGTCATCTTCGAAGAGCCTGAATTCGGTGCGGCCACTGTAAGCGCCCCCAGGAACGAACTGCCCCGGCGGCACGTCAACGTAAAGGGTGACAGTCTGCACACCCGCACCGCGCGGAAACCGCCCGCGCACACGCGACAACTGGTCGCCGAGATAGTCCGGTGACAGCACGGAAGGGCCGCTAGGCTGAATCATGACGTCATAGAACAGGCGACCGGCAGGCCCTGACAAGGCCGGCGTATCCGCTGCAGTGTCCGCAATGCCTGTCAGGAAGTAGTCGCAGGCACGTCCCTCGTGCCGGATCGAAACCGTGACTATTTCAAATGATTGCTCGGTGTCGAAGACGTCGTATCCCCGGCCGTAAGGCCCTCTCCAGTCAACATTGCTGTCGACCTGAAGTTCGAGCCGGCAGTCGTCATCCTCCAGAACATCCTGCGCCTGTGCCACAGAGGGCGCAACGATCAGCATGCAGGACGTTGCAAAAGCTTGAATTGACGCCTTCACCGTTCCTCTCCTTCTTCGTGAGGCATCAATCGCGTTGCCACCGGATCGTCGAGGCGCACGATTCCAAGTGCATCCTCCGGCACGGCAAGGATCGTTCCTTCGCTTATGCTTTGACCGGGAAAGGTCAGGACATAACTTTCGCCGGCAACAAGACCGTCGAGGAAAAAGCGGCCTGCCGCGTTCGTGAAGACCTGCGCGGCGTCGTTATCGTCGTTTCCGTCGCTGGACCGGACTGATCCCGTGAAAAAGGCGAGCGGGCTCCCATCTGCGAATGTCAGCGTGCCTACCAGCGAGACATTGGCTGCGCTGCCAACCTTCAAAGCATAGCCGCTGCGATATCCGGGCCGCAGAGCGAAAACTTGCCCGCCAAGCGATGTTCCTGCGGGTGCATCTGGCGCGTCGACCTGCAGGCTGCGATCGAAATAGGGGGGTAGGGTCGGCACGACGGCGGGGCCCAGTGCGCCGCTGTAAGCGGTATAATAGGTCTCCGTTGACCCGAAGCCGCGGCGCGGTTCGACAGCAATCTGGTAATCGCCGGCCCTCTCGTCGATGTCGACCAGAGCGAAGCTGTTGGAAATTGGGCGGCCGATGCCGAACATTCCGTCCGCCATGTAGAGGGCAGTGCCGAAATTGACGACCGTGCGGATATCATCCAGCCCGTTACTGCCATGGACGCGTACTTGTTCGAGTGTGCCTTCGAAGCGATTGCCGATATAATTGGCACGTATGAACTGCCGGTCGAAATCGTCACGCCGTTCGATGCCGCCACTAAGTCCGACCGATCCGACGCCGAGTGCGGTAAGGCGCGTATAATCAGCGCGAAACGCATTGTCCTGCGTGGTGTAGCTTGCCGTCGCCGTGCCTGGGCCGAGCGGCATCGAATAGGCGAGCCTGAAGATCGCCCCGTCTGCATTCGTTCCACCCTGATATTCCGCCCCCAGCGACAGGGCCCCGAATGGCAGTTGATACGACGCGCTCAGACCACCGTAATAGCGTTCCCCAAACTCGCGCGCGTCCTCATATCCCCCGTAGATTGTCGCTCGCAGGCGCTGACCGATCATCTGCCCTGCTCGTGCCTGGGCTGAAACGCTGATGACATTGCCGCCGAAGAGCTGATTTAGCGTGCGATAACGCGAACCCGTCAGGATCGCCTGCGCATCGATGGCTCTGCCACGCACGCTATCAGTATCACGCCAGGCATATTGCACAGCAAATCTGCTCGTATCGAAACCTGGATCGCGAATATTGGTCGAGGCATTGAAAGCGAAAGAGCCGAAGGATGACGCCCAGACGGCTTCCGCCCCGACCGTATCGAAATGGCGGTTGCCTTCCCAGCTCAGGCCCGCGGTGAGGGTGTCGGTAAAGCCGCGGCGGACATAGCCGATGACATTGTAGTCGCCCGTATCATAAATGCGGCGGCCACCATCGTCGCGATAGGATACGCCTGCGTTCAGCGCGAAGTCGACAAGTCCCGGATCCAGCAACTCGATGTCGAAGAAAGCAGGATAGACCAGCACTTCGGTTCGCCCGCTGGCATAGGTGATACGCAATTCGATATCGTTCGCGGCGGATGGAATCAGTGGGAAATCGCGCAGGTTGTAACGACCCGAGTTGAGATCGTAGGTTCGCACCGGGGCGCCATTCAGGATGACTTCGACCCGAGCAGGCTCGTCGAGCTGGAACCCCTGTTCGGGCGTCGGGCGAATGTTGCGATAGGGATCGATCGGAAATTCGCGGAAGGCTGCGATGCCGGCGATGCGGGGCGCCAGTTGAAAGGGCCGTCGACCGACGCTAAGATCGCCCAACTCATACCGGATCAGATTTTCGGTATCATCATAGGTAAGCCGCACATCCTGACGGCTGAAGTTGCGGCGTTCATCGTATCGGAAGCGCGCCTGCAGGGCGACCCCTCCGATGTTGAAACCCGCATCGATATCGGCGGCCAATCCCCCTAATCCTGTGTCGGCGAAGCTCGACTGCTCGATGACATCAATGCCTGCGCGGGCCGAGAGATAGGCCGAGATGTCAGCTTGATCGACATAATCCAGCTCGGCTCGGCTCCTCGCAGTGCGCAGAGCAAGGTCACGCGCGTTGCGACGCTCCGGAGGGATCGCGATCTGCAAGGCAAGGCGTCCGGGATCAAACACGACCTCGAAATCGAGCGCGCGGAGGTCGTCGAACCCAACACTATCCTGCGTAGCGAGTTGCTCCAGCGCCACTTTTGTATCGCCGACCGCGACCGGTATAAGGGCGGTGCGCAGCAACTGGGGGTCGATCGTCCCGCCCCCGTTGCCCGGATCGATGGCAAAATCGCCGACATAGATTTGATCGACTTGAACAGCGTAGATGCCAGCGGCAGTTACCGGACGGTCCGTACCAAAAATCTGTCGGAACAGGGCATCGGCATCAACACTCTCGGCCACCACCGGCTGCCGGTCGGCAGTGGTCGATTCTTGCTCCGGGTTCGTAGTGGGCCTGTCTTGTTGATCGGCAACTGGCTCAATGGACCGACCCGGCTCCTGGCTGAAAGCACGTGCCAAGGGTGTGCATGTCAATAACAGCATTACCGCCGCCCGTACGAAAGATGCGGGGCGAAAGGGATAAGCCATCGCCCGCACACCTTATTGCAGGACGACATAGCGCGTCGTGAGTGCACCGCTTAGCGGGCCGGGCGGAAGCTGAGCGGGCGCGGCGATGCGGACGCGGCGCTCCACCCCGGGCAGGATGTTCAGACCTTCTAGCGGCGTGATTGCATCTCCGGTCAACTCCAGCGCGCTTCCCCCCGCAGCTGTCAGTTCGATAACCGGCTCGTGCAGAATGGCACGCATGGTGCCCTCGGATACGATCGCGAGTTCCAGGCTTTCGACACCCGCCTCGTCGCGTACGCGTTCGACTGATACCAACCGGGCCGACGGTTCGGCGCCGTCGGGCAGGATGTAGAGTGCGGCTTCGTAACGATAGCGCACAGTGAGATCCGCCGCCCTGTCTGCATCGATGCGCTCCTCGAAGCGGATCGGCAATTGCTGGGTGACGATGCGATAGGCCAGTTCGCGTTCGGGTGCAGGATCGCCGACCCATTGCACCCTGAAGGACTGGCTTGAGTTGGGCGGTATCACCATTTGCGGTGGATAGACGATAAGGTCTTCGTCTTCGGGCTCGAGCTGGTCCTCTCCGGTCGGCATCTGCGTGCGTTGGAACGCCTGGATCTCGATAGCGATCGGCACACCGTGCGAGTTGGTGATGACCATGGTCTGGCTCGATCCCGCACCGTTCGGCTTTAGCTGCACGACGATTGGCGTGAGGTCGTAGGCTTCCGCCTGCTGGACCGGCACTATCAGGGCGGCTGTGCAGGCGAAGGTGGCAAAGGTACGAAACAGGTTTGACATTGGCAGTTCCCCCATTCTGCCGCCGTGCCGAGGCGTGCAAGGCGACCGGGAGGGGAGGAACCCCCTCCCGGTCTGGCTGCAAACTTCGGTAAGCGGGGGGTTAATAGTTTGCAGCGAGGGTGATGGTCAGCTCGTCGCTATACGTACCCGCGACGGCGTATTCGGCAATCGAGTCGAACGACAGGTCGAGGTTGCCGGTGCGCGTTCCGCCATTGACCAGGATGTTCGCCCAGTCGTTGTCGGTTACGATAACGACGGGGGACGCCTGCATGCTGGCGGAATTCGTGGAGGTCGCACCGATGCCGAGGCCGAGGAAGCTGGCCTCCACATCATAGTCGATGTTGACCGCGCCGCCGCTCTCCGCATGGCGCATGCCACCGTTCAGCGATTGCAGGGACACCGTGTAGGGCGAGTTGCACGAATAGACGATGGTCAGCACGCCCTGGTTGCCTGTGTCGAGCATATCGACGCCGTAGGATCCGCTGCCTTCGGGTACGAGTTCGCAATTGCTGGCGACCGAGCCGGATAGTGCGAGCGTGTAGGACTCAGAATCCTGCGCGGCGGCGGGGCTGGCGGCGAAGGCGGCGGGAACCGCTGCGATTGCGGCGAATTTGATCAGAGTCTTCATGGTATTCTCCCTTTGTGCTTGTGCCTGGACAAAGGGGACAACGCCGTCGCCGATTTATGGACCTCGTGAGTGGGACCGCCTGGGCCCTTAGAGTGGCAAGTCCAATATCTCCGGTGACGGTGATGTACCCCGGTCATAGGAATAGTCCTATCGCCCGGACAACGGTGCGCCCGTAGGACTCCGAATCGACTCTCAAATGTGAGGGGCGTCGGTACATTCTGGGCTTTGCAACCTGCCGCTTGGAGTTGCCGCCAACACTTTTGGACATTCGGAAACCCAAACGGACATCCGGACGCGATTTCGCAACTCCTAATTGTCTACTTGGCCAATTTTGGTTAACTTCTCACTTGCGAGCGGGGTAGGTCAGCCAATCACACAAAATTTTTGGTTTGCGAAAAACTCGAGGCGCTCGCTGGGGTCGCGGCAAATAGTGGAAGTTTTGAAGCTCTATTTAGGAGCCGCACGATGGTTGAGATGATTTCCGTAGCCGTGGTTTGCCATGGGGCGCTTATTCGCGACGCAATAATCGATACTCTCGTTACCGATGACATCTCGGTCGCCTGGTCTAGTGACGAGTTGGGGGCGCCTGATGCTAGCCGTTCGTTTGTAGACGTAGGCATTTACGTCCTTGGAAGCGGGAGTGAGGTGCATGAGCGGCAAGAGGCACAGCATCTGTTAGGTTTCGACGTAGGTAACTGGATAGTACTGTGCGACGACAAGCAGAACGCGCTCTGCAGGACGCTCTTGGCCAGGGATCTTCCCCTTGCCGTCGCTCCGATTGATCTGAGCCGTAGCGATCTGCGGGAGCTCGTTCGATTGGCCGCACGCAATCGCCGCCTGTGCGTTGACAGTATGTGCGATCGTTGCCCTGCGACGATCGTCAATCCTCTAGCGGATGTGTCGCTAAGCACTTCGCAGATCCAAATGATGCGTTATCTTGCCGAAGGGCTGAGCAACAAAGAGATTGCCCGCATAGATCACTGCTCCGAGAGCTTGATAAAGGTCCGGTTGCGGTCGCTTCTTGAAAAACTTGCAGTGCGCAACCGAACACAGGCCGCCGTTCTCGCGGCACGCTCAGGACTAATATCTGGGTCACGCGAGCCAGGAAAAAAAATCGGGCGCCCTACCTTGGTCAATAAAAGGTGAGCATCTGCGGTCAAAGCGGTGAACCGACATCTGCCACGAAACGGTGGGGCGCAGGTGGAACCGGGTCGTTCGGCTTTTCGGGGGGACTCCATCACCTGGGTTTCAGCCGGGCTAAAGGCTTCCGCCAGTCGAAGTAGCACCTTGATCAAGGCTGCGTGACGATCAAAAGAGAGATGCATTGCGAGTGGGGAGCGGCCCGGGGAGTGCTCGTCAATCGGACACCCGTTGCGTTTAGACCGACAGCACCTGCGGCAGAACTCTATTCGATGTCTTTGCCGTCCGACTTTTGGTCGAAATTGTCGACAGGCGAACTCTCGAAGTCCCGGCTTCGAAAGCAGGATTCTCGTAAGGGTCGACAAAATTTACCCTTCAGAAACGTCATCAAAATTCACCTTGCACTGACGATCTGGGTCAACCCAGCGCTGACCGCATCGCCATCAGCCACGAGGTCGTCCGCCGTTGGTGCAACAGGATCGGTCCGATAATAGCGGTCCGATGACCTATGGAAGCGGGTACCCGCCGACTTCCTGCGTCGTGAGAGCGAAGCATGCCCGACATGAACCGAGCTTACACCAAAAACACCCCGCGCTAGAACGATCAGACAGGGCGCCACTTGCATTTACATTATATAATGCTAATTTAGCATAACATAATGGAGATCGCAGTGAATCAGGTTGAACCTCCCAATACAGACTTCATCCGCCAAGCAGGCGAGGCATCCCGCCTGCTCAAGGTCATGGCCAACGAGTGCAGGCTGCTCATCCTCTGCTTTCTCGCAAAGGCAGGCGAGCTGTCGGTGGGCCAACTGACGGAGCGAGTCGGCCTCAGCCAGTCGGCCCTTTCGCAACATCTGGCCAAATTGCGCGACGAAGGGCTCGTCGCGACGCGCAAGGTATCGCAGTCGGTTTTCTACCGCGTCTGTGACCCGAAGGCTGAGCAGGTGCTTGCGCTACTCCATCAACTCTACTGCCCCGAACTTGGCCCCGAACCTGGCCAGGACCGCGGAGCAGATACCAGGACAGGAGAGACCGTATGACCCGGGACACCACCCTTGAAAGCGCGATCGATCAGGTGAATGCCGTGGTCGAAGCCAGGCTGCGGGCGCCGCACGTCAGGGCCTTCTTTCACGAACCGACCTTCACCGCCACCTACGTGGTGAGCGACGATGCGACCGGGAAGGCCGCGATAATCGACAGCGTGTGGGACTTTCACCAGCCGTCGGGTCGCACCAGCTTCGAGGCCGCGGACGAGATCGTCGCCTACGTGCAGGAGCAAGAGCTCAGCGTCGACTGGATCCTGGAAACCCACGCCCACGCGGACCACCTGTCGGCAGCGCCATATCTTCAGGAAAAGCTCGGCGGCAAACTGGCGATCGGGCGCGAGATCGTGACGGTGCAAGGCGTGTTCGGCAAGATCTTCAACGAAGGGACCGAGTTCGCGCGCGATGGCTCGCAGTTCGATCGTCTGCTGGAGGACGGCGACGTGCTAATGGTGGGCGACATTCCTCTGACCGTGCTGCACGTGCCGGGCCACACCCCGGCCGACATGGCCTATATCGTCGGTGATGCGGCCTTCGTCGGCGACACCATGTTCATGCCGGATTACGGCTCCGCCCGGGCGGACTTTCCGGGCGGCGATGCCCGTCTGCTCTACCGCTCCGTGCGGCGCCTGATGCGCCTGCCGGACAAGACCCGCGTGTTCCTGTGCCACGATTACAAGGCGCCCAATCGGGAGGAGTTCGTCTGGGAAACCACCATGCTGGCCGAGCGCACCGCCAACGTTCACCTGCACGAAGGTGTGACCGAGGACGCGTTCGTCGAGATGCGTACCCAGCGTGATGCGACGCTGGAGATGCCCAAGCTGATCCTGCCCTCGATCCAGGTCAACATGCGCGGCGGGCACCTGCCCCCTCCCGAGCAGGACGGAATTTCGTACCTCAAGGTCCCGGTGAACGCGCTGTGATGCTGCCGGGCTTTCCCGAAGCGGCTCCGCTGCAGGGCCTGATCGGCGGGGTGCTGATCGGTCTTGCCGCGGCACTGATGCTGCTTGGCTCCGGCCGCATCGCCGGCGTGTCGGGCATCCTGGCGCGCGGCACCGGTATCGCCGACGGCAGCATGGCGCGCACGAGTGCGTGGGCGTTCCTGATCGGACTACCTCTCGGCGCGTTGGCGATACGCCATGGCACCGACTGGCAGCCGGCTGCCTTTGCCGGCTGGCCGGTCCTGGTGATAGCCGGATTGCTTGTCGGCTTCGGAACCCGCCTGGGCAGCGGCTGCACCAGCGGGCACGGGGTGTGCGGGGTGAGCCGTTTCTCACAGCGTTCGATGGTGGCCACCGCGACTTTCATGGGCGCCGGGATTGCTACCGTTTTCGTCCTGAACATTGTGGGAGCCTGACATGGCGCTGGTCCGCAAACTTCTTCCGCCGCTCGCCTCCGGGTTCCTGTTCGGCATGGGGCTGACGATTTCGGGCATGACCGATCCCGGGCGGGTGCGCGGCTTCCTCGACATCTTTGGTGACTGGGATCCCACGCTGGCCTTCGTGATGGGCGGCGCGGTCGTCGTCATGGCAATCGCCTGGCGTGTGCAGGCCCGCATGGTCAAACCGGTCTTCGGTGAGAGGTTCTCGCTGCCCGATCGCACCGACCTCGATCCCCGGCTGCTTGCCGGCGCCGCGGTGTTCGGTGTGGGCTGGGGCGTCGCCGGGCTGTGCCCGGGCCCGGCCGTGGCGTCGCTGGCCCTGTCGCCCGTATACGCCGCCCCCTTCGTCGCGGCCATGCTGGTGGGCATGCTGCTGCAGAAACTTACCATGGAACGAAAGGTCTCCAACCCATGACAAACCCCAAGCCCCTGTCGGACCGCCTGTCCGTCACCCCGCAGATCGATCCGGCTGCCATGCAGGCTCTCGCCGATGCCGGCTACCGCGCGATCATCAGCAACCGTCCCGATGGCGAGGAGCCGGGCCAGCCGGACTGGGCGACGATCGAGCGTGCCGCGCGCGATGCCGGCATGGAAGCGTGCCACATCCCGGTGGCCCCGGGCGCTCTCACCGATGACAAGGTCGCCGAATTTGGCGATGCCCTGCACCAGTTGCCGGCACCCATCGTGGGCTTCTGCCGAACGGGTATGCGAGCGGCTTCGCTGTGGGCATTGTCGAACCCGGACGAGCAGTCGCCCGAGACGCTGATCGCAACCGCCGCTGAGGCCGGTTACGACCTGTCGGCCCTGCGTCATCGTTTGGCCAAGGCCTGACGCCCGGCGTTTCCCGACATGCCAGCACTCGCCCGCTTCCTGCCGATCCTCCAGTGGGGCCGGACCTATAACGGCACCTTGCTGACCAACGATCTCGTTGCCGCCGGCATCGTCACGATCATGCTCATCCCGCAGAGCCTTGCCTACGCGATGCTCGCGGGACTGCCGCCGGAAGTGGGCCTCTACGCGTCGATACTGCCGATCGTCGCCTATGCCCTGTTCGGGACGAGCCGGTCGCTGGCCGTGGGCCCGGTGGCGGTCATTTCGCTGATGACGCTGACGGCCGCCAGCAGCGTCGCGCCTCCCGGATCGGCGCAGTTTATCGCCGCAACGCTGGTGCTGGCCTTGCTTTCCGGCGTGTTCCTGTTGCTGATGGGCGTGCTCAAGCTGGGGTTCCTCGCCAACCTGCTGTCCCATCCGGTGGTATCGGGGTTCATCACCGCGTCGGGCATCATCATCGCCACCAGCCAGCTCAAGGCGATCTTCGGGATTTCCGCCGCGGGGGAGGCCATGCCCGCGCTTGTCACAAGCCTGCTGGGCAACCTGGCGGACACGAACATGTCGACGCTGGTCATCGGCGTGCTCTCGACGGCGTTTCTGTTCTGGGTCCGCAAGGGCCTCAAGCCATTGCTGACAAGGCTGGGCCTGCCGCCGCGCCGGGCCGATCTCTTCGCCAAGGCGGGACCGATCGCCGCCGTGGCTGCGGCGACGCTGGCGGTCGTGCTGCTCGATCTGGAGGAGCGCGGCGTCGCCACCGTGGGGGACATTCCGCAAAGCCTGCCGCCGCTCACCGTGCCGCTGTTCGATGCCGGTCTGTGGCAGCAGTTGGCGATACCCGCACTCCTGCTTTCCGTCATCGGTTTCGTCGAATCCGTATCCGTGGCGCAGACGCTCGCGGCGAAGAAGCGGCAGCGGATCGATCCTGACCAGGAACTCATCGGTCTTGGCGCGGCAAATGTCGCCGCCGCGTTTTCCGGCGGCTATCCGGTAACCGGCGGTTTTGCCCGGTCGGTCGTCAACTTCGATGCAGGCGCGGAGACACCCGCGGCGGGCGCATTCACCGCCGTCGGCATCGCCATTGCCGCGGTGTTCCTTACGCCGCTGCTCTATGCGCTGCCGATCGCCACGCTGGCGGCGACGATCATCGTTGCCGTCGTGGGCCTTGTCGACCTGCGCACCCCGCTGACGATCTGGCGCTATTCACGCGCCGATTTCGCGGCGATGGCCGCGACGATCGGCGTAACGCTGCTGCTGGGCGTGGAGCCTGGCGTGATCGCCGGCGTCGCGCTCAGCCTGGCGCTGTACCTGTGGCGCGCGTCGCGCCCGCACGCGGCGATCGTCGGCCGGGTGCCGGAGACGGGGCACTTCCGCAACGTGAAGCGCCATACGGTAATCACCGACCCGCGGATACTCACCATTCGGGTGGATGAGAGCCTGACCTACCTCAACGCCCGCTGGCTCGAGGAATTCGTGCTGGAAACGGTGGCAGACCACCCGCAGGCCAGGCACCTCGTGCTGATGTGTTCGGCGGTGAACTCCATCGACGCCTCGGCGCTCGAGAGCCTCGAGGCGATCAACCACCGCCTGGCCGATGCGGGGATAAAGGCGCATCTGTCCGAGGTGAAGGGGCCTGTGATGGACCGGTTGCAACGCTCATCCTTTCTCGATCAGCTCAGCGGCCAGGTTTTCCTTTCGCAGGATGAGGCTTTCTCGAACTTGATCAGGAGAGGCGAGGAAGATGGGCCTCCGCAGAAAGATGATCTGTGGATGGCAAGAGGCATGATCTGACATCAGGGTCTGCGCCAGGATTCTCACCTGCCACATTGAAAGGGTTAAATTTTTTCAACGGTCGTTTAACGACTTTTCCGTATAACCCCCCGCACGTGGAGGGACGGTGGTGCTGTTAGGCGAGGCTTTGAAAAGCGGTCAACTTACTCAGTTTCTGGCAGGGATTGAGTTCGAGATCGATGACGCGAATTCATTCGATAAAATGCTTCTGACAACGATCAGGCGGGCTCGGTCCGAAATCCCTGCGTCATCTCGCAGATCAATCATGGCGGACTACCCCGTCCCTGCATGGCCGTCAGTCGACAGTAGTCCGGCGGGTAGCCGCGGTATTTTTCAGTTTATCTCGCGCCAATCGAAGACAACTTTCCCAACGGCGCGAACCCTGTCTATTTGGCGGTCGATTTGAACACACCTGTTGTGGCAGAAATATAAGCTCCGATTATCCCCGCAGCGATTTCCTCGCGACGGTCGATGCGCGGGCGACAAGGTGTCTACTGACCTAGTCAGATCCGACCGCGGCATGAAACGCCACGAAGGAACTGGCGAGGTCCGCTTCGCTGTCGATCAGGTCCTGTCGGCTGGCGATGAGCTGGCGCTGGGCGTCGAGTACGTCGAACAGCGAGGCTAGACCTTCCCGGTACAAGGCGTTCGACTGCGATAGCGCCGTTTCGCTCTGCTCGATTGCCTCGGCAAGTTCGTCGTTGCGCTGGCGGTAGGCATCGATGGATACGAGCGCGTTCTCGACCTCTCCCAGCGATTGCAGAAAGGTCGCGCGATATTCGGCCAGGCGCGCCTGCGCCTCGAACTGTGCCGCTTCCACCTCCGCCCGGCGGCGGCCGCCGTCAAACAGCGGCAGATCAATGGCAGCTCCCAGCGACAGCAGGAAATTGCTGAAGATGCCGCCCAGGGAGCCGTCTCCCAGGCCCAGCGTTCCGGGGATGGTGAGCGATGGTCGCAGGTCTGCACGCTCTATGCCGATATCGGCAGCCGCGCGTTCCAGACGGGCCTCGGCTGCGAGAATGTCCGTGCGGCGACGCAGCAGGTCGGCCGGAACCCCTGCCGGAGGGCCAAGGCCGTAGCGGGGTATGGTTGCCTCCGCAGGTTCGGGAACGGCAAAGACTCCGGGCGGTTCGGCCTGCAAGACGGCCAGCGCGTTTTCCGCCTGTGACCGGGCGATCGCGATAAGCCCGCGCTGGGCCCGCGTCTGCGCCAGATCCGCGGCGGCCCGGCGCACGTCGAGATTGGCGGATAGTCCTGCCTCGAACCGCAAGGTCACGATGCGCAGGGTCTGTTCCTGCAAGTCCGTTGACTGATCGAGCAGGTCGAGCCGCGCCCCGGTGCGACGATATTCGACATACTGGCTGGCAATCGCCGCCGCGACCAGGCGTCGCTGATCGGCCAGCAGGTAGTCCTGCTCGGCATAATCGGCCGCGGCTGCCCGTATCTCGGCGGCCAGTCGGCCGTTGATGTCGGGGTTGAACAGGCCGAACAAGCCTGCATCGGCCGTGACCCTGCTGTTGTCGGCAAGCGCGATGCCGACACCGGCCTGGCCATCGATACCGGGCAGGCGATCAGACCGTTCAGCGCGGAGCAGCGCCTCCGCAGACGCAAGCCGGCCCGCTGCCGCCTCCACGTTGAGATTGGCCTCAAGCCCGCGACGGACAAGCGCGTCGAGAACGGGATCGTCAAACCCCAACCACCATTCGGAGTCCACTCCGGAGGGCGGAAGATCGGTGGCATAGCGTGCTGGTGCCGCCATCTGCGGCGTTGACAGAACCGGATCACCGCGCGCGCACCCCGACAGGGCGGCCACGCAGACCAGCATTGCCAGCAGCCTACTCATGCCGGTGCCATCGTCATGTCTTCGTCCACGTCATCGATCTCGGCGTGCAACCTGTCGAGATTGACGGAGCGCGGCTTACCGAAGGGAGCGATGGCAAGGTAGATGACCGGCGTAAGGAAGAGCGTGAAGATGCCCGCGATGCCGAGACCCCCGAAGATGACCCATCCGATAGACTGGCGGGCTTCCGATCCGGCCCCGCTCGCCAGCACCAGCGGCAAGGCGCCGACCACCGTGGAAATCAAGGTCATCGCGATGGGGCGAAGGCGGATGGCGGCGGCTTCCTGCACCGCTTCGCGCACGCTGCGACCCTGATGGCGCAACTGATCTGCAAATTCGACGATGAGGATGCCGTTCTTCGCCATCAGCCCGATCAGCATCACCAGCCCGATCTGCGAATAGATATTGAGCGATACGCCTGACAGGAACAGCGAGAACACCGCCGCCGCCAGGGCGAAGGGCACCGTGAGGAGGACCACCAGCGCGCTGGTGAGGCTTTCGAACTGGGCCACCAGGACGAGAAAGACGATCACCAGGGCGAACCCGAAGGTGAGGAGGAAGTCGCTCGAGGCATCCTCCAGGCTTTCCGCATTCCCGCGCAGGATCATGGTGATACCGGGGCCGAGGGCGTCTGCGGAAAGACGCTCGATCTCGTCGACTGCGTCACGCAGGGGCGTGCCCGGTTCGATGTCCGCGCTGACTTCGATAGCGCGGCGCTGCTCGGTCCGCTCCAGCTCTGCCGCGACCCCCTCTTCCTCAATCGTCGTCAGGGTCGACAGGGGAATGAGCGACGCCTGATCATTCACGGTCCCGCGGATGTACAGATTGTTGAGATCGGACGGGTTCGTGATCGTGACGGCCTGCGCTGTCAGGAAGATCGGAACGGCCTGATCGCCGACGTTCACATCCACGATGTCTTCGCCATCGACCATCGTGCGCAGGGTCTGCCCCAGATCGTCCAGCTCCACGCCCAGATCGGCTGCGCGCTGGCGGTCAATCCGCAGCGACACTTGCGGTTGAGTGGGCTGATAGGAGATTTCGGCGTTGGAAAGGATGGTCGATTGCGTATCGATTGCATCGGCAAGAGCCTGGGCCGAGGCGTAGATCCCGTCATAGTCCGCGCCCGTCAACGCCACCTCGATACCGTCGCCCCCGCCACCGAAGCTGAGCGTGCCGCGCCCGCGTGCATTGGTCCGGGATCCGGGGATTTCCTGGAGCGGGCCCTGCAACTCCTCGACGATCTCGGTCTGGCTGCGGTCCCGGTCTGCCCAGTCGGCGAGCTGCGCGGTCACCCTGACGCGGTTGGGGTCGTATCGGCCCACGATAGAAAAGGTGCTCTGTATCGTTCCGTCGGCGAGGAAGGGATCGAGAACCTGTTCCACCTCGTCCAGCTCGCCGTCCATGAAGGCGATGCCGACACCGTCAGGGCCGGTCGCATCAACTTCTATCACGCCGCGATCCTCGTCGGGGACCAGTTCGTTTTCCAGCGAAGTGTAGAGCAGGCCGGCCGCAGCGGCAGCAGCTATTGCAACGAGTGCGACCAGCCTTGGCCTGTCGAGGCAGCGTGTCAGGACCCCGTCATACCAGTCGTTGGACTTCTGCCCCCAGCGGGCCAGGCGGCCGGGCGCATCGTCCCTGGTCGTCAGGTCGAACTGAGCCGCCAGCGCCGGAACGAGTGTGAGGGCGACAAAGCTGGAAATAATGACTGCCACCGCGAGCACGAAGCCAAACTCGCGAAACAGCCGGCCCGTCTCGGATGGCAGGAAGCTGATCGGCACGAACACCGAGACCAGCACGGCCGTGGTGGCGACGACGGCGAAGAAGACCTGCCGTGTTCCCAGCACCGAGGCGGCGCGCGGGCTCAGGCCCTTGTTCTGCAGGCGTTGCGCGTTTTCGAGCACGACGATCGCGTCATCGACGATGAGGCCGGTCGCAAGCACGAGCGCCAGGAGGGTAAGGAGGTTGAGCGAAAACCCCATCAGCCAGATGCCTGCAATCACGCCGACTAGGGCCACCGGAATGGTTGCGCTGGGCACCACGGTCGCCCGCCACGAGCGAAAGAACACCAGCATCGTGGCGATCACGATGGCGATGGTGAAGCCCAGGGTAACGAGCACTTCGCGCACCGAGATGCGGATGAAATCGGCATCGTCCGATACGATCTGTATCGAAAGATCGTCGAACCGCTCGTTCAACTGATCGACGCCTTCGCGGATGCTGTTGGAGATTTCGATCGTGTTGGAACTGGCCTGCCGCACGACCCCGAGGCCCACGATCGGCACCCCGTCGAGCCGCACGAAGTTGGTTGCATTGGCAGGGGCGAAATCGGCTTCGGCCACGTCGCCGATGCGCGTGGTGCCCGAAATCACGATATTCTCGATCATTGAGGGATCGGTTGCGCTGGCTTCTGCCCGCACGACAAGCTCCTGCGCGTCGGAGCGAAAGGATCCGACCGGCACGTCGTATGGCGCGCGTTCCAGCGCGGCGGCAACATCGGGCAGGGTGAGCCCGAACCGGTTCAGCCGCGCCGGGTCCACCGCGACGCGCATCTGCCGCGCGCGCGTGCCGAACTGCTCGATGCTGGCCACACCCTCCGCCGCCAGCAGTTCGGGTACGATGTCGCTCTCAACCATCCGGGTGAGTTGGCTCTCGTCATAAACGGACGACTGGACCGCCAGCGTCATGATCGATTGCGCGTCCTGGTCAGCCTTGACCACCGTGACCTGCTCGATCCGGTCGGGCAGCTCGCGGGTGACCCGGCTCACTGCCTCGCGCACGTCGGAGGCGGCGGTATCGAGATCGATGCCGGGATTGAATTCCACCCGGATGCGCGAACTGTTTTCTTCGCTGGAGGAATCGATCTGCCGCACGCCTGAAACCCGCGCCACGGCATTCTCGAGAAGGCTCGTCACCTCCGAATCCATGGTGCCCGGAGCCGCGCCCGGCAGGTTCGCCGTCACAGATACGATAGGCCGATCGACGTTCGGCAATTCGCGGACTTCGACCCCCATCAGCGCGGCGATGCCGGCGATGACGATCAACAGATTGAGAACACCGATCAGCAGCGGCCGCTTTACGGCCAGCATGGGCAGGTCGAACTTACTCCGCATCGCGGGATACGGCGTCCGGCATTGGGGCGGCTGGTGACCCCGAAGGGGCGGGCGGCCGGGGGCCACGCAGTTCGACATCCTGGCGACTTCCCCGGCCCGTCTGGACGAGGCGAATGGCCTGCCCGTCGCGCACCTTCTGCACGCCTTCCACGATGACGCGATCGCCCGCCCGGAACGTCCCGTCGACCAGCACGGTCCCTTCGCGCCTGGCGGTAATGGTGACGGGAATACGCACGGCTTTGTCGTCGCGCACTACGAACAGGTGTGACCCTTCGCCTCCCCATGCGATGGCCTGTTCCGGCACCGCGGGGCGGCTTTCCCCGGATCGCGTGAAAGTGACGCGGAAACTCATCCCCGGTCGGAGCCGGTCATCGTCGTTGGGGATCGCGGTGCGGACGATGAAGTTGCGATTGTCCTGCGAGATGCGCGTATCGGTTGCCACGACCCGGGCGTTGATCGTGCGCGACGGGTCCGAGAAGGGTTGCACCTCCACCACCTGCCCCGGCCGCAAGGCAGTGAAGATGGATTCCGGCGCGGGAAAGTCGACATACAGCGTGGCGCGCTGGTCGATCTGGGTGATCGGCGTCTGATCGTTGACCGTGTCACCAACGTCCACTTCGGTCAGCCCGACGTGGCCGGAAAACGGCGCGCGAACGGTCCGGTCCGCCAGGTCGACCTGCGCCAGTTCCAGGGCGACGCGGGCCGAGGCCAGCGCGGTTTCGCCGGCTTCGATCTGGCTTTCGGAGAGCGCGCCTGTATCTTCGATCCGGCGATAGCGGGTCAGCAGCTGATCAGCTTCCCACACGTCGACCCGCGCGGCCTCCACCGCGAGCCGTTCCTGCCGGTCGTCCAGGCGGAGGAGCGGCTGACCGGCCCGCACGAAATCACCCGCGGTGAACGATACGCCCGTCACCCGGCCAGCGGTCTCGGCAAAGATTTCCGCCGAGGTGCTGGCCCTGGCATTTCCGATTGCCTCGATGGTGATCTGCTCGGGCAGTACACGCAGGGCCTGGGCCACGACGGGCACAGGGTCACGTTCGCGCTCCTCCTCGGCTTCGCCACAGGCAGTGGCGAGGAAAAGAATGCAAACCGCCGATTTTTTGAAAAGCGTTGAAAGCACGCCGGCACGCTAGTGGAATAGCCTTGTAAGGGAAAGCGCTTCCCGATCAGGATCCGCATGCTTCAGGCATTCATGCGCGATGCGGAACAAGGCGCGCGCGACAAGGTCTGCGTGTCATGGCCGATAGTGTTGCGAACTGACAACCTGTTGGTCGATCACACCAAAAGGGTGCCGTCCCGCAGCATCCACACCGGCCATCCGCACCGTGTCGCCAAAACGCATGAACTGCGTGACGGCCGCGCCCTGGTCCACGATCTCGATCCCGCGCCGTTCGGCAATGCAGGATGATCCCGTCTCGCGGAAGTTCTCGTTGGAAACGGTGCCCGACCCGATGATCGTGCCCGCCACCAGATCGCGCGTCCGCGCCGCCCGCGCGACGAGTTCGTGGAAGCCGTAGGCCATTGGCCGGCCATTGGCTTTGCCGAACCGTTCGCCGTTCCAGTCCACCTGGAGATCGAGGCACACCCGCCCGTCCTGCCAGTCGGCACCCAGAGCATCGGGGGTGACGGCGAAGGGCGCCATGGAGCAGTGGGGCTTGGCCCAGACCCAGCCGAAGCCGGTCTTCATCTCGGGCGCGGCCAGCGAGCGCAATGACCAGTCATTGATCTGCACCACCAGGCGGATGTGCGCCATCGCCGCATCGGCACTGATACCCATCGGCACGGCATCGACGATGACGCCGAACTCGCCCTCGAAGTCGATACCGAGATCCTCCGACGGGAAGGGTATGGCGTCTGTGGCCGCGTAGAACCTGTCGGATGCCCCCTGGTACATCAGCGGGAAATCGACCGGCGGCTTCTTCACGCCCGTCACCTCGTCCATCAGCGCACCATGCGCGGGGTAGGCAGAGGCGTCGAGCCATTGCCAGGCACGGGGGAGAGGGGCTGCAACCACGTGCTCGGCCAGCGCATGGGGGTAATCGTCAATCGCAAGAAGGGTGGGGAAGTGCGCGTCCCAATCCTCCATCAGGGCCTGCATCGTGGCGACGGGAGCAGTGGCGAAGCGGGTGCCATCCGCCGACACGGTCACCAGCCGGCCATCGGGGGTTCCATCGCGCAAGGTAGCGAACCGCATGGGATCAGTCCTCGAAAATGGCAACGGCACGGGTCCATCCGGCGGACGCGCCCTTGATCTTGTGGGGGAAGCAGCTGACGGTGAAGCCGCTGCCGGGCAGCCCTTCCAGATTGTGAAGCTTTTCAAGGTGACAATAGCCGATGTCGCGCCCGGCCTTGTGCCCTTCCCAGATCAGCGACGTATCGCCCGTCTCGGCAACCTTTTTCGCGGTATGCGCGAAGGGTGCGTCCCAGCTCCAGGCGTCGGTGCCCGTCACCCGCACGCCGCGGCTGGTGAGATACATCGTCGCCTCGTAGCCCATGCCGCACCCGCGATTGATGAAATCGGGATCGCCCAGCGCCTTGCCCGCAGCGGTGTTGACCAGCACGATATCGAGCGGCTGCAAGTCGTGTCCGATCCGCGCAAGTTCGCGTTCGACATCCGCTGCGGTAACGACGTAGCCATCGGGCATGGCGGTGAAATCCAGTTTCACACCGGGCTGGAAGCACCATTCGAGCGGAATTTCGTCGATCGTCAGCGCCCGCTTTCCGCCATCCTGCGTGGGATGAAAATGCCAGGGGGCATCCAGGTGCGTGCCGTTGTGCGTGGTGAGCCTGACCCACTCCGCCGCGGCGAAGCCTTCCCCATCAGGCAGATCATCGGAGGTGACGCCGGGGAAAAAGGTGTTCAGCTCCTCCACCGTGTCTGCATGGCTCTGGTAGGTGATCTCGGGCCGCATGAAGGGCGGATCGCTGACGACATCGTTGCACAGGGTGATCGACAGATCGACGAAGCGGCGGGGCATGGCAGTTCCTTCGGGCTCAGTTAAGCGGGACGGTCTGGCCCGCCCGTTCGAGTTCGGCTTGCGCCTCGGCTTCGCGCGCCAGTGCGCGCAGCGCGGCGGGGCGCGCGTCGGCGCGTTCGTGGTGGGCGCCAAGATTGGGATAGGCGGCGGTATCGAAGCCGGCGCCGGCAATGCGGAACCAGACCCATGACAGATAGGCATCGAGGATCGACCATTCTTCTCCCGCCAGCCAGGGTTGCTGCCCGAGGTCCTGCTCCACGCTGCGTAGCTGAAAGGCCATCGCCTGCATCGCCAGCTCCCGCACCCGCGCGGGCGCGCCGTCCAGGTCGCAGAAGAACTGCGGCATCCGGATGCGGGTGACCAGCGGGTGAAGGTCGGCTGCGAACCAGGCGAGACGGGCCTGCACCTGCGCATCGGCCAGCGCGTCCCCGGTAAAGGGCAGTAACCGTGCGGCCGGAAAGGTGCGGGCGAGATAGGGCAGGATCGCGCTGTTCTGGGTCAGCGACTGGCCGCCGATCTCGAGCACCGGGACCTTGCCCGCCGGATTGCACGCCAGGAACGCCGGAGATCGGTGGTCGCCCGCCATGAAGCGCACCAGGCGCGTGGCGAAGGGCGCGCCGGTTTCCTCCAGCGCGACCAGCGTGACCCTGGCGCAGGTTTGCGGCGCGAAATGGAGGACCATGCTCGTCACGATACGATGCCCGGCACCGGTTGTCGGACCACGTCCTCACCTCGCAACAGGCGGGTGAGGGTGAAAAAGGTCACCGCCATGCCAAGGAAAAACCCGTAGCCCACCTTCAGCGTCAGGGCCTGCACCGGGGCGACGGTCTTCCAGCCCCCCAGGGTAAAAACCAGGGCCCACACAACCGCGCCGATCCCGCAGGCGATCAGCCCGGTAACGAATGCTTTGAGCACCAGCCGGGCCGTCGAAGGCTGGCGGGGCATATCGGCGGCAAGCGCACCGCGCGTGATTGCCCGCGACGCGAGGAACGAGGGTATCATGCTGGCAAAGAACGCCACGGCAAAGCCCTGCGGCAGTAAATCGGCGACCAGATGGCCCGCGCCCCACACCCGCACCGGCTGCCCCCAACCGAAGACCGCGAAGAAGAATCCTGTCGAGATGATTGCGTTCACCATGCCGCTGATCAGCGTCTCGCGCCGGATATGGCGGGCGAGGGCCACCGGCGGCGTCACGCGGTGTGGCCACCCAGCGTTTCGGCGAACCAGTCCGCGATCAGATCCCTGCCGTAAGCCATGTTATCCGCCCCCACGTGCTCGACCCCGCCTTCGCGATCGGTGAAAATCACCTTTTCCCGGCGCGGCGAATTGACGAGCTGGTCATACAGGTCGTCGGCGTATTTGGGGCTGATCTGCCGGTCGTTCGCCCCGTGGGTCACCAGGAACGGCACCCGGATGCGGTCCATGTGGCCGTTGAGGTTCATAGCCGCCGACTTCTCCAGGAAATCATCCTGTCCGTCCGCACCGAAGGCCCAGTGAACGTGCTGCCAGTAATGCGGCACGGGGTTCTCGCCTTCCCGCTCCATGCGCTTGTCCTGCACCTCGCGCCAGTTGTGGTTGGCACCCCACACGGCGCCGCTGGCAAAGCGCGGTTCGTAGGCGACCGCGCGCGGCGCGAAGTGGCCGCCCAGTGAAATGCCGGTCATACCGATGCGAGCGGGATCCAGGCCGTCCTGCTGTTCCAGCCAGTCCACCGCCTTGCTCGCCCAGTTCTCGCTGTGCGGATCGACGGGCAGGTCCTGCAGTCGCAACGCCTCGCCGGTGCCTGGCTGATCGACACACAGCGTGGAGATGCCCCGCCGCGCCAGCGCCGCCGGCATCCCCGTCCAGTAGAGCATTTCCTTGGCGCTATCGAGGCCGTTGCAGAACACCACGCAAGGCGCGGGGCCATCGCCGGGTGCGCGGGTGAACAGCGCCGACATGGTCCCCTGGGCGAGCGGTATCTCTACCCGTTCGCGGTTGATGGCGCCAAGCCGGGTCGAACGATCAAAGGTTTCCCGCGCCAGGGCGTAGGTCTGCGTGCGGCCCTCGCTGCCATGGCCCTGCATCCGTTCGGCCACCAGCAGGTAGAGGGCAGCGCGCTCCATCTTGTCGGATGCGGAAAAGGCGCGCCCTTTCGCCTCGTCCTCGGCGGCGAGTTCGAGCAGCTTGTGCCCCATGGCGGCCCAGGCCTGCATGAACTGCGGCGTGCCGGCATCGGCGCCATTGTCGGCGGCATCGAGGATGGGCTGGCACATGTCGACGATCTCCCCGATGCGCCCGCCGCTCTCCATCGCTATGGCGACCGAGAGGTTCCAGATGTAGTTCTTAAAGGGCGAATAGAGCGCCATGGACTCAGACCTCCGCAGGCTGGAACAGGCAGGGATCGGGCACGGCTTTCGGCATGGTCTGTGGCCCGCCGACGCCTGTGCCCCACTGGTCCATCACGTGCGGGCCCGGTTCGTGAACCTTGGCCTCGTGCGTGTCGAAATCGACGTCGTCCAGTTCCGATGCGTATTCCACCGCGAACCCCGCCGGCGTGCAGAAATAGGAGAACGTGTTGTTGCCCGCGGTGTGCCGGCCAGGGCCCCAACGCAGGTCCGTGCCGCGCTTGCGCAGGCGGTTGGCGCCGCGCATCATGTCGTCCACGGTCAGCATGTCGTAGGCCACGTGGTTGAGGCAGGGCGGCCCGGGCAGCAGGGCGATGCGATGATGCGCCTGGTTGCAGCGCAGGAACACCATGAAATCGCCCAGCCAGTCCGACACGCGGAAACCCAGCACGTCGCAGAAGAAGTCGGCCATCGCCTTGTGATCGGGTGAGTGCAGGACGATGTGGCTGATCTTGACCGGCATCCCCTCCCACCGCTCCATCGCGCGCTTGTCCAGCGCCTGCACCTCGGCGGATACTTCGAAGGGCAGGCCATCGGGAGAGAAGAAGCGGAAGGCATAGCCGCCGCCCGGCGCGTCGATCACGCGCGGTTCGTGGATGATCCTGCATCCGGCGTCCGCCACCTTTTCGTGCAGCGCGTCGACATCGGCGCGGCTGTCAGCCGCCAGCGCGATCACTTCCACGCAATTGGTGGGGCTGCGATGAAGGCGAACGACGTGGTGTTCGTCATGGCCATGGGTCTTGAACCAGGCGGTGTCGGCATCGCTGTCGACCTCCACCAGGCCCCAGTCCTCGGCGTAGAACTTGCGTTCCGTTTCGAACTGTTCGACGCCATAGCCGACGTAACGGATTTCGGTGACACGGCTCATCTGCTTGGATTCCCTGCGGTTCAGATCGGTTGAGAGGTGAGGGCGAACATCTCGGCGGTTGCCGCGGCGTTCTCGACAGGCGGGCCCTTGCCGATCTGTCCGTGACAGATGGCGAGCGATTTCTCGACGATGTAGCGGCACCGTTCGAAGCGCCGATCGCGGTAGGCGATAAAGGCCTGCTCCGGCGTGTCCGCGCGGGCGAGTTCCTGTGCGAGCACGATGGAATCCTCGATCGCCATGCCGGCGCCCTGGCCCAGATGCGGCGTCGTGGCGTGCACGGCATCGCCCAGCAGGACGACCCGGCCGACGTGCCAGGGCCCTTCCAGCAGCATGGTTTCCAGCGGCCGATAGACCACCCCTTCGTCGCGGGTGATGCCCTCTGCCAGGGCGCGTATTTGCGGGGCGGCGTGCGCCAGCTTGCCGCGCATGGCCTGGGCGATGCCGTCGGTATCGTAGCGGGGATTGCCCGGTTCGGGGGTTGTCACGAAGATATACATCGTTTCCGGGCCCATGGGCACGAGCCCGATGCCGGTCGGTCCGTTATACACGTGCAGCGCATCGAGATCGGCGGGGCGGGGCAGGTTGTAGCGCCACACCGCCTGTCCGGTGAATTGCGGGCGGGGCGCGCCCGGCATGATTGCGCTGCGCGTGTGCGAATAGAGGCCATCGGCACCGATTACGAGATCGAAGCGTTCGCTCCGCCCGTCGGAGAACCCGACGGTCACGCCATCGCCATCGTCCTCGATCGATTCTGCCACCACGCCCAGGCGCACGTCGGCGCCAGCGGCTTTCGTCCGGTCGCCCAGCACCTTGTGCAGCGCGGGACGGGAGATGCCCACGCTCGGCGGGTAGCCTTCCACCAGGCGCGGCATGGGCACTTCGGCCACGCGGGTGCCGTCGGGCAGGTGGATGGCCACCTTGTCGAACGGGACGCTGGCGGAAAGGTAGTCGTCAAGCAGGTCGAGGTCGGCCATGGCGCGAAGGACGTTGGACTGCTGGATGATGCCGACGCCGTAGACGGACCAGGTCGGATCCTTTTCGATCACGGTCACCCGGTGACCGTCGCGGCGCAGCGCGATGGCGGCGGTCAACCCGCCGATGCCGCCACCGATGACGAGGATATCGCGTTCCCGCATGATCAGAACCTTTCCAGATCGCTGGCGATGACGGCCGGCCCGGCATAGGCGGCTGAAATCGTTTGCAGATAGTCCGCGTGCCCGACCTCGCCCGGTTCGATGCCGACGAAATGGGTGACGATCAGCGCCCCCACGCCCGCGCGGGCGGCCAACTGGCCGACATCGGCGGGGACGAGGTGATGGCTGCCCAGATGGCTTTCCATCTCGGCAGCGATGGCGGGTGGCAGATTGGGCGAGTTGCGCCGGACCGCCGCAACCGTGTGCGCCACGTCCATCATCTCTGCCACCAGCAGATCCGCCCCGCGCGCCAGCTCCTCCACCGCGGCGCTCGGCCCGGTATCGCCGGTGTAGACGATGGCGCGGGCCGGGGTGTCGAACCGGAACGACAGGCTTTCGAAGCGGTCTGCAAGATCGCTGCCTGCCGGGAAGCTGTAGTGGGTGTTGCCGCGGGCGCGCACCTGCATGGACCCCACCTCCACGCTGTCACCGTCGCGCAACTCGATCACCCTGACGCCATCCGCGGGATCGCGCGGCGCGGCACCGGGGATGCCGTAGCCCGCGGTGGTGCCCGGCCCCATCGAGGCGACCAGCCCTTCGGTCATGGCGGCGGTGCCGGGCGGGCCGTAGACGATCAGGGGCCGTTCGGCATTGGTCTGCCAGCGCAGACCCAGAAGCCCGGCAAGGCCTGCCGTGTGATCGAAATGCAGGTGGCTGATGAAGACGCCCGTTATCGCAGCGGTCGGGATGCCGACGCGGGCAAGCTGGCCGCTTACCCCGTCGCCTGCGTCGACCAGGTAGTTTGCGCCGTCCACCACCAGCAGGTTGGCAGGCTGGGCCCGCGTGGCGCTGGCCACCGGCCCGCCCCGCGTGCCCAGCGTGATCCACTCCGCCCCGCCAGTGGACGAGACTGCCGACTGGGCCTGCGACGCCACTGCGGGCACGCCGGTCAGACCAGCGGCAGCCATCGCCGCCAATACGAGACGGTGTGGAAGCATCAGAAATCGTAGCCGATGCGCACGCCATAACGGCGCGGCGGTTCGTACGATCCGGCAGCCACGTTGCCGGCGCCCACCTGCAGGATGGCTGGCACGAATTCGTCCGTCAGGTTGCGAACGAATGCCGTGACATACCAATCGCCCAGGTCAGGGCGCAGGGTGACGGCTGCATCGATGGTAAGATCGTCACCGGTCTCGCTGGTCGGCAGGTAATTGAAGCCGACCACCCGATTGCTGCGATAGCGGCCATCGACGCTGCCGGTGAGTTCGAAGCCGCCCAGCAATAGCGTCTGCTGCACGCCCAGGTTCACCGTCCATTCGGGAGCGTTGAGTGCCGGCCGGCCCGAACAATCGATGTCGAACGAACGGCGCGGGGTAAGCACCTGGGTGAAGTCGCATCCGGTCAGCGGGGTCAGGAAGTTGGGCGGATCGCCGGCTGCGGAAAGGTCGATCTGGTTATAGGCGAAGCTGTCGTAGGTCGCATCGAGATACTGCACTCCGCCGCGCAACAGCGTGGTTTCGGTGACAAGCGCCTGGAAATCGATCTCCGCGCCCTTGATCGTCGATTCGCCCACGTTGCGGGTATAGAACGAATTGCTGCCACGCCCGTCCACGCCCAGCGCGGCGAGCTGCTGGCCTTCGTACTTCCAGTAGAACCCTTCGAGGTTCAACTGCAGGCGATTGTCGAAGAAGTTGTTCTTCGACCCGATCGTCCAGGCATCGATGTATTCGGGGGCGTATTCCTCCTGCCCGAAAGTCAGGTTGAAACCGCCGGCACGAAAGCCCGTTTCGAAGCTGGCGTAGACCAGGTTCTCGGGCGTAACATCGTATTCCACGGCCGCGCGGTAAGTGATCTCCTCGTCTCCGGCGACGCGTTCGATGTCGGAGGGCGTCACCACGACAAGGGCATAGGGTCCGCGCGGTCCGATGGGGCCATAAGGATAGCTGCCGACGATCGGCGCGCCGGTAAACGGAGAGCGGACGGGGAACAGCGCCGGGGCCAGCTGGCCGAGCGAGTCCGCCACGGTCAGGCCCACCGGAATGGTCGGCACCAGCGGACAGCTGGGCGGCCCGGGCGTGGGCCGGTTCAGGCAGACGGCGGCGAGCGTGTCCACTTCGGCATCGATCTCGCGTCGTTCGTCGGTGAAGCGCAGGCCGCCCACCAGGCGCAGGTCATCGGTAACGCTGAACACCAGCCGACCGAAGGCGGCAATGCTGCGGGTATCGGTTGCGAAGTCGTTGAAGGATACCGTGGCAAACTGGTTGTAGGAATCCAGGCCTTCGACGTGTTCATCGAAATAATAGCCGCCCACCAGCCATTCGACGGGTCCGGCATCGCCCGTCAGCCGGGCCTCGAAACTGGTCTGTTCGGCGACGTTCTGGTTGACCGCGCCCTTGAACGGCGGACCGTTGAACTGGTTGTCCAGACGGGATTCGCGGTAGGCCGGGATGAAGGTGAGCTCGGCAAAGCCAAGGTCGGCGGTCAATTCGGCGTTGATGCCCCAGTAACTGTCATCGCGGAACGGGTAGGCGTAGTCGGTCAGCGGCGAATAAAGCGGCGCTCCGACCGCAGTGTTGCGGATGAAATCCAGCGTCTGCGGTGCGAACAGGCCGGTGAAGGGCGCGGTGACGCTGGCAGGCGCGGGCACGAAGGTGAAATTGCCCGCGGTCGCGTTCGGGCTGAACGGGGTAAAGGCATAGACGCCCTGCACGTTCGTGCCGGGTCCGGTGCCTTGCTGTGTCGAGTAGTCGCCCGACAACCGCAGGGTGACATCCTCGGTCAGTTCGGCCAGGACCTGGGCACGGAAAGCCAGGTCCTCGCCCGAGCCTGTGCCGTCGGAATAATACCCGTCATTCCGGCTGTAGGCGGCGGCAAAGCGGGTTGCGAGGCCATCGGCCAGCGGCACGTTCAGGGCGCCCGTCAGTTCCAGCGCGTCGTAGCTGCCGTACTGGGCGGCAACCTCTGCGCCGAATTCGCCGAGGCGGGGGATGTTGGGGATGACATTGACCGCGCCGCCCGTGGCATTCCGGCCGTAAAGCGTGCCCTGCGGACCCTTCAGCACCTCCACCCGGTTGACGTCGAGGAACGAGGCCACCGTTGACGAGGGACGGCCGATGTAGACCCCGTCGAGATTGAAGGCGACGGCCGGATTTGTGTAGCCGTTGTTGCTGAAGTTGCCGACGCCGCGCACGAAATACCCGGCGTTCGCGCCGCCTGCCGCCACGACATAGAGCGCGGGCGCCACCTTGTTAAGGGCGGTCGCATCGGTGACGCCGGCCTGCACCAGTTGATCGCCGGCGATGGCGTTGATCGGGATGGCCGCATCCTGCAGCGTTTCCTCGCGCCGCTGGGCGGTAACGATAATGGTGTTGAGGCCGACAACGTCATCGTCCTGCTGCACCTGTGTGGCTTGCTGCGCTCCAGTGTCCTGGGCGAGGGCCGGAAAGGGAGCGAGGGCGGCGAGGGCGACGGACGCCCGCAGGATCATCTTGGACATTGTGATTGTTCTCTCCCAAGTCGGGCATTCGGGGCCCGATCTGGAGGCCAACTAGAGCGCTGCGGCCTAATCAGTCCAATTTTTTCTTTTTGTCACTTATCATCAATGATAGTGATTGATCATGCGGCTGGACAACTTCGATCTCAATCTGCTCGTGGCGTTCGACGTGCTGTTGCAGGAACTCAATGTCACCCGCGCGGCCGAACGCATGAACGTGACGCAATCAGCGATGAGCGCTTCGCTCAAGCGTTTGCGTGAGGGGTTCCAGGACGAGATCCTGACCCAGCATGGCAAGCGCATGATCCCCACGCCGTTTGCCATGGCCCTGCATCCCGAGATCGCCACGACAATATCCGAATTGCGGTCCCTGATCGCGCGCAAGGGCAGCTTTCAACCCGAACGGTCGGACCGGCGGTTTCGCATCGCCGCGTCGGATTACATCACAACTGTCCTGCTGACCCCGCTGCTACAGGACCTGGCGACCCTCGCGCCGTCCGTCAGCTTCGAATTCACCCTGCCGGGCCCGGCATCGCAGGCGCGTCTTGCCAATGGGGAACTGGACCTTCTGCTGACTCCGCAGACGTTCGCCCACCCCGATCATCCGTTGCAGACGATCTTCACCGAGGACCACGTCGTGGTTGCTTGCGCCCGCAATCCGCTTGCCAACGGAGCGCTCGATGCCGCTGCCTTTGTCTCTGCAGGCCACGTGGGGGTGAGCATTTCGGGCCGTTACACCTTTGCCGAAGACTGGTTCCAGATGAACGGCGTGGAGCGGCGGATCGAAGTCCACGTTCCCTCGTTCGTGCAGGCACCCTTCATGGTGCCGGGCACGCAGCGGCTGTGCGTGATGCACGAGCGGCTCGCGAGGTTCATGGCCGCGCGGCTTGACCTGGTCACCTTCGCCATCCCTTTTCCGATCCCGCCAATGACGGAGATCATGCAATTCCATGCAACCCGCAAGGAAGACCCCGGCCTGTCCTGGCTGCGGACGCATATCGCCCGGATGGCTGCCGAGGATACGCTGGTGCGCAGCGGCGAGGGTCGCTGAGGGGGAGGTCGGTCAGCCCTCCGGCATGGCCGCGAGCACCTTGTCAGGGCTCATCGGATAGGCGAACACGCGCGCACCGCAGGCATCGTAGATGGCGTTGGCAATCGCACCCGCGCCGCCGCAAAGGCCAAGCTCGCCCACGCCCTTTGCCTGGATGGGGCTGGCAGCGGCATCGCGTTCTTCCAGCAGCAGAACTTCAAGGTCCGGCACGTCGCGATGCACCGGCACATGGTATTCGGCCAGGTCGCAGTTGACGAGGTGGCCGTCGACTGGATCGAACAGCAGGCTTTCGGTCAGCGCATTGCCGATGCACCAGGTCATCCCGCCAAGGCACTGCGAACGCGCCGTGCGGGCGTTCAGCACGCGGCCGATGCCAAAGGCACCGGTCATGCGGCGGACCCGCGTCTCGCCCGTCCAGCGGTTGACCGCGACCTCGGCGAAAAAGGCGCCGAAACTCGATACCGCCATCTCCTCGGTCGATTTGCCGGGCTCGAAATGGCCGACCTGTTCGAGCGGCTTGCTGTCCAGCAGATCGACCAGAGACTTTTCGCCGCCGTCCCACTTGACCGTGCCGTCTTTCAGCGTGAAATCACCGGCAGCGATGCCCAGCCGTTTCGCCAGGTCATCGCGCAAGCCTTCGCAGGCAAGGAACACTGCCGAGCCGCACGATGGCGCGCCGAAGCTGCCGCCCGAACCGGAACCGGGAGGAAGATCGGTATCGCCGAGGCGCACCTCGATGTCGTCGGGCGAAAGGCCCAGCATCTCGCCCGCGATCTGGCCGAGGATGGCGTAGGTGCCGGTGCCAATGTCGGTCATGTCGCTCTCTACCAGGGCGGTGCCGTCCGGTTGCAGCGTAACGCGCGCCTTGGCCTCTTCCACCGCGTGAACGCGGGCACCGCTCGCCATGCCGGTGCCGATCCACCATTCACCCTCGCAGGTATGGCGTGGCGCGCGCGGACGCGCTTCCCAGCCGAAAGCCTTGGCGCCTTCGCGAAGGCATTCGGCAAGCTTGCGCGAGCTGAACGGCTTGTCCTCGGATGGATGGGTCTCTGGAATGTTGCGCAGGCGCAGTTCCACAGGATCGATGCCCACCTTTTCGGCCAGCATGTCCATCGCCTGTTCGACGGTCTGCACGCCGACCGCTTCGCCCGGCGCACGCACGGAGCCTGCGGTCATGCGGTGAACGCGGGCCAGGTCCAGCCGCAGCAGCCGGTTTTCGCCCGCGTAGAGAAACTCGCTCGACTGGATGACGGGCTCGGCAAAGTCCTCGCCGGGAAGGTTCGACACGCGCGCCTCGTGGCCGAAACCGGTCAGCTTGCCCTCGGCGTCGGCCGCCAGCCGCACGCGCTGATGCGTCTCGGAGCGACGCATGATCGTCTGGAACACCTGCTGGCGGCTCATCACCACGCGCACGGGGCGTTCGAGCTGCATCGCCGCAAGCGAGGCAGCCACGCATTCCTGGCTGATGCCGAGTTTTGAGCCAAAACCGCCGCCCACGAAGGGTGACAGCAGATGCACCTGTTCCTTTTCCAGGCCCAGCGCATCGGCAAGTTCGTTGCGATTAAATTTCAGCATCTGCAGCGATGCGTGGACGGTCAGCTTGTTGCCATCCCACTGCGCCATTGCCGCGTGCGGCTCCATCGCGGCGGACGCGTGCCCTTCCGTGGTAAAGGTGACGTCGACGCTGTGCGCGGCCTCGGCCATGGCGTGGGCGAGGTCGCCCTGCGTCGTGCTGTCGTCGGTCTCGGTCTCCGCCGCCTCGGGATCGAGCGGCGCGTCCTCGGCATCGTAATCGAACACGAGGTGCTTTGCCGCATCGCGTGCCTGCTCGAACGTCTCGGCCACGACCAGTGCGACCGGCTGGCCCCAATAGCAGACCTCCTGCGCCGGCTGGAACGGGGCCTCGTCCGCCATGCCCTGCGCGGCGCGGCCCGTCATGCGCTTGTCGGAAATGACCGCAACGACGCCGGGCATGGCCATCGCCTTGCTGTCGTCGATGGTCAGGTTCCTGGCCCGCACCGCTGGCAGCGTGGCCAGCACACCTTCAAGGCAGCCCTCGGCCTCGTATTCGGAGGCATAGGTCGCTGCGCCCGTGACCTTGAGCAGGCTTTCAGGGCGCGGCAGCGGGGCGCCGATCACGCCCTGGCCGGTGGTGTCCAGCACGTTGCGCTCGTCCGGCGCATCCTGCTTGCAATGGTTCATGGCTTCACTCCCGTCGCTTCACACAGCACGGCGGCGAGCGTCCGGCGGGCGAGCGGTATCTTGAAATCGTTTTCGCCATAGCCCTGCGCGCCTTCCAGCAGCAGGTCGGCGGCCTTGTCGAACAGCGCCAGCGAGGGTTCGGAGCCGACCAGCAGTTCGGCAATTCGCGGATCGTGCCACGGCTTGTGCGCAAGCCCGCCAAAGGCAAGGTCGGCGCGGGTGAAACGCCCTTCGGCCATCTCGACCACAGCAGCCACCGAACAGAGCGCAAATGCGTAGGAGGACCGTTCGCGCACCTTGCGATAGATCTGCGTGCCGCCCACCGGCGCGGGCAGGGTCACCGCAGTCACGAGTTCGCCCGCTTCCAGCACGTTGTCGATCTGCGGGGTATCGCCGGGCAGGCGGTGAAATTCGCGCACGGGCACGCTGCGGTCGCCCTTCTCGCCGGTGATCTGCACCGTCGCATCGAGTGCCGCCATGGCCACCGCCATGTCGCCGGGATAGGTCGCGATGCACTGGTCGCTTGCGCCGAGAACAGCGTGCAGGCGGGCAATGCCCTTGATCGCACCGCAGCCTGATCCGGGTTCACGCTTGTTGCAGGGCTGGTCGATGTTGGTGAAGTAATAGCACCTGGTGCGCTGGCCCAGATTGCCGCCGGTCGTCGCCTTGTTGCGCAGCTGCTGCGTCGCGCCGGCCAGGATCGCGCGGGCGAGCACCGGATAGTCCGATCGCACGCGCGGATGCACGGCAGTGGCGGTATTGCTGGCGAGCGCACCGATGCGCAGGCCATCACCCTCCTCGGCAATTTCTCCGAGCGAGAGCCGCCCGATGTCGACGAGGGTTTCGGGCACTTCCACCTGCAGCTTCATCAAATCGATGAGGTTGGTGCCGCCGGCAAGCGCGAGAGTGCCGGGCTGCGTGCCAAGCTGGCAGGCATGTTCCAGCCGCTGGGCGCGCTGGTAATCGAACGGCCTCATGCGTTCTCTCCCGCGGCCTGGTTGTCGGCGACCTGCTGGATGGCGGCGACGATGTTGGCATAGGCCCCGCAGCGGCACAGGTTGCCGCTCATCCGCTCGCGTATCTCCTCGCCGGTCACTTGCGGCTTTGCTTCCAGATCCTCGGTCGCATCGCTCGGCCAGCCCGCGGCGATTTCCTGCAGCATGGCGGTGGCGGAGCAGATCTGGCCCGGCGTGCAATAGCCGCACTGGAAGCCATCGTGATCGACAAAGGCCTGCTGCATCGCGCTGGGCGTGGCGACCTGGCCAAGGCCCTCGATCGTGGTCACCGTGTCGCCGTCGTGCGTGACCGCGAGCGAGAGGCAGGAATTTATCCGCACCCCGTTCACCAGCACGGTGCAGGCACCGCATTGGCCGTGGTCGCAGCCTTTCTTCGTACCGGTGAGGCCGGCATCGCGGCGAATGAAATCGAGCAGGCTGGTGCGTGGGTCGTCGGGCAGGGTGTGATCCTGTCCGTTGATGGATATGGTCATGAATTCGTCCTTGTCTGCCATACCTAATGCAGCGGGCCGCGCATCTTTCCCGCCAACGGGTAATTGACCGGGGTTTGAGGGTCGACGCGAAGGGTCAAACCGGCTTAACCGCCTGTCCGGAACAATGACGGGACAGGATGGCGAGCGATGGCGGGCAAGTTCTTCGGCGAATGGCAGGTGGGCGAAACGATCGCGCACGAAGTTCGGCGCACGGTAACGGAAACCGACAACCTGCTGTTTTCCACGATGACCCACAACCCGCAGCCGCTGCACCTGGATGCCGAAGCTGCGCGGGCCAGCGAGTTCGGGCAGATCCTCGTCAACGGCACCTTTACCTTCGCGCTGATGGTGGGGTTGTCAGTGGGCGACACTACCCTCGGCACGCTGGTGGCGAACCTGGGTTACGACAAGCTGGTGCACCCCAATCCGACGTTCATCGGCGACACCATGCGCGGCGAAACAGAGGTGGTCGACAAGCGCGAGAGCAAATCGCGCCCCGGATCGGGCATCGTCACCTTTCGCCACCGCCTGCTGAACCAGCGCGACGAAGTGGCCTGCGAATGTCTGCGCATGGCGCTGATCAGGGGGAGCGGCGTCTAACGCGATTTCGCCGGCGGCGAGGGGTTCGAGAGGATGGAGCGCCCGAGCGCGATGGCGCCCGTTATGCCGGCACCGTCTCCCAACGCGGGCGCGACGATGACATCGTCGAGCGGCCGGTCGTAGAAGGCCGCATATCCCGCCAGCTTCGCCCGCGTCTTTTCGCGCAGCGCCTCCAGCAGCCCCGGCGTGTTGAACACGCCGCCGCCGAAGATCATCACGTCAGGCGCGTGCATCAACGCCAGCGACGCGGCAAATTCGGCGAGGTAATCCGCAACCAGCATTACCTGCGCTTCGCTGGCTTGCGATAGGTCGGTTCCCCAGCGCGCGATGATCGCCGGGCCGCTGACGAGCCCTTCCAGACAGTCGCCGTGAAACGGACAATTGCCGTGCCAGCCATCGTCCAGCGCAGGGCGGGCAGGGCGCACATGACCCATCTCGTAATGCGAGGCGCCGAAAAGCGGGCGACCGTCCGTCACCACGCCGGTGCCGATGCCGGTGCCGACCGTGGTGTAGGCAACAGTGCGCCTGCCGCGCCCCGCGCCCGCCATCCATTCGCCCATGGCCGCGCCGTTGACGTCGGTATCGATGGCGACGGGGACGCCGAACTGGCCCAGCGCCTCGTGCCAGTTGGCCCCGCTCCAGCCGGGCTTGGGCGTGGTGGTGAAACTGCCGTGGGTGGGGGAGGCGGGGTCCAGGTCGAGCGGACCGAAGCTGGCCACCCCGAAGGCCGCGATCGGGCCATGCCGCCGGGCGGTGGCGGCGAACCATTCCGCCAGCTCGGCAAACGTTTCGGCAGGTGCGCGGGTGGCGATGCGGGTGCGATCGAGCAGCCTGCCATCGGGAGAGGCCAGCGCCGCGACGAACTTGGTGCCGCCCGCCTCGATCCCGGCTATCAGGCCCATGGATTGCCGCGCGCGGTGCGTTCAGTCGTGGAGTTTCGCATTGCCGTCCTCTTGCCGGTCATGCTTGCTGGCACAGCGTTGCCCGCGTCACAAGGCGCCAGGCGACCGTTAAGATACCCTTCGGCCAGGCCGGATGCTCGCGCATCAGTCGCTGCCCAGCACCTCGTCACTGTCCGCGCCAAGCTGGGGAGAGGGGCCGGCGACCCGGCCCGGCGTCGCGGAGAACCACGTCGGAACGCCTGGAAAGCGCATGGTGCCATGCGGACTGTCGATTTCCTCGAAGAAGCCGACCGCGTTCAGGTGCGGGTCGGTGAACAGCTCGTCCGTCGTCTTCACCCGCGCGCAGGGGATCTGGAGATCCTCCAGCAGCGCCATCCATTCATCGGTCGTGCGGGTGAGAAAGGTTTCGCCGAGCAGGCCGTAGATCGTGTCCACGTGCTGCGCGCGGCTCGCCAGCGTGGCGTAGTCCGCGCTGGCCCAGTCCGGCGCCACGGCCTCGATGAAGGTGTGCCAGTGCTTGTCGTTGTAGATCAATGCCGCGATGTGGCCGTCCCGGGTGGCATAGGGCTTGCGATTGGGAGAGACGGCACGGTGGTAATGCGCCGGGCCAAGAGGGGGCTCGAAGATCATGCCGTTGGCGTGTTCGACCAGCATGAAGCTCGCCACCGCCTCGAACATGCCGATCTCCACCTCCTGCCCCTCGCCCGTGCGTTCGCGGTGGAACAGCGCCGCCAGCGTGGCATAGAGCGCGTGGAGCCCGGCGATCTTGTCGGCCATGATGGTGGCGGCGAACCCCGGCTCGCCCGTCATCAGCCGCTGCACGTGGGGAATGCCGCATTCAGCCTGGATGGTGTCGTCGTAGGCGGGCTTGTCGGCATCCGGTCCGCGGCGTGAATAGCCGTAGCAGTTGGTGTAGACGATGTCGGGCCGGATGGCCCTTACCGCCGCATAGTCGAACCCCAGCCGCGCGATGGCCTTGCCGCGCATCGAGTGGATGAATACGTCCGCCTCCGCGATCAGCCCCCGCAATGCCTCGGCATGGGCAGGATCGCGCAGGTCCATCACCACGCTCTTCTTGCCGCGGTTGATGTTGCAGAACACGCCGGAGAGGTCGGGCGCCGGACCGGGGCTGATGTAGCGCATCGGATCGCCCGCCGGCGCCTCTACCTTGATCACGTCGGCGCCCAGGTCCGCCATCGTCTGGGTGGCATAGGGGCCGAAGACCATCGCCGTGAGATCGACGACCTTGATACCGGCGAGCGGACCGAAGGATTGTGCAGGGTGGGTCATGCGGCGCGGCTATCGCAAGGCGCCCCGCTTGCCAATGGCCGCCCCGCTGCGTCTTTACCCGCGCGCCCTTTTTCGTCATGGCTGCAGCAAGCATTGCCGAGGACGAGAAAACGCATGGTTCGCACCGACTGGACGCGCGAGGAGATCGCCGCGCTGTTCGCCCTTCCCTTTACCGAGCTCGTCTTCCGCGCCGCCGAGGTGCATCGCGCGCACCACCGGGCGGACGAGGTGCAGCTGTGCACGCTGCTCTCCATCAAGACCGGCGGCTGCCCGGAGGACTGCGGCTACTGCTCGCAGAGCGCCCATGCCGACAGCGGAGTGGAGGCGACAAAGCTGATGGACGTGCGCCAGGTTCTGCAAAGCGCGGCGCAGGCCAAGGATGCCGGCAGCCAGCGGTTCTGCATGGGCGCCGCCTGGCGCAACCCCAAGGACCGCGACATGCCCAGGATCGTGGAGATCGTGAAGGGGGTGCGGGCGATGGGGCTGGAAACCTGCATGACGCTGGGAATGCTCACCCCGCAGCAGGCCGATCAGCTCGCCGAGGCGGGGCTCGACTATTACAACCACAACATCGACACCGGCCCGGAATACTACGAGCGCGTGATCACCACCCGCAAGTACGAAGACCGGCTGACCACGCTGGAGAACGTGCGCGGCGCGGGCATCAACGTGTGCAGCGGCGGAATCGTGGGCATGGGCGAGACGCGCGAGGACCGCGTCGGCTTCGTCCACACGCTGGCGACGCTGGAACGCCATCCCGAAAGCGTGCCGGTCAACGCGCTGGTGCCGGTGAAGGGCACGGTGCTGGGCGACATGCTGGCCGACACCCCGATGGCGAAGATCGACGACATCGAGTTCGTCCGCACGGTTGCCGTGGCGCGCATCGCCATGCCGCTCACCATGGTGCGCCTGTCCGCCGGGCGCGAGAGCATGAGCGACGCGACGCAGGCGCTGGCCTTCATGGCGGGCGCGAACTCGATCTTCACCGGCGACCGCCTGCTGACCGCGCCCAACGCCGGCGACGACAGCGACGCGGCACTGTTCGCCCGGCTCGGCCTGACACCGATGGCGGGCGAGGAGCCGGCGCGCGCGGCAAAAGCCTGCGCAGGCGCTTGCCAGCCCGAGGCGGTCGCCGCCGAATAGGATTTGCCGATGCGGCATCGTTTCGCGCAAGCGCTGGACCAACGCCGCGCGCAGCATCGCCTGCGGGTTCTGCGCCCGCTCGAACCCGGCGCCCCTGGCCATGTGCGGCTGGGGGCGCGCGAACTGCTTGACCTCTCCAGCAACGATTACCTCGGCCTTGCCCGTCATCCCGAGCTCGCCCGGCGCGCCGGCGAATGGGCGGTCCGCTATGGCACCGGTGCGCGCGCCTCGCGCCTCGTTTCCGGCACGCTGGAGCCGCACCGCGCGGTGGAGGAGAAGGTCGCCGCATGGAAAGGCACCGAGGCCGCGCTGCTGTTCGCGACCGGGTGGCAGGCCAATGCCGCGCTGTTTCCGGCGCTGCTGAAGCTGGAGCCGCAGGCAGCGGTCTTCGCCGACTGGCTGGTCCACGCCAGCATCCATCACGGCATCGCCGCCGCGCGAACGAAGCACACCGGATACCGGCACAACGACCTCGCGCACCTCGATGCGCTGCTCGGCGCCGCCGCGGATGCGCCCGGGCGACTGGTAGCGACCGAAAGCGTGTTCAGCATGGACGGCGACCGGGCCGACCTTGCATCATTCGTGGCGCTTGCCCGCCGCCACGACGCATTGAGCGTGGTGGACGAGGCGCACGCGACCGGCGTGCTGGGCGCGGGCGGGGCCGGGCTCGCGGCGGAACTGGAAGACCGGCCGGACATCGTGATGGGCACGTTCAGCAAGGCGATGGGCGGCTTTGGCGCCTTCGTCGCCGCATCGCGCGACATCTGCGACTATCTGGCCAACGCAGCCTCGGGCTTCGTCTACACCACCGCCCCGCCGCCGCCGGTGCTCGGCGCCATGGACGCCGCGCTCGATCTCGTGCCGGGCATGGATGACGAACGCGCGCACGTGGCGGCGCTGGCCACGCGATTGCGCGCAGGCATGACCGGGCTGGGCTACGCTACCGGCCCATCCGACACGCAGATCGTGCCTGTCATCATCGGTGGGGAGGCCGAGGCGCTGGCCGCCAGTGCGGCGCTGGAGCGCGCAGGGATCCTTGCGGTCGCCATCCGCCCGCCCACCGTTCCCGAAGGCGAGAGCCGCCTCCGTTTCTCGCTGAGCGCCGCCCATTCGGAAGCCCAGATCGATCGCGTGCTCGAAGCGATGGCGGACCTGCGGTGAAGGGCTACGTCGTCACCGGGACCGACACGGACGTCGGCAAGACAGTGTTTGCGGCCGGGTTGGCACAGGCAATGGGCGCGTCATACTGGAAGCCGGTGCAGGCGGGCTTGGACGGCGGCAGCGACAGCCAGCGTGTTGCCCGTCTCGCCCCTGCCGCCACGATCTTGCCGGAAGCCCACGTGCTGCGAACGCCTTGCTCCCCCCACGAGGCGGCGCGGATCGACGGGGTGACGATCGGCTCGCTCGACTTGCCCGACCACGCCAGTCCGATCGTGGTGGAGGGCGCGGGCGGGGCGCTGGTGCCCTATGCGGAAGGGCTGCTGGCCGCCGACCTGTTCGCACGCTGGAACCTGCCCGCCGTCATCGTTGCGCGCACGGCGCTGGGCACGATCAGCCACACGCTGATGACCATCGAGGTGCTGCGGGCTCGCGGCATTGCCATAGCGGGCGTGGCTTTCGTCGGCGCCGCCGAGCCGGTGGCCGAGACGGCGATCACGCGCATCGGCAAGGTGCCCCACCTGGGCCGCCTGCCGTGGCTCGATCCGCTGGATGCCGAAACGCTGGCACAGGCCTTTGCCGACTTTATCCGCACGGACCTGCTGACGTGAGCCGATCGCCCGTCTGGCACCCGTTCCACCAGCACGGACTGGGCGAACCCATCCCGCTTGTCGAACGGGCCGAGGGTGCGCTGCTCCACACCGCGGACGGGCGCGCGGTGGTGGATGCGATCTCCAGCTGGTGGGTGACGACGCACGGCCACAATCACCCGCGCATCGTCGCCGCGATCAGGCAACAGGCGGAACGGCTCGACCAGTTGATCTTTGCCGGCTGGACGCACGAACCGGCGGAGGAACTGGCGCGCGGCCTGACGGCGATCATGCCGCCGGCGCTGGAATACGTGTTCTTCTCCGACAGCGGCTCCACCGCGGTGGAGGTGGCGCTGAAGATGGCGCTGGGATTCTGGGCCAACCGCGGCGCGGCGCGGCACCGTATCCTGGTGCTGGAACACAGCTATCACGGCGATACCATCGGCGCGATGAGCGTGGGCGCGCGCGGCGTGTTCAACCGCCCCTACGCGCCGCTGCTGTTCGCCGTCGACACCATTCCCTTTCCGGCAGCGGGGGCCGAGCAAGCCACGCTCGATGCGCTGGAGGCGGCCTGCGCCAGGGGCGATGCCGCCGCCTTCATCGTCGAACCGCTGGTACTGGGCGCGGGCGGGATGCTGATGTATTCGCCCGCGATCCTTCGCCAGATGCGCGAAATTTGCTCCCGGCACGACGTCCTTTTCATCGCCGACGAGGTGATGACGGGGTGGGGCCGCACGGGCAGCCTGATCGCCTGCGAACAGGCGGGCGTGGTGCCCGACATCATGTGCCTCGCCAAGGGGCTGACGGGCGGGTCGATGCCGCTGGCAGTGACGATGGCGAGCGCGCCGATCTATGACGCGCACCTCTCGACCGACCGCTCGCGGATGTTCTTCCACTCCTCCAGTTTCACCGCCAACCCGATCGCCTGCGCCGCGGCCAACGCCAACCTTGCAATCTGGCGCGAGGAACCTGTGCTGGAGCGGGTCGCCGCGCTGGTCGCGGCTGAGGCAAAAGGCATGGACGCGCTGGCCGCGAAGCACGGCCTCCAGAACCTGCGCCAGTGCGGCAGCGTGATCGCTGCGGATGTGCCGGTGGCGGACGCGGGCTATCTCGCCGACCTCGGCCCGCGGATGCGCGATGGCTTCTACGCCCGCGACGTGCTGCTGCGTCCGCTTGGCAACACGATCTACCTCATGCCGCCCTTTTGCATCAGCGAGCAGCAGCTGACCTGCATCTTCACCGCCATCGACGAGGTTTTGTCGGAGGCGCTTTAGGTCGCGTCCGGCTGGGCGTCCGGGTGGGCGCGCTGAAATTCCGGCAGGGCAAGGCAGGCCGCCTCGATCCGCGTGGTGCGCGGGCTGGCCGACAGATCGTAATCGAACCGGCGGGCGTTGTAGAGTTGCGGCACCAGCACGCATTCGAACAGGCCCGGGGCATCGAACAGGAAATCGCCGGTGCCCAGCCGTTCCAGCATCGTTTCCAGCGGGGCCAGCACGGTGCCGAGCCAGTGGCGATACCAGGCATCGACCTGGCCCTGATCGTGGCCGAGCGGATCCTTCAGATACTTCAGCACCTTGAGGTTCAGCGGTGCGTGCAGTTCGGTGGCGATGGCATAGGCCAGCTCGCGCGCGGTATAGCGCTTCTCCAGATCAGCCGGCAGCAACGGGCGTTCGGGATAGCGTTCGTCCAGCCACTCGATGATCGCCATGCTCTGCGCGCGATCGCGGCCGTCCGCCTCCAGCATGGGCACGCCGCCGAAGGGATTGCGTGTCGTGAAATCGGGTGCTTTCTGCCGCCCCTCGACCAGACTGACGGGCGACTGCTCGTAGGCCAGGCCCTTCACCTCAAGCGCGCACCGCAGGCGATAACTCGTGCTGCTGCGCCAATACCCATAAAGCTTCATCGGACCCTCCCGCCATCTCGGTCGTTGCCCCGGTAAGACCATTGCGAACAAGGGGCAATTGCGCCATGAAATCGGCAACCGGTTTCAGGTGAGACTAACTATGCGCTACCAGACGGGGTTCCTCAACCATTTCGCCAGCGAGGCTGTCACCGGCGCGCTGCCTGAAGGGCGCAATTCCCCCCAGAAACCCGCATTCGGCCTTTATGCCGAGCAGTTCAGCACCAGCGCCTTTACCACGCCCCGCGTGGAAAACCGGCGCAGCTGGCTCTACCGGATGCGCCCGACGACCGAGCACGGGCGCTTCGAGCCCTATTCCGGCAATCCCCGCCTGGCCGCGCCCGACGGTTCGCATACCACGCCCAATCGCCTGCGCTGGGATCCGCTCCCGCTGGCAGACGGCGGGGTCGATTTCGTCGATGGGCTGGTCACCTTTGGCGGCAACGGCTCGCCTTCCGAAGGCGGTATCGGCATCCACCTCTACGTCGCCAGCGAAACCATGGACGCGCGCGCGTTCCAGAACAGCGATGGCGAGATGCTGATCGTGCCGCAGCAGGGCACACTTCGCGTGGTAACCGAGCTTGGCCGGATGGACGTGCCGCCCGGCCATATCGCCCTCGTCCCGCGGGGGATGCGGTTCCGCGTCGAACTGGTGGACGGGCCGGCACGCGGCTATGTCTGCGAGAACTTCGGCGCGCCGTTCCGCCTGCCCGATCTCGGCCCGATCGGCGCGAACGGCCTTGCCAATCCGCGCGATTTCGAAGCGCCCGTCGCCTGGTTCGAGAATCGCGACGAGGAATTTGAAATCATTCAGAAATTCTCCGGATCGCTGTGGCGCACCACAATCAACCGCTCGCCGTTCGACGTGGTGGCCTGGCATGGCAATTCGGCCCCCTGCCGTTATGATCTGGCGCGGTTCAACACCATCGGCACGGTCAGCTTCGATCATCCCGACCCATCGATCTTCACAGTGCTGACGAGCCCCAGCGATACGCCGGGCACCGCCAATTGCGATTTCGTGATCTTCCCCCCGCGCTGGATGGTGGGTGAGGATACGTTTCGCCCGCCGTGGTTCCATCGCAACGTGATGAGCGAATTCATGGGCCTGGTGACCGGCGCCTATGATGCCAAGGAAGGCGGCGGGTTCGCGCCTGGCGGCGCCAGCCTGCACAACCAGTTCAACGGCCATGGCCCCGATGTGGAAAGCACCCGCAAGGCGACCGAGGCGCAGCTTGCACCCACCAAGATCACCGACACGCTGGCCTTCATGTTCGAAAGCCGCAGCGTGATCCACACCACCGAATTCGCGATGCGCGGCGGGCTGCTCCAGTCCGATTACGACGATTGCTGGCGCGGATTCCCCAAAGCGAGATTGCCCTGATGCCCCATACATTCTTCCAGACCGATTTCACCCATGACCCCGCTGCCGAGTGCTGGGTGTCCGGCGCGCAGGGACACGCGACCTTCCCGGTGCAGAACCTGCCACTGGGGATCTTTTCGGTTGGCGACGGACCGCGCCGCGCCGGCATGGCGATCGGCGACCACGTGCTTGACGTGCCCGCCGTGGCCCCGCTGCTGGGAGAGGACGCGCAGGCCGCCGCGCGGCTGGCCGACGCCCCGACGCTGAACGCGCTCGCCGCCGCCGGCCCGCACCCGATGCGCGCCCTGCGCTGCGCGGTGTTCAACCTGCTCACCAACGAACCCAACCGGCCCGATGTGGAACCGCATCTTTATCCCGCTGCCGATTGCACGCTGCACGTGCCCTTCGCGGTGGGCGACTACACCGATTTCTACACCGGCATCCACCACGCGACCAACATCGGCAGCCTTTTCCGTCCGGACAATCCCTTGCTGCCCAATTACAAGTACGTGCCCATCGGCTATCACGGCCGTTCCAGTTCCATCCGGGTCTCGCCCACGCAGGTGAAGCGACCGAGCGGGCAGACCAAGGCACCCGATGCCGATGCGCCGGCGTTCGGTCCTTCGAAACGGCTCGATTACGAACTGGAGATGGCGATCTGGATAGGCGAGGGCAACGCGCTGGGCGAGCCCATCCCGGTGGGCGAGGCGGAATGCCACATCGCCGGTATCTCGATCCTCAACGACTGGTCGGCACGCGACATTCAGGCGTGGGAATACCAGCCACTGGGGCCGTTCCTCGCCAAGAACTTCCATTCCACGGTATCGCCATGGGTGGTGACGCTGGACGCGCTGGCGCCGTTCCGCGTTGCCCAGCCCGCGCGACCGGAAGGCGACCCGGCGCCGATGGATTACCTCGCGCACGACGTGTCCGCCGCAGCCTTTGGCATCACCATGGAGGTCTATATCTCGACGAGCCGGATGCGCGAGGCGGGCGATGAGCCGCACCGCCTGTCGTCCGGCCCGATGAGCGCGATGTACTGGACCGCGGCGCAACTTGTCGCGCATCATTCCGTGGGCGGCTGCAATATGCAGGCGGGCGACCTGCTCGGCACCGGCACGCTGACCAGCGGCGAGGCGGGCGGCGAAGGCAGCCTGATCGAGCTGAGCCAGGGCGGCAAGGCGCCTATCACCCTGCCCAACGGCGAAACCCGCACCTTCCTGGAAGACGGCGACGAGGTCATCATGACAGCCTTTGCGGAGCGAGAGGGCTTCGCGCGGATCGGGCTTGGCGAATGCCGGGCCACTATCGTAGGCTGACCTTCCTGTAACGGGAGGGACCATGATCCGACGCTTCGTGACGCTGGCCGCAGGCGCGGCGGCGCTGGCGGGTTGCACGACGGTGAGCGAACAGGTGCAGCCTGCGCTCGGCTGGCGGGTGACGGCGCTGGTGACCGTCGACGGGCTGCATTTCCGCGACCTCGACCGCGATCACGCGCTGACGCCCTACGAGGACTGGCGACTGTCGCCCGAGGAACGCGCCGCCGATCTCCTGGCGCGCATGACGCTGGCGGAAAAGGCCGGGCAGATGATTGTCGCCACCGCGCCGAACAACGCCCCGCCGGGTCAGCCGGCCACCGGTTACGATACGGCAGCGCTGGCGCGCATCATTGCCGAAACGCACGCCACCCATTTCATCTCGCGCCTGTCCACCCGCGCCGAACCGCTGGCCGAGGCCAACAACGCGCTGCAGGAAGCGGCCGAGGCCGGGCGGCTGGGCATTCCCGCCGTGGTGATGACCGACCCGCGCCACGGTTTCACCGAACTCGCCGGGGCGAGCGTTGCCGGCGGCAGCTTCGCGCAGTTTCCCAACGGCGTGGGGATCGCCGCGCTGGGCGATGCCGATGTCACCCGGCGCTATGCCGACCTGGTGCGGCTGGACCTGCGTGCCACCGGCTTTTCGATGCTGCTCGGCCCGCAGATCGACCTCGCCACCGAGCCGCGCTGGCCGCGCAATTTCGACACCTTTGGCGAGGATGCGGCGGTCTCCGCCAGCATGGCCGCGGCCTTCGTGGAAGGGTTGCAGGGCGCGCCCGACGGGGTGACCACGGGCGGCGTGGCGGCGGTCGTCAAGCATTTCGCCGGCTACTCGGCCAGCGCCAACGGGTTCGACGCGCATAACTGGTACGGCCGCTTCTCGCGCCTCGACGCCGCCGAATGGGAGCAACACATTCGCCCGTTCGAGGGAGCGCTGGCGGCGCGTCCGGCGGGCGTGATGCCGGCCTATTCAATCCTGCAGGAACTGGAGCTGGACGGCGCGCCGCTGGAGCAGGTGGGCGTCGGTTACAACGAGCGTATCCTGCGCGGGCAGCTGCGCGGTCGGTTGGGGTTTGACGGCGTGATCGTGTCCGACTGGGCTATCACCAAGGATTGCACCGCGCTGTGTCGCGACGGCCACCCGGTGGGCGAGCCACCAAGTTTCGCGACCGTTTCCACCGCCTGGGGCGTGGAGAACCTGACCGAGACCGAGCGCTTTGCCAAGGGCATTGCCGCCGGGATCGACGTGTTCGGCGGCGTTGACGACCCTGCACTCATCATCGCCGCGGTCGAGCAGGGGCTGGTGAGCGAGGTGCTGGTCGATGCAGCGGTGACGCGGGTATTGGTGCAGGCCTTCGCGCTCGGCCTGTTCGAGAACCCCTATGTCGATCCCGCGCATACCCGCATCGAGGTCGGCACGGCGGAGGACGAGGCCTTCGGGCGCGAGATGCAGGGGCGTTCCATGGTCCTGCTGGAGGGCGCGCCGACCTTGCGTGAAGGGAGCCGGGTGCTGCTGTCGGGCGTCGATCCGGAAGCGGCGCGGGCGGCGGGCTTCGTGCCTGTCACCGATGCGCGGGCAGCGGACGCGGCGATTCTGCGCACGCGCAGTCCGTTCGAACTGCTGCATCCCGGCTATATGTTCGGCTCACTCCACCAGGAGGGCAGCCTTGCCTTTCCCGCAAATCATCCGGCGCTCGCCTTTGCCAGCAACCTGCCAGCGGGCTTGCCGCTGGTGGTCGATGTGCAGCTCGATCGGCCCGCTGTCCTGACTCCTCTCACGATCCACGCAGACACCGTGCTCGCCAGCTTCGGCGCGTCGGACCACGCGTTGATGGACGTGCTGAGGGGCCGCACCCGGCCCGAAGGCCGTCTGCCGTTCGAACTGCCACGCAGCATGGAGGCGGTCGAGGCGCAGCGCCCGGGCACGGCGGCCGACAGCGCCGATCCGCTCTATCCGCTGGGCTATCGCGCGCGGCGATAGCCAGGCTTTGGCCGCATCAAGAACCGCCCGCATTGCGCGGCTGGGCGCGCGCCCCATCTTGCTGGGCAAAGGAGATACGCCATGATCGAGGTCCGCAAATTCGACAGTCTGGGCAAGGCCAACCACGGCTGGCTCGATGCCAATTTCCATTTTTCGTTCGCCGGGTACCACGATCCCGCGCGCGTCCATTGGGGCAAGCTCAGGGTGTGGAACGACGACATCATCGCCGCGAAGAGCGGTTTCCCGCCGCATCCGCACAGCGATATGGAAATTATCACCTACGTGCGGAAGGGCGCGATCACGCACAAGGACTCGCTCGGCAACCTGGGCCGGACGGAGGCGGGCGACGTGCAGGTGATGAGCGCGGGCACCGGCATTACCCATGCCGAATACAACGTCGATGACGAGGATACGCACTCGTTCCAGTTGTGGATTCTTCCCGATCGCGGCGGTCATCAGCCGAGCTGGGGCACCAAGACCTTTCCCAAGGACGGGCGCGCCGGTCGCTTTGACGTGCTTGCGAGTGGCCGTGACGGGGACGTCGAGGCGCTGCGGATCAACGCCGACGCGCGCGTGCTGGGCGCCACCATCGCGGCGGGCGAAACGGTGGAATACGACCTTGGCGGGCGCAAGGGCTACCTCGTACCCGCGACGGGCCGGGTGGAGATCGATGGCGAGATCGCCGAGGCGCGTGACGGCGTGGCCATTGCCGATATCGCTATGCTGCGCGTCAAGGCTTTGGACGATGCCGAGGTGGTCCTGGTCGATACGGCCTGAGTGCCGCCCCTATTCGTGCCGCAGCGCGTCGATCGGGTCGAGCTTGCTCGCCCGGTGCGCCGGATAATAGCCGAAGATGATCCCCATCACCGCACTGAACATGAAGGCGACGACGTTCAGCGTGGGATTGAACAGGAACGGCAGGTCGATCGCGCCCGCCAGCGCGATCGACAGGCCGAGCGCCAGCAGGATGCCGATTATCCCGCCAAAGCAGCACAGCACCACGGCCTCCGTCAGGAACTGCAGCCGCACTTCCTTGGCCAGGGCGCCGATGGCGAGGCGGATACCGATTTCCCGGGTGCGCTCGGTCACCGAAACCAGCATGATGTTCATGATGCCGATGCCGCCCACCAGCAGGCTGATCGCGGCGATCACGGTCACCACGGCGGTCATCGCGCCGGTCACCTGACCGACGGTATCGTTGATCTCACCGGTGTCGATGATGTTGAAATTGTTGCTTTCCCCTTCCTGGATCACCCGCCGCTCCCGCATCAGGGCGATGAGCTGCGCCTGGATGGATGCAGGGGTGTAGGCATCGTCGTATTTGACCACGAAGAACTGCACGTTGGTGTTGCCGAGGAAGCGACGCTGCACCGTTTTCAGCGGCATGAAGACGATGTCGTTGGCATCGTTGCCGCCGCCCACCGCGTTCGATCGTTCGTCGATCACGCCCACGACGCGGCAGGACACGTTGCCGAGCCGCATCTCCTCGCCCAGCACCTCGTCCTCCAGGAAGATTTCCTCCACGATCTTCAGGCCGACGATGCAGACTGCATCACCGCGCGCGACCTCGGCATCGGAGAAGCCGCGACCTTCGACCACGTCGATCGACTGCGCATCGAAGAATTCCGGATCGCCGCCCTGCACGCTGGTCTGCCAGTCCTGCCCGTTGTGAAAGGCGCGCGCGCTGGCGGTGGCGGAGCCGGCTGCATCCGTCACCCCGGCGATCTGCCGCTCCACGGCGCGGATATCGGCATCGTCGAACGGCGGGGGCTGGGTGCCCGGTTCGTTCGTCTGCGGGAACACGATGAAGACGTTGGAGCCGAGGCCGGCAATGTCTTCCTGCACGTCGGCCGTCAGGCCCTGGCCCAGCGTCACCATGGTGATGACCGCGGCGACGCCGATGATGATGCCCAGCGTCGTCAGGAAACTGCGCAGCAGGTGCCGCCTGATTTCCCGCACGGCGAGCAGCATGGTGGTGCCGATCATGCCGAACATCAGCGGTGCGCCTCCAGCGGGGCGCCGGACCTGTGCCCGCGCTCTGTGCGTTCCACCAGTCCATCGCGGAAATGCACGATGGTCTTGGCGTATTGCGCCATCTCGGTCTCGTGGGTGACCATCAGCACGGTGATGCCGGTCTTGTTGAGATCGGTGAGCAGTTCCATGATCTCGATGCTGCGCTCGGTATCCAGATTGCCGGTCGGCTCGTCCGCCAGCAGCACGTCGGGTTCGGTCACCAGGGCGCGGGCGATGGCGACGCGCTGCTGCTGGCCGCCCGAAAGTTCTGCGGGGGTATGGTCCGCCCACGGCAGCAACCCGACCTTGTCGAGCGAGCGTTCCGCCGCCTCGCGACGCGCCTTCTTCTTCTCCCCCCGATAGAGCAGCGGCAATTCGACGTTCTCCAGCGCGGTGGTGCGCGCCAGCAGGTTAAAGCCCTGGAACACGAAGCCGAGGTATCGGCGGCGCAGCAGGCTGCGCTGATCCCGGCTGAGGGCCTGCACCTCCACCCCGCGAAAGCGGAACACGCCGCCGGTCGGCACGTCGAGACAGCCCAGGATATTCATCGTGGTCGACTTGCCCGAACCCGACGGCCCCATGACGGCCACGAAATCGCCGCGGTCGATGGCGAGGTCGACGCCCTTCAGCGCCTGGAACGCCGCCGCTCCGCTGCCAAAGGTCTTGGTAATCCCTTCGAGCTGGATCAGCGCCCCTTCCGCGCGCGCGCGTTCCTGCAATTCGGCCTCGGTGAGGGGGCGAGTGGCCATCGTGCGGCCTATTGCCCGGCCGCGCGCAGGCCAGTGACGACATTCATCCCCGGCTCCAGCTCGGCGGAGGTGACCACGGTCATGCGCCCGTCGCTCTGGCCGGTGACGACTTCGATCGCGCGCAGCGAGCCGTCGGCTTCCACGACGTGAACCTGCTGCCGGCTGCCGACGCCGATGGTGGCCTCGCTCTCCTCCTCCAGGCCGAAGTTCTGCTGGCCGAACATGCCGCCTTCCTCCTCCTCGGCCTCGGGTTCGAACCGCAGGGCGCCGTTGGGCACCAGCATGGCGCGCCCGGTGCTTTGGGTGGCGATGGTGGCGGTGGCGGTCATGCCGGGGCGCAGCAGACCCTCTGTATTGGTGACGTTGAGGCGCGCTTCGTAGCTCACGACCTGCTGCGAGGCCTGGGCCTGCGCCTGCTGGCCGAGCGCGGTGGTATTCGATCCCAGATCGACCCGCTCGACCGTGGCGGGAAAGCGGCGGCCGGGGTAGGCATCGACGGTAAAGGTGGCGCGCTGGCCGGGATCGACCTGGCCCACGTCCGCCTCGTCCAGATCGACGCGCAGCTGCATGGTCGACAGGTTTTCCGCGATAACGAACAGCGTGGGCGTGTTGAAGCTGGCGGCAACGGTCTGCCCCGGCTCCACCTGGCGTGCCAGCACGACGCCCGATACGGGAGAGCGGACGACGGCACGGTTGCGGTTGGTCTGCGCGGTGGACAATTGCGCCTGCGAGGCGACGACGTTGGCCCGCGCCGCGGCGACGCTTGCCTGCCCGCGGCGCACGGAAGCCTCGGCCTGTTCCAGTTCCGCCTGCGCCGGCACGCGCCCGCCCGACAAGCGCTGCACGTCCTGCAACCGGCGCAGCTGCGCGATGTCGGCATCCAGCGTCGCCTGCGCCTGTGCCACTTGGGCCCGCGCGGCATCGAGGTTTGCGCGGCCCTGGGTGATCTGGTCGTCGATCACGTCGGTGTTGATGACCGCCAAGATCTGCCCGCGCGCAACCTGGTCGTTCACGTCCACCATGATCCGGTCGATCTTGCCGGACACTTCGGAACCGACCTCGACCTGGTTGGTGGGGCGGAGCGCGCCGGTGGCGGTGACGGTCAGGTCGAGGCTGCGCTGTTCCACCTCGGCGGTGATGTAATCGGGCGGCGGCGCGTCACGCGTGCAGGTGTAGGTCAGCGCCGCCAGCGCGATCAGCAGCAACAGCCCCAGCCACACGCGCTTGCGCCTGTACCATTTCTTCGGCCCGCCGGCATCGAGATAGGTCTCGATATCGGTATCGCCGTCGGGCGTGGTGGTCGTCGTCGTTGTGGCGATGGTCTCGCTCATTGCGCGGTCCTGTCGAGGCTGTCTGCGTCACGGGCCGGGGTCGGTCGGCCAAAGGCGGGGAGGGGATAATCGTAGGCGGCCAGGTCCCATCCGCCGCCCAGCGCCTGGGTCAGGCGGACGAAGGCGGTGGCGCGGTCGGCCCTGGCAGCAACCAGGCTGTTGCGGGCGGACAGCAACTGGTTCTCGCTGGTCAGCAGGTTGCGAAAGTCGGTGAGGCCCGCTTCGTAGGAACTGCGGGCCAGCAGCACCGAGTTGGCGGCGGCATCGACGCCTTCTTCGTTGAGCTCCACCCGCGTCGCCGCAGTGCGCTGGTCGACGGCGGCGCTCTCGACATCCTCCAGCGCGCCGAGGATCGTCTGCTCCCACTGCGCCAGCGCGCCTTGCGCGGCGGCCTCGGCACTGTCGACCTGCGCGGCGGTGCGCCCGCCATCGAAGATCAGCTGGGTGACGCCTGCAAACAGGTTTCCGGCGAGAAAATCGAACACGCTGCCAAGCCCCGCCTGGCCGGTGCCGAACGAACCCGAAAGCCGCGCCAAAGGCAGCAATTGCGCCCGGGCGACACCGATGCGCGCGCTGCTGGCGACGAGGTTCGCCTCTGCCGCGCGGACATCAGGCCGGCGGAACAGCACCTCGGCCGGGGCTTCGAACCCGGCAAGCAGCGGCGGTTCCGGCACAGGCGCCGGCGCATCGAAGGCCAGCGCTTCCAGCACCGGGCCCGGCGCCTCTCCGATCAGGGTCGAGATGGCGTTGGCGGTGCTGGCAAGGCTGCTTTCGAGCGCGGGGATGGTCGCGGCGGTCTGGGCGCGCTGGGCGCGGGCCTGTTCGACATCCAGGCTGGAGACGAGCCCCGCCTGGTTGCGCCAGCGGGCGATCTGCAGGTTGTCCTCCTGGAAGGCCAGGGTGCTTCGCGCGATGGCGAGCTGTTCCGCCGTGGCACGGCCGTTTATCGTGGCGATGGCCACCTGGCCCACGATAAGCCGTTGCAGGTCGGCAAGCGAATAGCCCGAAGCGGCCAGGTCGCCCCTCGCCGCCGCGACACCGCCCGAAATCTGGCCGAACAGGTCAAGTTCCCACTGCGCGTCGGCACCGACCTGGAACTGCACGCCGTCCCGCCCGCGACTGCCGACATCGCGGTTCAAACCGCCCGTCGCGCCGACAGAGGGCAGGTAGCCCGCCCGCGCCTGCACCAGCGAAGCGCGGGCCTGGTCGATCCGGGCGGCGCTGACGGCAAGGTCGCGGTTCTGCACGATCGCCTGCTCGACATAGCGGGTCAGCAGCGGATCGCCGAGCAAGGTCCAGTACCGGGTCAGGTCGGTGGAGATGGGCGGAACGTCGGTTTGTGCCCAGTCGGCCGGCACGGGAAGAGTGGGCTGTGCCACCTCGACCGCCGTTGTCGCGCAACCGGCAAGCATTGTCGCGCCAGCTGCCAGCAGCAGACCGCGCGCCCTTGCGGGCCAGACCAATCGATGCAAACCGTCCCTCACCCCGGCAACCCCCACATTGCGATGTCAGGCATAGACCGCACAGAGGTATGTTCCAACCGCCTCGCCCGAACTGTAGACAGGCTTTCTCCCGGAGTTACCTTGGCGCAACAATCTGTCATCCCTCCCCTGTCCCGTCTCCTTGGCGCCGCCCTGGTCCTGCTCGCCGCGGTTCTGCCCCCCGCGGCGAACGCTCATGACGTGCCGATCAGTTACCTCGAACTCGAACGCGGTGGCGATCGCATCTACGGCACGCTGACGGTGCACGCCGACATGCTCGCCGCAGAACTGGGTTTCGACGAAGCGCGCGATATGGTCGACAGCGGCGTATTGGATGCACAAGACAGTCCGGTGCGCCCGTTCCTTGCAGCCGGGTTGCGGTTGACCGGCGCGGCGGATCAGCCTCTGGCGCTGGCAAGCGATGGGTATACCATCGTCGGGGAGGGCGCGGACATGAAGCTGCGGTTCCATGCCCTGGGCCCGCCGCCCGCTGCCCTGCATCTCGCCGTGGCGTTGTTTGCGCAGGTGCCCGATCACCAGACCTTCGTGACGATCCGCGAGGGCGGAGCGATCGTGCAGCAGTTCATGCTGTCCGCCGACACGCCCCCGCAGGTCAATTACGCCGGCACCGCGGCTGGCGCCTGGGCGGTCGCCGGCACCTTTATCCCCAGCGGGGCCTGGCACGTGCTGATCGGGCCGGACCACGTGCTGTTCGTGATCGGCCTTATCCTGCTCGGCGGCAGCGTGCGGCGGCTGGCGCTGATCGTCACCGCCTTTACCCTCGGCCATTCGGTGACGCTGGCACTGGCGGCCACGGGCACGCTTTCGCCGCCGGAATGGCTGGTGGAGCCGCTGATCGCGCTGACCATCGTGGTGGTCGGGGCGGACAACCTGCTGCGCAAGCAGGCCGACCGCGATCTGCGGCCGTGGTTCGCGGTCCTGTTCGGCCTCATCCACGGGTTCGGCTTCGCCTTCGTACTGCGTGACTTCGGCCTGCCGCCGGGTAACCTCGCGGTCTCGCTGCTGGCCTTCAATCTTGGTGTCGAGATCGGTCAGCTTGCCATCGTGGTGCCCGTGGCGCTGGCCCTGGCGGCGATCCGGCGGCGCGATGCGCGGCTGGCGATGTGGATCGCCAGAGGAGGCTCGCTTGCGGTCGTGGCCGCGGGACTGTACTGGTTCGTTGACAGAGTCCTTTCGATGGGGAGCGTGTGAGGCATGAGGCGACTGGCGATTCTTTCAGGTATCCTGCTGGCGGGCGGGGCGGTTTCCGCCGTGGTGGCCCAGGGTTTGCCAGGCATCGAGCCGATCGAGCAGGTGTCCCAGAACGTCTGGAAGATCGAAGGCTCGGGCGGCAACACTGTTGTTTTTGTCCGGGATTCAGACGTGGTTCTGGTCGATACCAAGATCCCGGGGCAGGGCGAGGGCATCCTCGAACAGGTGCGATCCATCACCGATCTGCCGATCGGCATGGTCATCAACACCCATTCCCACCCCGATCACGTCGGCTCCAACGGCTTCTTCGCAGATGATGCGGGCGTAGAGGTCGTGGCGCAGGCCAACACGGCCACCCGCATGCGCGCAGGCGGCGGGCCGTTTCCGCCGAGCCGGGTCGACACGACCTTCACGACCTTTCGCGCCATTGGCGAGGGCGACGACCGGATCGAGCTGTACTGGTTCGGCGCCGGCCACACCGATGGCGACGCCTTTGTCTATTTCCCCGCAGACCGCGTGATGATGGCGGGCGATATCTATGCCTGGCATATGAGCCCGCTGATCGATCCGGGTTCGGGCGGGTCGATGCTGGCTTTGCCGACCACCGCGACCGCCGCCTATTACGCCATTCCCGGCGCCGAACGGGTCATCACCGGCCACGGCGACGTGCGCGGTCGTGACGAGTTCCTGAGCTGGATCACCTTCAACCGTGGCCTCGTCCAGATCGCGGAAACGACGGCGCAGACCGGCGGGAGCGAGGACGATGCCATGGCCCGCCTGAATGACACGCCCAGCTTTGCGGTGTTCATGGGCGACCAGGCACTGCCCGGCCTGCAATACGGCGGCACGCCGCGCAGCCGTGCGCGGATCAACCTGCGTGTCGCGATGGCGGAACTGCGCGGAGAGGAAGCGCCGCTGATCATGAACTTGCCGCCGGACCAGCAATAGGCCACTGCGGCCGGGTGACGCTACCCTTCGCCGACGATCTTTCCGCCCTGCGTGCCGTTGCCCGTGACGAGAATGCCGGGGGCCGCACCGGCCTTTGCACCATCGTGAATATCAACGGCAGCTTCTCCCGCCGTCTCGGCGCGCAGCTTGCCGTGCTGCCGGATGGCAGCGTGGCGGGAAGCCTTGCCGACGGCTGCCTGGAGCGGGAGCTGGCAAGCGAAATGGCGCGGGGGACAGAGCCAAGGGTGCTGCGTTACGGCGCAGGCTCACCGAAAATCGACTTTCGCCTGCCGTGCGGGGGCGGGCTGGATATCCTGATCGATCCCGCACCCGATCGCGCGGCGGCACGCGAGGCGCTGGCGTTGATCGAGGCACGGGGCGAAGCGCGGCTGGCGCTGCCGGCCGTCTCGCCACTGGCGACGCGTCGTTACGTCCCGCAACTGCGGCTGGTGCTGTTCGGCGAAGGGCCGGAACTGGCGGCAATGGCGCACGTGGGGACGCAAGCGGGTCTGGCGGTGGAAACGCATTCCCGCGACGAGGGTTCGCTGGCCCTGGGGTCACGGCCCGAACACCTTGTGGCCGACCGCTGGACCGCGATCGCTCTGCTGTTCCACGATCACGAATGGGAACGCGCGATCCTGGAATGGGCGCTTGCCACGCCGGCGTTCTTCATCGGCGCGCAGGGCGGTGCCCCGGCGCGCGCGGCACGCGAAGCGGCGCTGGTCGCGGCTGGCTTCGACCCGCGGCAGGTTGCGCGGATAGCCAGCCCGATTGGAACCGTGCTGCACAGCCGCGAGCCTGCGGGCCTCGCCCTGTCCGTGCTCGCCGCCATCGCGGGCGAATACGAACTGCGCCATCCGCACCATCATGGCCGCTGACGCAGCGCGGGAGGCGCCGCTGGTCGCCGTGCTCGCCGCAGGCTCGGCCACGCGCTTCGGCGGTGGCAAGCTGGATGCCGAATGTGCGGGGAAGCGGGTGGGCGCGTGGGCGATTAGCGCGGTGGCCAGAGCTGGTCTGGAGGCGGGCGTCATCGTGGTGCCACCCGATCCGCCTGCCTTTGCGACAGAGGCGGGCGGCTGGAAGGTCATCATCAACCCCGATGCCGCAGAAGGTCTGGGTACGAGCGTGGCGCTCGCTGCCCGGCGGGCGCTGGCTGAGGGGGCCGACTTGTTGATCCTGCTCGCCGATATGCCGTTGATCGAACCTGCTCATTTGCGTGACTTGCTCTCTGGCGGCGCTGCTGCTGCGACGGCCCACGGTCTGCGGGCAGGCGTCCCGGCCTTCGTGCCAAGGGCGCTGCTAGGGCCGCTGACCGAACTGGCTGGAGAAGGCGGGGCGGGGCCGGTGCTGGCGCGGCTGGACGACCTGCGACTGGTCACTGCGTCGCAAGGGACTCTGCTCGACGTCGACCGACCGCAAGACCTTCAAATCGCCGCGAAGGTGCTCGCCCGGCGCGAGGCATAGGCGCTCACCTGCGCGGCAAAGCAGGCCGCGCCCCTGCGCAGCGCCTCGGGCTCGGGGATGGTCTTGAGCGAGGCGTCGAGCCGGGCCACGTTTGCGCCAGACAGCGCGCCCAGCGGCGTGACGTAGACCCCGATGGTGAACACGATGGCGCGCGTCTGGGGCAGGCGGCGCAGCGTCTGCCGCTCGCAGCGCACGAACAGCGTCTCGCCCGCGTTGTCTGCCGTCACATGGGCAAAGGTTGCCTCAGGCGGGTCGGTGTCGATCCAGCGCAGGGCGGGTGTCGGGCTCACGAACCAGTTGCACCGCCCGAAGATGCGCCCGGGCCTGAGCTGCGCCATGAAATGATCCACCCCGGTGGCGAGCTGCCGGGCGTAGCCGTCGATCGGTGCGTGGAGGGCGACCAGCGGCAGCCCGATCTTCTGCGCCGGATGCCAGTCCGTGGGAAAACCCACCGCCGCGCCGACGAGCCGGTAGGGCGAAATGTCGGGCGCCTCGGCGCAGGGGAGAAGCAGGCACATGTCCTCCCACGCCGAACGCGCCGCGCCTAACAGTCCGCCGGCGACGCCCAGCATCGCCGCCAGTTCCTCGCCGGCAGCCCGGGCCAGCGGAGTTAGCTGCACGCTATCGGGATGGGCGTCGAAGGCAGTCTTGCGCGCGGCCAGATCGGGGTCTGGCTGGAGCCACTCGTCCTCGCCAAGCGCGACGAGGCCCATCCGCAGAGCCCCGCCGCCGCGCGCCATCGGCAGCAGTTCCTCGACACTGAAGCCAAGCCTAGCCAAGGCGGCAGTTCGTCGGTGGCCCGGCCATCGCCGCGGTCACCCTGGCCCCGCGACCGAGCGGATAAAGGCACTCGCATCGTCCAGCGTGGTGGCCCGTCCGCGCAAGGGGCGGGACAGCGAGAGGAGGATGTTGATATGGCCAACACCCTCGTACTCGCGGACTTCGGCAAGAACACCAGCCGCCCGCAACCGCTGCGCCAGCGCGTGCGAGTTGCGCGGGCGAACGGTCTGATCGTCAGCACCGGTCAGCAGCAGCGCGGGCGGATCCCCGGCGCCGGCCCAGGTGACGGGCTGCGTCTCGGCAGGATCTGGCCACTGGCCGAACGCCTCCTGCGCCGCGCCGGGATCGAAGGGCGCGAAATCGTATGGCCCGGCAAGCCCCACCAGACCGCGCACGGCGGCGCGATCGGCCCCCAGCCAGCGATCGTCCACCGCCAGCATCGCGGCGATGTAGCCGCCTGCCGAATGGCCCATCAGCACGATGCGATCGGGATCGCCGCCGTATTGCGCCACGTTGGCGCGGGCCCAGCGAATCGCCGCCGCGCCATCTTCCACGAAGGCGGGATAGCGCACGTCGGGCACCAGTCTATAATCGGGCACCACCGTGACGAACCCGCGCGAGGCGAGCGCCTGACCGACGAAATCGTAACCGCGCCGCGTGCCCGAATTCCAGCTGCCGCCGTAGAAGAACACCACGACCGGCGCACCGATGGTGGGAACAGCGCCTTCCGGCGCGTAGACATCGAGCATCTGCCTTTCGCCCGGGCCATAGGCCACGCCCTGCGCCACCTGATCAGCGCCCGGATCGCGCGGGGCGAGCGCGTTGAAGGTGGTGAGCGGAGAGCATGCTGCCGAAAGCGCCAGTGCAACGATCAACAGCAAACCCAGCGCGAGGCCGAACTTCATACCTGCTCCTCAAAAGTGTGGGTGTGGCCGCCGCGCCATTGGCTCGGCGTCATGCCGAACCGCTTACGGAACAGCCGGGTGAAATAGCCCGGATCGAGGAAGCCGGTGCGATAGGCGATGTCGGCCACCGACAGCGACCGCGCACGGGGGTCGATCAGCAGGTCGCTTGCCCGGTCCAGCCGCATGGCGTTGAGCTCCTGCACGAAGCTGGTGCCACTGCCAGCGAGGAGGGTTTGCAGGTAGCGTTTGGAAATGCCGCAATCGGCCGCCACGCGCTCTGGGCTGAGGTCGGGGTCCGTGTAATCGCCCTCGATCCGCCGCAGGATCCGGCGCGCCAGCTGGCCGCGATGGCGCGTGGTTTCCGCAGGTTCGTGAAAGCCCGTCGCCAATGCCAGCAGGCTGCCCAGCTGCTCCGCGATCAGCGGGCGCGGCAAGGGGGCGCGGTCCAGCCCGTCCGCGATGGTTTCCAGCAATGCGCCAAGCGGCGCGCCCCAGCCCGCGCTCACGTCGATGGGCTGCGACAGCAGCGCCAGCGGATCGGGGAGGTGCTTTTCCAGCCACGTCTGCGGCATCATCACGACGATGCATTCGTGCGGCGTGGCGACGTCGAACTGATAGTACCAGGTATTTTCCAGCATAGCGACCTGGCCGGGCCGCAGGTCGAAACGGCGTCCGCCCATGGCCGATTTGAGCGCGCCGGACCGGGGATAGATGAGGTGGATCGACGGGGTGGCCCGGCCCGCGCTGCCTTCCGCCGCGTTGCGCGTCACGCGCTGTGCGGGGGCGTGCAGGTGCAGCAGCCGCAACTGGCCCAGACCATGGGCGACCCAACGGGCCGCAAAGCCTGCCGGATCGAAGACTTCCACCTCGATCGGCGCAATCGTCGACTCCGCCCATTCGCGCCACTGGCTGATGGCCTCGGGACGAGCGAGGCCATCCGAGCTCCAGCTTTGGTCGTCTTTGGGCAGGGCAGCCATGGGATGAATTACCGCGCTATCGTCTCGACTGGCAAGCGGGGAATGATCTGTCCGCCGCGGATGGAGCCGAAGGGGGCGCTTCCATTACAAAGCTGCGACGCTATCGTGTGCCGATGATCGCATTCACCGGCTTCCTGCTCGTCGTCCTCATCGCCATGCTGGCGGCGCCCGCAACATCGTTTGCGCAGATGTGTCATCACGAACTGGTGGAGCGGCCTGTCTCTGCCCTGGCGAAGTTCCGCAGCCATCACCTGATCTACGCCTTAATCCTGATACCCGTGGTGCTTTCCGGCAGCGAATTCATCGCCATTCTAGGGCCGGAGTTCTTTGCCGCCTATGCGATGGAGCTGGCGATCTACTGCGATGCCGTGATTGTCACATTGGCGGTATCGGCGTGGAAGCAGGTCAAGACCGTGACGAGCCATGTCGCCATGGTCATGCGGTTGCCGCAGGCGCGGGCTCGGCGCAAGAGAAGCGCCGCGGCGTGTGCCGTTCGCACGCCCGCCAATGATGACGACGACCCGGAACGCTTGCCGCTCGCCGCCTGATCGTGCCCTGGCTGACAGCGCACCGCTGCGGCTGAGCCTGTCGCATCCGACCGTGTCGCCTCGCTCGGCAGGTTGTCAGCTCTTCGTCTCGTAGACCACGTGCCCAACCGCGGTGTTGCTTGCCGGCACACGGTAGAAGCGCTTCTTTTCCTCCACGCCGTATCCCAGCGCCGCGCGCATGATCAGCCACATGATGAGCTCGATACCCTCGGTGCCGGCCTCGCGCAGGTATTCCAGGCGGGTGATGGGGATCAGTTCTTCCGGCTCGTGCGCCAGCAGGTCGATGAAGCGGCGGTCGAATTCCTCGTTGATGAGGCCGGCGCGCGTGCCCTGCAACTGGTGGCTCATGCCGCCGGTGCCCCAGACCTGCACGTTCAGATCCTCCGGGAAGGTCTTTACCGCATTGCGGATCGCCTCGCCCAGCTTCCAGCAGCGCTCTCCGCTGGGGGTGGGGAACTGCGTCACGTTGACGATGATGGGGATGACCTTGCACGGCCATTCCTCGACCTGGCCGAACACCAGGCTGAGCGGCACGGTCAAGCCGTGGTCGACGTCCATCTCGTTGATGAGGGTGATGTCGAATTCGTCGATCACCAGCTGTTCGGCCACATGCGCGGCCAGATCCAGGTGGTTGTAGACGGTCGGCACCGGACGCCGTCCCCAGCCTTCGTCGGCGGGCAGGAATTCTTCCGCAAACCCCATCGCGAACGTCGGCACGATGTCCAGCATCAGCGCAGAGGCGTGGTCGTTGTAGATCAGGATGACCACGTCGGGGGTGTTCGACTTGACCCATTCCTTGACGAATTCGTAGCCCTGGAAGACCGGCGCCCAGTACAGGTCGCGCTGCTTGCCATGGTCGATCGCGGCGCCGATGGCGGGCACGTGGCTGGTGGCGATGCCGGCGGTTATGCGGGCCATGTCAGTTCCCCTCCCGCTTGGACCGCAGACCCTCGGGCGAGCGGCCGCCATCGAGCATCATCTGCGCGTATTCCTCCGCGCTCATGCCGGACATGGAACTGACCGCCTTTTGCGCGCTCCATCCGTCGGTGCTGGCGATCTTGACCAGGAAATACATGTTTCCGCCAAGCTCGATCAGCTTGCTGAGATCGCGCGCCGCCACGGCCGCCTTCTGTTCGTCGCTCATGCGATACCGGTCGATGTAACCGCGCTCGTCCGCCTTGAAGGCTTCGCGGTTTTCCGGCTTCATCAGGCTCATGCAGAACTTGTGCAGGTGATAGGCCTCGCGGCTGGCGCGGGCACGGAACACCTTGGTGCCGGGGATGTCGTCAAGCTCGTCGAGCGAATAGAGGCGAGTGCGGGGCATGGGAGGAGGGTAAGCCTTTCGTTCAGAGCCACAAGGCGTTCAGTGCCACATGACGTTCAGTGCCACAGGGCGTTCAGTGCAGGCAAAAGGTGCGGGCGATGTTCGGGCGGGACGCGTGCCATGAGATCGCTCTCGAACGTCTCCACGATGGTGCGCGCCTCGTTGCACACGGCGGCGCCGTGCTGCGTCAGGGCGAGCCCTTGCGACTTGCCGTCGATGGCGCGGCGTTCGATCAGGTCGGCCTGTTCCAGCCGCTTCAGCAACGGCACCATGTTGGCGCGCTGGATATCCAGCTTACGGCCAAGCGCGCTGGCCGTGATGCCCGGATGGGCGGCGAGCAGCAGCAGGACCGAGACCGAGGACTGGCGCAGGCCCTGCGCCGCCAGCCGCTTGTTCAGCGCATTGCCCGCAGCCGTCGCGGCGCGGCGCAAGGCATATCCTGGATAGCGGGCAAGAGGGTCGTCCATGGCGCTTCGTAGCAATTGTTGTTGATTATAACAATCCGCGAAAGTACATCAGTGGCCACGATAGCCCGGCAGACTCGGGCAGAACAGGAGAACCCCGAATGAGCCAGCCTGCCAAGGGCCCCTCGCAGCCCGATCCCCGCCCGCAGGAAGATACCGTGGCCTACGACATCGTTGATGGCGTGGCGTGGGTCTCCTTCAATCGCCCCGACAAGCGCAACTGCATGAGCCCCAAGCTCAACCGCCAGATGCTGAAAGTGCTGGAGGACCTGGAATTCCGCGACGATGTGCAGGTGCTCGTCCTCACCGGCGAAGGTGAAGCCTTCTCCGCTGGCATGGACCTGCTCGAGTATTTCCGCGCCGCCGAGCAGGAGGGCCTGCACAAGACCCGCCAGCATCAGCGGGAGGCCTATGGCTGGTGGGAACGCCTGCGCTGGTACGAAAAGCCCACCATCGCCATGATCAACGGCTGGTGCTTCGGCGGTGCCTACGGACCGCTGTTCGCCTGCGACCTGGCGTTCTGTTCGGACGACGCGCAGTTCGGCCTTTCCGAAATCAACTGGGCCATCCTGCCCGGTGGCGGCGCGTCGAAGGTGGCGGCCGAGCTGCTGAATTTCCGCGATGCCATGTATCACGCCATGATGGGCGAGAACCTGTCCGGCCCCGAGGCCGCGGCCAAGGGCATGGTCAACGAAAGCCTGCCAGCCGACCAGTTGCGCCCCCGCGTGCAGGCCGTCGCCGACGTGCTCAAGAGAAAGGACAGCCACGCCCTGCGCGCCACCAAGTGGGCCGTGCGCCGCGTGCGCGAGATGACCTACGACAACGCCGAGGACTACCTGATCCGCGCGCAGGAGGCGCTGAACGATTTCGGCGGCTGGGAAACCCGCAAGGAAGCGACCAAGCAGTTCCTCGACGACAAGACCTACAAGCCGGGCCTTGGCGCTTTCGACAAGAGCAAGCTGGGCAACTGACCATGACCACCGCGCGCCGTTTCACCAATGCCCAGATCGACCGGCTGCTGCGCCCCAAATCGGTTGCGGTGATCGGCGCGTCCGACCGCCACGGGGCGCTCGGCTGCACCTTGCTCAACAACCTCGTGCAGTACGAGTTCGAAGGGGCGATCTACCCGGTCAATCCCAAGCGCGACGTGTTGCAGGGGTTGGCAGTGGTGAAGGACGTGGCCGACCTGCCCGACGGTGTCGATTGCGCGGTCCTGGCGATCCCGCGCGCCTTCGTGGTCGATACTGTGCGCCAGCTGGCGCAAAAGGGCTGCGGCGCGGCGGTGATCTATGCCGCCGGGTTTTCCGAGGCGGGCGAGGACGGCGCAAAGGACCAGGCTGAGCTGGCGCGCATCGCTGCCGACCACGGCATGATTATCGAAGGGCCCAATTGCCTCGGCTGCACGAATTTCGTCGAGCGAATCCCGCTGACCTTTGTCGAGACCAACATGATCACGCCGCCCGTCCGAGAAGACGGCACGACCGCGCGCGCCATCGGCATCGCCAGCCAGTCAGGTGCGCTGGCGGCCGTGCTGTCCACCACGCTTCACCCGCGCGGATGCTATGTGTCCACCTCCGTTTCCACCGGCAACGAGGCGGCATCGGGCGTGGAGGATTACGTCGAGTGGCTGGTGGACGATCCGGCGACCCACGTCATCGCCATGTATGTCGAAACCTTTCGCCGCCCTGCCGCCTTCGTCGCCGCCGCCCGGCGCGCGCGCGCGGCGGGCAAGCCCATCGTGCTCTTGCACCCGGGCAAGAGCGAAAAGGCCTTGGCGAGCGCGGCCACCCACACCGGCGCCATGGCCGGCGATTACAAGTTGATGCGCGCCAAGCTGGCTCGCGAGGGCGTGATCTTTGCCGACACGCTGGAAGAACTGGCCGACATCGCCACGATCGCTGTCACCTGCGAAAGCCTGCCCGGCGCGAACATGGTGATCCTGGGCGAGAGCGGCGCCCTGCGCGGGCTCGCCTTCGACCTGGCGCAGGACGTGGGGCTGGACCTGCTGCACCTCGACGATGACAATGCGCCGGCCCTGCGCGCAGTGCTGCCGGACTTCGTGCCGGTTTCCAACCCGACTGACATCACCGCGATCGGGCTTTCCGAACCGGCGATCTACACCAACCTGCTGCGCGCCCTGCTGGACGATGCGCGGGTGGGCAGCGTGGTCGCCAGCATCATCCAGTCCGACCCAGTCACCAGCGAGATCAAGTTTCCCGCCATCCGCGCCGCACTGGGCGGCGGCAAGGCGGGCAAGCCGCTGATCTTCGCCGGAGTGGACGAAGGCGCGACCGTGCCGCCCGGCTACATCGCCGATCTGCGCGCGGCGGGCATCCCGTGGTTCCCCAGCACCGAACGCGCCTATCGCGCCATCGCCCGCCTGGCCGATCTCGCCAAGCGCGACCTGGCGGATCGTTCGGGTGACCAGATCGTGCTTGCCGGAATGGAGGAGGCAGGCGGCGTCGTTCCCGAATACCGCGCAAAGGCGCTGCTGCGTGCCGCCGGCATTCCTTTCCCCGAGGGCCGCTTCGTGCCGATGGACCAGTCGGCGGTGCAGGACGCCGGACACGACCTGGGTTTTCCCGTCGTCCTCAAGGCACAGTCCGCGCGCCTCAGCCACAAGTCCGACGCGGGCGGCGTAGCCGTTGGCCTGGGAGATACCGGCGCGCTGTGCCAGGCCTATCGCGACATGGCCAAGGCGCTGCATCGATATGACCCCAGCATCGCCTATGACGGCATGCTGGTGGAAGCCATGGGTGCCCGCGGCACGGAGATGATCGTCGGCGGCAAGCACGATCCCGAGTGGGGTCCAGTCGTGCTGGCAGGGTTCGGCGGGGTGACCGCGGAAGTGCTCAAGGACGTGATGCTGTTCACCCCGGATCTGGGCGTGGAGCAGGTGAAACAGGGCTTGCTGTCGCTGCGGCAGGCCCCGCTCCTGACCGGCTGGCGCGGATCGCCCGCGCTCGACGTGGATGCGCTTGCGGAACTGATCGTGACGGTCGGGCGCGTGTTGACCGGCAATCCGCGCATCCGCGAAATCGACCTCAATCCGGTCATCGCCTATCCCGCGGGGCAGGGCGTGATGGCACTCGATGCGTTGATGCTCGTCGACGGCTGAGCGCCTTTTTTTGAACGGCACCAGATTGCCCTGGCAATCAGGCTTTCTACTCTTGGTAGGAACGTCGGTCAGGCGCCGCTAGGCGGTTCCGCCGCGTGTCTCTGTCGCGCAAGAAACGCACGAAGGGTTTCGCAAGAGCGGGTCTTCGGCAGCAACTGATCGATGGATCGCGCGGCTTTGATCCGTGCCACGAGATGCTTCGTCGCCGGCGACTTCCAGGTCAGGTCACCTCTCAACAGGGCAAAAAGAAGGGCCGGGAGATTGCTCTCCCGGCCCGATCTTTTTGCCTTGCGGCGGTTAGGGCTTAGTTGCCCGAACCGGGACCGTAGGTCACTTCCACGCGGCGGTTCTGCAGCTCGCGCACACCGTCTGCGGTGGCAACGCGCGGCTGCGATTCGCCGAACGCCTGGCTGTTGATCCGGGCGGCGGGAATGCCACGGCCGGTCATGTAGTCGCGCACGGCAGCGTTACGACGCTCGGACAGGCCGACGTTGTACTGCGTGCTGCCCGAACGGTCGGCGTGACCGGCAAGCATGACGCGGGCGGTGCCGCAGTCACGGTAGGAGGTCACGGCCGAGTTCAGCACGGTCGCGGCTTCCGGGGTGATGTCCGAACGGTCCCAATCGAAGAACACGATGTAGGGGCCCGTGTTGCACTGCTGCACCGGCGGCGGGGGAGGCGGCGGGGGCGGCGGCGGCGGGGGCGGCGGCGGGGGCGGCGGGGGCGGCGGGGGAGCCACTACCACATCGTCACCACCAAGCATGAAGCGCACGCCGAGGGCGGCGATATGCTGGGTCGAATCGACCTCGAACGAGCCCGGGAAGTTACGGTCCTGGATGTTCGCTTCGTCGAACAGGCCGCGATACTTGTATTCCGCGAACAGCTGCACGTTGTCCGACAGGTCACCCGAGACACCGGCGATGCCCTGATAGGCAAAGGTGGTGTCGGCATCGTTGGCGATCAGCGTGCCGTTGGGGATGTAGTCAACGTCGATGACATAGACGCCAGCACCAGCACCCAGATAGGGGGTCACGCCGCCGAGATCGAAATCATACAGCACGTTGAGGAAGCCGCCGTAGGTTTCCACGTCGCCCTGGCCGTTGGCGAGAGCGTTATCGACAGAAATGCCGGTGATCGGGCCGCGCGTCAGGATGGCCGCGTCCTGCTGGCCGATGGCGGTGCCACCGACGAAGGCATTCGTGTGGTAGTCGATGTCGTAGGTCACGTACGAACCGTCGAGCTCGATACGGAAGCCGTTGTCGAACGCATAGCCGATCTGGCCGTTGGCGTTCCAGCCGAGATCGACATTGGTGTCGAAGCCGTACTCGGTGCCGGCGGCGATCGCCGGGAAGTTACGGCTCGGACGGGTCGTGGCGACGACGGTGTCGTCCAGCGTGCCGCGATTTTCCATGTCCTCGGCAGTGGCGACGCCGCCGCTGATGGCGATATAGGGGTCAGCTTGCGCAACCCCCGGAATGGCGAGCGCCGCAACCGACGCCGTAAGCAGAAGTTTCTTCATCTTGGTTCCTTCAAAAATAGCGGGGGCTGCTTCCTTCCCGCACTGGTAACGCAATTCGCGCCCTAGTCCTTCGTTCCGCGACTGCGAAGAGCAGAACACTTCTAATCCGCGAGTGTTGCGGATTTGCCGCACCTCATGGGGGCGCAAACCCCTAGAAAGCCGAAATGCCCGTGATTGCCCGCCCGAGGATCAGCGCGTGGACATCGTGGGTGCCCTCGTAGGTGTTGACGGTTTCCAGGTTCGCCATGTGCCGCATGACCTGATATTCCTCGGAAATTCCGTTCCCGCCGTGCATGTCGCGGGCGATGCGGGCCATCGCCAGTGCCTTGCCGACGTTGTTGCGTTTCACCACGCTGATCATCTCCGGCGCGAACCGGCCTTCGTCCATCAGTCGACCGACGCGCAGGCTGCCCTGCAAGCCGAGCGCGATCTCGGTCGCCATGTCGGCGAGCTTCAACTGGTAAAGCTGCTTGGAGGCGAGCGGAACGCCGAACTGGTGCCGGTCGAGCCCGTATTGCCGCGCCGCGTGATAGCAGAACTCCGCTGCGCCCATGCTGCCCCACGAAATGCCGTAACGTGCGCGATTGAGGCAGCCGAAGGGGCCTTTCATGCCCTCCACGTTGGGCAGGATGGCATCGGCCGGCAGCTTCACCTCGTCCATCTGGATCATGCCGGTGGTGCTGGCGCGCAGCGACAGCTTGCCATGGATCTTCGGCGCTTCCAGCCCCTTCATGCCCTTTTCAAGGACGAAGCCGCGCACCTTGCCCCCGTGCGCCTCGCTCTTGGCCCAGACCACGAAGACATCGGCAAAAGGTGCATTGGAAATCCAGGTCTTGGCGCCGCTGATGGAATAGCCGTCGCCATCCTTTCTGGCGACGGTGCGCATGCCCGCCGGGTCCGATCCGGCATCCGGCTCGGTCAAACCAAAGCAGCCGATCAGCGCCCCACTGGCGAGACCGGGAAGATATTTGGCGTGCTGCTCGGGTGAGCCGTAGGCGTGGATGGGATACATCACCAGGCTGGACTGCACGCTCGCCATGGACCGGTAGCCGCTGTCGACCCGCTCGATCTCGCGCGCCACCAGGCCGTAGGCGACATAGCTGGCGCCCGATCCGCCGAACTCTTCGGGAATGGTGACGCCCAGGAGGCCCGCGGCGCCCATCATGGGGAACAGTTCGGGATCGTCCTTTTCCGCCGCATAGGCGGCGATGACGCGGGGCTGCAGTTCGCCCTGCGCGAACGCGTGTGCGGCGTCGCGCACCATGCGTTCTTCTTCGGTAAGCTGGTGTTCGAGATCGAAAGGGTCGGCCCAGTCGAACGTTGCCATGGCGGCCATGAATCCGGTCTCCTTTGCAACCGCCCTAGGCACTGCGGCAAGGCCGGGCAAGGAGGGATCGGCGCTAGTGCGCGTGTCCGCAGGCTGTCTCGATCATGGCGATCAGGCGATCGGGGGGACACGGTTTGGAGGCTGCCTGCGCCGAAGGATACCGCTGCGCAATCTCGCACGAGGTGATGTGGCCGGAATGAAAGATGATCGGCACGCCTGCCTCGGTCAGCGCGTCGGCCAAGGGGAAGACCTCGCCATCCGCCGTCATCACGTCGAGAATGGCGACGTCGGGCATTTCCTGGTCGATGGCGATGAACGCGTGGCCCTTGTTGGCGTAAGGCCCCTCGACGCGATAGCCGAGGTCGCGAACGGTTTCCGACAGGTCGAGTGCGATGATGAACTCATCCTCGACGACGAGAACGCGCGGCTGATGCGTCACTGGCTGGCTTGCCATAGATAATTCCCGTTCCGTCCGTCCACGAAAGTGTAACGAACATTACGCGATCGGCGCAATGCGGTTCCCGGGAGATCTGTCGACGCGGTCACTACGTCCGTCAGAGCTTGCCGAAGCGCGCCTCGTAACCGGCCAGGTCGTCCGCTGCGAGCAGGCGCGCCTGGTCCACCCATTCGTCCCGCCGGATGCGGCCCTGGAAGCGGCCCATCTGCGCGTCGATCCGGTCGATCGCGGCATCGTCCCACGCGGCGATCTGGGCGAGGCGGGTAACGCCCTGTTCGGCGAGCAGGGGCACGATCCTGGGGCCGACGCCCTTGATGCGCAACAGGTCGTCGCCCTCGTGAGAGACAGTCGGCGCCGCTGGTTCTGCCGGCTTCCTGGCCAGTTCCGCCGGCACCTGCCTGATCGCCTCGCGCGCCGAGCCGGGAGCGCCTGCCTCCGCATCGCCCTGTTCGGTGGCGGCGGCGGTGGAATCGAAATTGGCGGCGGCAGAAACGTGACCGGGGGCGACCGCCTCGATCTCGTCACGCTCTGTCGTCGGCGCTTCGCGGCGGGGCACGGCGCTGCTGGCGGCGCTCGGCGCGTCGATCAGGGCCTGGTTGCGGCGCGCGACCGTCTCGCTGTCGCCGCGTTCCTCTATCTCCACCTTCGTCTTGCGCGATGCGTTGACGAGCCACCACAGCACCAGCGTGGCCACCACCACCGCGATGATGATGAAAACGAGGTTGTCCTGGATGAATTGGGTCATGGGGCGGCAATTCCTTTTGAGGCTGGGCCGCCCCTAGCCTTCAGGGTCGGCGTCTGTCCATTGCCTGGGCCAGGCTGGCAAGCTGGAGGAACTCGGACCTCCAGTAACCGTCCTGCGCGCCCGCCAGTTCCACCGCGTCGGCATGAGTGAAACCGTTCAGCAGCGTATCCCCCCGCAGCAATTGGCCGTAGGCGGCGACCGCGATGGCAAAGGCCATGTCACCGCGCGGCGCCCTTGCCCGGTCCAGCATCCGCGTGGCGACCGGGCGCTGGATGAGGCGCGAACGATCCTCCCCCGGCAACTTGTAGCGCAGTTGCACGAAGGCCATCTCGTCGGTCCGCCCGGCAGCGGATGGAGCCGGCCGGTCGTAGCGCCGTTCGCGCATCCAGCCTTGTGTCCCCGCCGGGACGATTTCGTACAGCGCGGTGACCTGGTGCCCCGCGCCGATATCGCCCGCATCCACGGCGTCGTTGGCGAAGTCCTCCTCGCGCAGGGCACGGTTCTCGTACCCGATGAGGCGATACTGGCTGACGGTCGCGGGGTTGAATTCGACCTGGATCTTCACGTCGTGGGCGATGGTGAAAAGAGTGGAGGCCATCTCGTCGGACAGCACCTTCTTCGCCTCGAAGGCGGAGTCGATGTAGGAATAGTTGCCGTTCCCGTGGTCGGCGACCTGTTCCATCATGGCGTCGTTGAGGTTGCCGGTGCCGAAACCCAGCGTGGTGAGGGTGATGCCGCTGTCACGCTCCTGCTCGATCAGTTCGATCAGCGCGTCCTGATTTTGCACGCCGACATTGAAGTCACCGTCGGTCGCCAGGATGACGCGGTTGACGCCATCGTCGATGAAGCTGCCGCGCGCGACATCGTAGGCAAGCCGGATGCCCGCGCCGCCTGCGGTAGAGCCGCCCGCGTTGAGGCCGGCGATGGCCTGGCGGATCCTGCATTCGTCGTTGGTCGGTTCAAGCACCAGTCCGGCGGCACCAGCGTAGACGACGATGGACACGCGGTCCTGCGACCCAAGCTCGCTCGCCAGCATGGCCATGGCCGTCTGCACCAGCGGCAGCTTGTCCGGCGAAGCCATCGAGCCCGATACATCGAGCAGGAACACCAGGTTGGCCGGCGGCCGCTCAGCACGCGGCAGATCGTATCCGCGCAGGCCCACGCGCAGCAGGCGGGTGTCGGCGTTCCACGGCGTGACCGCCATGTCGGTGGTGATGCTGAAGGGCTGGCTGCGGTTCTCGGGCAGCGGATAATCGTAGCGGAAGTAGTTGATCAGTTCCTCCGTCCGCACGGCGGCGGCGGGCGGCAGGTTACCGTTCGACAGGAACCGCCGCACGTTGGCGTAGGCCCCGGTGTCGACATCGACCGAAAAGGTGGAAACGGGTTGCTGGTAGGCCCACAATGCGGGCGCGACCTCTTCGCCGTCATAGCGCTCGCGGCCCGGATCGACCGGGGCATGGACGGCAGGGATCCAGTGGTAGCGGCTTTCGGACACGGCGGGAGGGGCGCCGGTCGGAGCCACTTCGGACCCTGCAGTGTCGGCGGCGGCGTTGCCCAGCCGCGATCCGGTGACGGTGACCGGCGCGGCGGACGCGGATGCCCCCTGTGGGGGAGGCGGAGGCGGAGGGGGCGGAGGGGGCGGGGGCGGGGGAGCCATGCCGACCGGAGCGTTGCGGACCGGGCTGCGCGTGAAAATCCGCTCGTCCCTCTCGCGCGGCGAGGGCAGTTCGCAACCCTCGGGAAGCGGCGGCGCGACGGCAACGGGAAGGGCGGGGCGCGCGGCTTGTCGTGCCTGCACCGATGCCATTCCCGATGGACTGGCGAGCAGTGCAGCGATGGCGGCGACACCGGCGGGTTTGGTGAAAGTCCTCATACTGTCCCCCATGATATTATGCATCATTGGAGGGTCACGGCGGTGAACCGTTTGTGAATGGCGCCGAAGCGAAGGCGGACGAAACGAAGGCTCAGGCCGAACCGGAGGGCGGCGCGTCGGGATCGACGACCTTTTCGCTCTGCCGGGCGAACAGCTTGCGATCCTCGGGGCCGAACCCCTTGTGCCAGATCACCAGGCCGTAGACGCCAAGGATCAGCGGAATACCCAGCGCCAGTTCCGCCCACTCGGGCAGGCGCACCACCAGCTGGCCGACCACGACTGCCGCAAGCGCCGCCCACACCAGCGGCCAGCGCCAGTTGTTGATGCCCTGCTTCAGGATGCGCGAGAGCAGGATCGACTTGACCACCGAGCTGACCCCCAGTGCCAGCATGAGCGCGGCGGCGGCGGCGGCGGCGCGGTAGAGATCGGCGCGCTGCTGCGTGGCAAAGTCCCAGCGGTCCACCACCTCCATCGCGATCACCGTCAGCAACGCCTGCAGCGCGATGACGCCGATAGAGATGGCGAGGTTGCGCACCCGCGCGACGTAGACCAGCGCCGCCTCGCTGACGACGGCGGTGGCGGCCACCACTTCTGCTGCCAGAAGGAAGGCAAGTGCCGCGGTGCCGCCGACGAACTCCGGCCCTGTCAGGCCCATGATCCCCTGGCCCGGGATGCCCAGTGCCAGCGCGATGCCCGCCTGCGCGGCGGTGATCCAGAACCCCACCTGGCACACCTGCCGGGCGATGGCGGCATAGTCGTTCTCGCGCAGGGCCTTGGTGATGACGGGCCCCAGGATGGGCTCGAAGCTGGTCTTCAGCTTCTGCGGCAGGCTGGCGACCTGCTGCGCGACGTAATAGATGCCCACCGCTGTCGGTCCGGCGTAGATGCCGAGGATGGCGATGTCGACACGCCGGGTGCCCCATTCGATGGCATCGGCCAGCGCCAGCGGCGTCGCGCGCCAGCTCATGCGGGCGAGCGCCACGGGGCGCAGGCGCCAGCCCCGGGGCAGGCCGTAGGTCCGGAAAAAGGTCCACAGTGCCGTTGCCAGTCCTGCATAGATCGAGGCGAGGTAGGCCATGGCGAGGCCTGAATGCGCGATGGCGGGCACGAACCAGAACACCCCCGCCAGGATCGAGATCGTCCACGGCTCCACCACTGCGCGGGCGCGCACCGTGGTGGCGATGTCATAGCGATAGGCCTGCGCTGCCAGCACGATCTCGGTCAGTGCGTAGCCCGGAATGGCGAGGACGAGCAGCCGGTCGAGCGGGCCGTTCATGCCGTTGGGGAACAGCGGCGCGGGGAAGAACCACAACGCCAGCGCCGCCAGCACCGAAAGTCCCGTCGCCACGAACATGCCGTCGTAGACGAGCGTCGTGGCGCGCCGCTCGGACTTGCCCTCGACGTCGCTCAGCCGCTGGGCGAGGCCGCGCTTCTCGCCGAGCGAGCACAGCAGCGCGACGAGTTCGACCACCACCAGTGCGCTGGCAAATCGGCCGAGGTCGTCCGCGCCGTAGAGGCGCCCGGCGATGAACAGGAAGGGCAGCCGTGCGGCGAGGCGCAGCAGGAAGCCGATGAGATTGGTGCGCCCGCCTTTCGCCAGCGCCTCTATGTCGCCGTCCGGCCCGCCCCCTTCGCGCGCGGTTTCGCTCAAGCCTCGAGGCCTTCGCGTCGCAGCGGGCGGGCGAGCAGGCCGGCGACCACGTCCCGTGCGCGGCGCCCGGCGAGAAGTTCGTTCACCGCCTCCACAATGGGCATCTGCACCCCCATGTCGGCGGCAATGCGGCCGAGGACGGGGGCGGTGTGCGCGCCTTCGGCCACGGTGCGCTTGTCGGCCAGGGCCTCGGCCGCGCTCATCCCTTCGCCCAGCGCCTTGCCGAGCGAGAAGTTGCGGCTGGAGGTGGACGAGCAGGTGAGCACCAGGTCGCCGAGGCCGCACAGGCCGTTCAGCGTTTCCGCCTTGCCGCCGCGCGCAACGCCAAAACGCAGCATCTCGGCAAAGCCACGGGTGATGAGCGCGTTGCGTGCGTTCTGCCCCAGCCGCAGCCCTTCCACCACCCCGCAGGCGATGGCGAGCACGTTCTTGACCGCGCCGCCGACTTCGGCCCCGACGACGTCGTCCGAGTAGTAGGGGCGCAGCGCGGGCCGGGCGATGGCCGGGGCGAGCCGATCCCACTGCGCCTGCCCGCCGCCACAGGCCAGCGTGACGGCGCAGGGCAGGCCAGCGGCGACCTCGTGCGCGAACGTGGGGCCGGACAGGACGGCGATGGCGCTGCCGGGCGCGGCGTCATGCGCCACTTCGTGCATCATGCGCCCGGTGC